>JBBINN010000196.1:345-5562 GCA_037443885.1 Gammaproteobacteria bacterium | reverse complement strand
CCTGGATGCGGGGCTCGATACCCGTGGCCGCCGCGGACTCGATGACGAGGTCGAGGTCGTCATCCGAGACATCCGCCAGCGCATCGATGTCGCGGGTGAACCGCGGCCGTCCGAGCAGGGACGCGGCCAGGCCACCGATGATGATGGCCCGGCGGTCTGCGCGCCGCAGGCACTCCTGCAGAGCCTCGAGGGCGTCGACCAGCGTCTGCGGCAGCTCAGCGGCCACTCGAGGCCGCGCGGATGCGGGCCCAGCGCTCGCGGACCTCGGCGCGCTCGGCAGCGGCCAGCCCGTCCTCCGCGAAAAGCCCGCGCGAGGCGAAGAGCGCGCTGAACTGCCGGAACTTGGTCTCGACGGGGGTCTCGCGCAGCTCCCGTTCTTCCTGCCGCGTCACCATGGCCCAGCGCTCGCGGAAGGCAGTGGCCTCGTCGCTGTGGATTCGCTTCATCGCGGCATCTTAGCCGGACCCGTGCCGTAGCGCAGGGCCAGGTAGGCCAACGCGGTCGCGACGGCGTCGCCGACCGCGGTGTGGCGCGCCAGCGGCGGAATGCCCGCGTCGGCGAGGATGGCGTCGAGATCGGCGAGGCCCGAGTGGTCCTCGACCTCGCGCCGGGACTTCATCCGGTGCAGGCTGCGCAGGTCGTAGGCGGCGACGTCGAGCGCGGGCATGCCGTCCCGGCGCAGGCCGCGGTCCAGCACGGTGCGGTCGAAGTCCACGCAGTAGCCGAGGACCGGCCGGCTGCCCAGCCACTCGTGGAACCGCCCGAGCGCCTCGCCGGGCGGAAGGCCGTGGTCGAGGTCCATGGCGCGCAGGCGGTGGATGCGCACCGAGCCGGCATGAGTCGGCCCGTCGCGCCTGAGCACCGCCTCGAAGCGGTCGCTCAGGATCACGCGGCGGCCGCGCAGCGGCACGGCGCCGATGGAGAGGACTTCGGCACACTTCGGGTCGAGGCCTGTGGTTTCGACGTCGAGCGCCACGAGCTCGACGTCCTCGGGCGGCCAGCCCCGCAGGCCGGTGGGCACGACGCGATCGAGCAGGCGGCGCAGCATCTCAGATGCCGTGTCGGAAGTGCGCGCCGAGGAAGTCCTGGAACTCCTTCACCACGCGCAGGGCGTCGCGCAGCAGGTCGCGGTCGAGGCGGCGCAGGCGGCCGAGGTGAATGCGGTTGTCGGCCGCCTCGCCGCTCTGCAGCGCTTCGAGCTGCTGGCCGAGCCGCAGGCGCTGCATCACGGCGAGCGCCTGCTGCAGGTCGGCGGCGAGCTGGGCGGAGAGCACCCCCTTCGCGCCGAGCGCGGCCGCGCGCTCGAAGGAGTTGGTGCAGTCGAGGCCGTGCTCGGCCGCCAGCGAGCGCAGGCCGTGCACCGTGGGGAAGATGCCGCCGCGCTTGATGTCCACCGCCCCGTCGCGGCCGAAGGGATTGCGCAGCGTCAGCGGCGTGTGGAACTCGATGGCCGGGCGCACGAAGTGGTGCAGCCAGATCTGGTCCCTGCCCAGGTCCGAGAGCGCCGCCCGCAGGGGCTCGAACATCGACTCGTCGCCGCAGACCGGCTGCGCGTCCATGAGGATCGCCATGTCGAGCTGGGCCTCGCCCGCGGCGCTGCGCTTGAGCCGCGCGATGCGTTCGCGCCAGTCGGGCACGCTGCCGCGCCAGGCAGGGTTCGAGACCATCACCTTGCCGGGGCAGGGCGGGTAGCCGAGCGCGGCGAGACCGTCGCTCAGTGCCTGCGCGGGCCCGGCGACGTCGGCCTCCGCGACGCCCTCGCCGAGGATCAGCGCATTGTCCTGGTCGGTGCGCAGGATCTGCTCGCTGCGGCCCTCGCTGCCGAGCACCAGCAGGCAGCAGCGCTGCTGCAGCTCGGCGGGGAACGTCAGCTCGTACAGCCGCGTCATGATGCGCCCGTTCAGGGCGCTGACGATCTCGCCCAGGTGGCGCATCTTCGCCCCGGTGGCCTGCAGCGTGCGCACCAGCGGCAGCAGTCCCGCCGCCGCCTCCGCGAGCTCCTCGCGCGTCGCGGCGCGCGCGACGCGCAGGCCGACGATGTGCGAGTGGCTGGAGTAGTGGCTCAGCACCTCGGCGAGGCCGAGCGTGCCCACGAGCTGGCCGTGGCGTGTGACTGCGACGCGCTCGATGCGCCGGCGGGTCATGGCGACCAGCGCCTCGAAGAGCGGCGCATCCGCGTCGCAGTCGACGACCGGCCTGCGCGCGAATTCGCCGACCGGGCTATCGAGCGGCCGGCCGTCGAGGGCGATGGCGTCGAGCAGGTCGGTACGGGTGCAGATGCCGAGGCCGCCGTCGGTGTCGACGAACACGCAGTCGACGTGCCGCTCGCGCATGCGCCGCGTTGCCCCGGCGACGGTCGTCGCGCCCGGGACCACGACCGCCTCGGCGAGCACGGCTTCTCCTATGCGGGTCAGCATCAGCTCGCCGAGGTCGCTCGGCGTGCCGGAGGACTCCGCAAGGTCCGTCTTGCGCGACAGGGACTCCAGGAAATAGGCGGCGAAGCGGCCGTTTCCTTCCACCGCCGCGCGAAAGGCGTCGGCCGGGATGGTCCAGAGCAGCGTGTCCTCGAGGGTCTCGTAGCGGTGGCGCGAGCGGCCCGCCAGGCAGGCCATCGAGCCGAACAGGTCGCCGGCGCCGTATTCCGCGAACACGCGGGGCTCGCCGGCGCCGTCGGTCGCGTCGAGCGCGGCCACGTGGCCTTTGAGGATCACGTACAGGAAGTTCGAGGGGGTGCCAGCCTCGAGCACGCGGCTGCCCAGCGGCTCGAAACCGATGTCCATGCGCCGCCCGAGCGCGACGCGCTGCTCCGCCGTCAGCAGGTCGAACGGCGCGAGCGAGAAGTCGAACTCTTTCAGGACTTCAGAGGCGGACATTCCTGCATGCTTCCGTGACTTTCGGTCGCCTTCATGCCGGAAACGATGTCCATGATGCGTCGGTGCGTCAATAGGCGACAGTCACCGACGAAGGCCATCGCCACGCAAGAGCGGGGCGGCCCCGTGGCCGCCCCGTGTCGCCGGGGGACAGTCCCCGGCGCTTCAGTGGTGGGTCGCGCCGCCCGCGCCGCGCGGGACACGGATGTGATCCACCAGCTCCTGGATGTGCGCCGGCGGCGGCTTGGTCATGTGGCTCACCGCGTAGGTCACGATGATGTTGAGGACCATGCCGATGGTGCCGATGCCCTCGGGCGACACGCCGAACAGCCAGTTCTCGGCCACGTTCGCCGCCGGGTTCACGAACTTGAAGTAGATGATGTACCCGGCGGTGAAGGTGATGCCGACGATCATCCCGGAGATCGCGCCCTGCATGTTCGCCCGCTTGTCGAAGATGCCGAGGATGATCGCCGGGAAGAACGAGGCCGCCGCGAGGCCGAAGGCGAAGGCCACCACCTGCGCCACGAAGCCCGGCGGGTTGATGCCTAGATAGCCGGCCACGAAGATGGCGCCCGCCGCGGCGAGGCGCGCGTACAGCAGCTCCTGCTTCTCGGTGATCTTCGGCATCAACACCTTCTTCAGCAGGTCGTGCGAGATGGCCGAGGAGATGACCAGCAGCAGTCCCGCGGCGGTGGACAGCGCCGCCGCCAGGCCACCGGCGGCGACCAGGGCGATCACCCAGGCGGGCAGCTTCGCGATCTCCGGGTTGGCCAGGACCATGATGTCGTTGTCGATCTTGGCCATCTCGTTGCGGTCGTCCTTGGCGTAGAACATCCGTCCGTCGCCGTTCTTGTCCTCCCACTTGATCAGGCCGGTCTTCTCCCAGTTCCTGATCCAGTCCGGCGCCTCCTCATAGAGCACGCCCTGACCGTCCGTGCCGTTGATCGTCTCGATCATGTTGGCGCGGGCGAAGGCGGCGACCGCGGGGGCGGTGGTGTAGAGCAGGGCGATGAACAGCAGCGCCCAGCCCGCCGAGATGCGCGCGTCGCTGACCTTGGGCACCGTGAAGAAGCGCACGATGACGTGCGGCAGCCCGGCAGTGCCGACCATCAGCGCCGCCGTGATGCAGAATACGTCGATGTTTCTCTTTATTCCGGATGTGTAGGCGGCGAAGCCCAGCTCCGTATTGAGTCCGTCGAGCTTGTCGAGCAGGTAGCTGCCGTCCGCGACGGTGCTCGCGAAGCCCACCTGCGGGATCACGTTCCCGGTCATCAGCAGGGAGATGAAGATCGCCGGCACGAGGTAGGCGAAGATCAGTACGCAGTACTGCGCGACCTGGGTGTAGGTGATGCCCTTCATGCCGCCGAGCACCGCGTAGAAGAACACGATCGCCATGCCGACGACCACGCCGGTGGTGATGTCCACCTCGAGGAAGCGCGAGAACACGATGCCGACGCCGCGCATCTGCCCCGCCACGTAGGTGAAGGAGACGAACACCGCGCAGACCACCGCCACGAGCCGGGCCGTGTCGGAGTAGTAGCGGTCGCCGATGAAGTCCGGGACCGTGTACTTGCCGAACTTGCGCAGGTAGGGCGCGAGCAGCAGCGCCAGCAGCACGTAGCCTCCGGTCCAGCCCATCAGGTAGACGGCGCCGTCGCGGCCCATGAAGGAGATCAGGCCGGCCATCGAGATGAACGAGGCCGCGGACATCCAGTCGGCGGCGGTGGCCATGCCGTTCGCCACGGGGTGCACGCCGCCGCCGGCGACGTAGTACTCCTTGGTCGAGCCGACGCGGCTCCAGATGGCGATGCCGATGTAGAGGGCGAACGAAAGACCCACGATCAGGTAGGTCCAGGTCATGACGGACATGCGTGGATCTCCCCCGTCAGTCTTCGTGGACGTCGTGCTTGCGGTCCAGGCGGTTCATCAGCCGCACGTAGACGAAGATCAGCACGACGAAAACGTAGATCGAGCCCTGCTGGGCGAAGAAGAAGCCGAGCTTGAAGCCGGCGACGCGGAACTGGTCCAGCCAGTCCGCCAGCAGGATGCCGAAGCCGTAGGAGACGACGAACCAGATGGCCAGCAGGCTGGCCAGGATCCTGAGGTTCGCCTTCCAGTAGGCGCTCATCTTGTCCTTTGTCACGACCGTGTCCCCCCTGTTGGCCGATGTCCGTTCGGGGGAAATCTACCAATCGCCGGAGCTGGGCACGGTCCGACCTTGGTCTAGGGTCGCGGCCCGGCGCGGCCCGCCACCGACCTTGGTCTAGCGCGACCGCGGCGGGCCGCGGCCGAGCCGGCGACCGGGGCGTGCGTCCGGGAAAGAAAAAGGCGGGCCCTTGCGGGCCCG
>JBBINN010000196.1:0-335 GCA_037443885.1 Gammaproteobacteria bacterium | reverse complement strand
TTGGGCTCGGTCGCTGCAGGCGCCTTGCGGCGACTGCAGCGGGTCCGATGGTCGTCTTAGAACTTGAGCGTCAGGCCCAGCGAGTACGTGCGGCCGAGCGCGTCGTACACCGTCGGGTAGGTGTTGCCGCTGTTCCAGGACGTGGGGCCGATGTCGTTGCCGACTTCCGGCGGATCCTCGTTGGTCAGGTTGTCGATCGTCGCGACGACGCTCAGCTTCTCGGTCGCCTGCCAGCGGCCCGACAGGTCGAAGTAGTGGTAAGCGTCCATCTTCTCGTACGCAGGCAGGTAATCACCCTTGAGCGCCGGCTCGATCTCCGTGCTGCTCAGGTAGCG
>JBBINN010000195.1:0-5602 GCA_037443885.1 Gammaproteobacteria bacterium | reverse complement strand
CGGCGCGTTCTCCTCCCGGACGGCGGCCGACAAGCTCGTGGCCGATCTGCGCCGGCTTGGGTATCCGGCCTTCATCGTCGAGTACCGCGCCGAGGGCCGGGTGCTGCACCGGGTCCGCGTCGGGCCGGAGCAGGACCGGGCGCGCGCCGACGCCCTCGCCGAGCGCCTCGCCAAGGACGGCTTCAAGGGCAACGTGGCCCGGCATCCCTGATGCCTGGCCTGCGGTCGCGCGTCTCACGGGTTCCCGTTCGGGTAGAATCGCGGCCTGCCGTCCGGGTCCAGTGCGCATGAACGGTGCCGACTACCTTTTCGTCGCGATCCTGCTGTACTCGGTGACGGCGGGCGCCATCCGTGGTTTCCTGCGCGAGTCGATCATGCTGCTCGCGTGGCTCGTGGGCCTGTGGGTGGCCTGGCGCTACGCGCACCTGCTCGGCCCCTATCTCGGCGGCGCGCTCGACGAGCCGGTGCTGCGCGAGTGGGCGGGTCGCATCATCCTGCTGGTCACGATCGTCTTCTCCGCGGCCGGCCTCGCGAGCTTCGTCGCCTGGCTGCTGCACCGCGCGAGCGGACTGGCTGCCACGGACCGCCTGCTGGGCTCGCTCTTCGGCGTCGTCCGCGCGCTGGTCGTCATCGGGATCTTCGTGCTGGCCGGCCGCGGCCTGGACATGCAGGACGAGGACTGGTGGCAGGAGTCCCGGCTCATGGTCTACGCCGACCACGCGGCGAACTGGCTCGAGCGCTACGCCGAGCCGGCGGTGAAACCGCTACTCGGTTACTGGGCCGGATCGCTGCGCGGGTGATGCCATGTGCGGAATCGTCGGAATCGTCGGCACTTCCCCGGTCAACCAGCGCATCTACGATGCCCTGACGGTCCTGCAGCACCGCGGCCAGGATGCCGCCGGCATCATGACCATGCGCGACGACGAGCTGTTCGTCCGCAAGGACACCGGGCTGGTGCGGGACGTCTTCCACCAGCGCCACATGCTGCAGCTCGCGGGCAACGCGGGCATCGGGCACGTGCGCTACCCGACGGCCGGCTGCGACAGCGCCGACGAGGCGCAGCCGTTCTACGTGAACTCGCCCTTCGGTATCGGCCTGGCGCACAACGGCAACCTGACGAACGTCGCGGAGCTGACCACCGCGCTCGTGCGCGGCGACCGCCGCCACCTGAACACGAGCTCCGACTCCGAGGTACTGCTCAACGTCCTCGCCAGCGAACTGCAGAAGAACCCGGCCGAGCACCTCACCCCCCATGACATCTTCACCGGCCTCGAGGCCGTCTTCCGGCGCTGCCGCGGCGGCTTCGCCGCGGTCGTGCTGGTGGTTGGCCACGGCATCGTCGGCTTCCGCGACCCGAACGGTATCCGGCCGCTGGTGCTCGGCAGGCGCGAGTCCGCCCGCGGCTCGGAGTGGATGCTGGCTTCCGAGAGCGTCGCGCTCGACATGCTCGACTTCCGCCTGGTGCGCGACGTGAATCCGGGCGAGGCGGTGTTCATCGACCGGCAGGGCCGCATGTTCAGTCACCAGTGCGCGCCGGCGGTGCGGCACACGCCCTGCATCTTCGAGTACGTCTATTTCGCGCGCCCCGACACCATCATCGACAACATCTCCGTGCACAAGGCGCGCATGCGCATGGGCGAGCGGCTCGCGGACAAGATCCGGCGTCTGCGCCCGCAGCACGACATCGACGTGGTGATCCCGATCCCGGACACGAGCCGCACCAGCGCGATGCAGCTCGCGGCCTCGCTGGGCGTGAAGTACCGCGAAGGCTTCGTCAAGAACCGCTACATCGGCCGGACCTTCATCATGCCGGGCCAGGAGATGCGGCAGAAGTCGGTGCGCGGCAAGCTGAACGCCATCGACCTCGAGTTCCGCAACCGCAACGTTCTGCTGGTGGACGACTCCATCGTGCGCGGCACGACCTCGGCGCAGATCATCGAGGTCGCGCGCGAGGCCGGCGCGCGCAAGGTGTACTTCGCCTCCGCGGCGCCGCCGGTCCGCTTCCCGAACGTGTACGGCATCGACATGCCGGTTGCGGCGGAGCTGGTGGCCGCGGGACACAGCGAGGACGAGGTCGCGCGCATCATCGGCGCCGATTGGCTCGTCTATCAGGACCTCGGCGACCTGGTCGCCGCCTGCCGGCACGACAATGCGCGCATCGAGGAATTCGACACGTCCTGCTTCTCGGGCGAGTACGTCACGGGCGACGTGAACGACGAGTACCTCGGCCGCCTGGTGCGGGAGCGCGCCGACGAGGTCAAGGCGCTGCGCCGCGAGGACCCCGACGGCCGCCGTCCCGTCCGCGCCGTCTGACGCCGGCCGCGGCGCCGGCGCCTGCCCGATGCGCGACGCGGATTCCCGACGGCGCTTCCTGCTGGAGCTGTTCGCCCGCGGTCTCGCCGCCGTGGACGGCCGCGCGCGCATGCGCGCCGCGCTCGCCGCCTCTCCGACGGACCCTTCGACCTGGATCCTCGCGGTCGGCAAGGCCGCGCCGGCGATGACCCTCGGGGCGCTCGACGCGCTCCCGGGCTGGCGCGGGCGAGCCCTCGTCGTTTCACGCAGCGGCCACTTCGGCCCCGAGCTGGAGGGCCTGAAGGACGTGAACTGCCTCGCCGCCGGTCACCCGGTGCCGGACGGGCGCAGCCTCGCGGCAGGGACCGCGTCGCTCGAGTTCGCTGCGGCGGTGCCGCGCGGGACACGCGTGCTGCTGCTGGTCTCGGGCGGCGCCTCGAGCCTGCTCGAGGTGCCGGCCGCGGGTGTGGCGCTCGACGACCTGCGCCGCTTCAACGCCTGGGCGATCGCTTCCGGGCGGCCCATCGGCGCAGTCAACGCGCTGCGCCGGCGCCTCTCGGCGGTGAAGGACGGGCGCCTGCTCGAGCACTTCGCGCAGGCGGATGTCGAGGGGTATGCGATCTCGGACGTGCCGGGAGACGATCCAGCGGTGATCGGCTCGGGTCTGCTCGCCGCCGCGCCGGAGGACAGCCTGCCGGGCGACCTGCCCGCCTGGCTGCAGGATCTCCTGGGGCGCTCCAGCGGACCTGCGGCAGCAACCGCGGCCTGCCGAGTCACGCTCGTGGGCCGGCTCGAGGAGGCGCTGGACGCGATCGAGCAGGCGGCCAGGGAAGCAGGAGTCCGCGTGCAGCGCAGGAAGGAGCGCCTGGAGGGCGATGTCGCGGCGGCCGCGGCGGCGGCCGTGGAAGCGCTGCGCGAGGGCGGCGAGTTGCTGTACGTCGCGGGCGGCGAAACGACGCTGCGGTTGCCTCCCGACCCCGGCTCGGGAGGGCGCAACCAGCACCTGGCCCTCGAGGCGGCGGTGCGCATGGCCGGTGACGAGGGCCTCCTGCTGCTCGCGGCGGGCACCGACGGCAGCGACGGCAACACCGACGACGCCGGCGCGCTCGTGGATGGCGCGACCGTCGCGCGCGCCGCGTCGCTCGGCTTCGATGCGCCCGGTTGCCTCGCACGCGCCGACAGCGGCAGCCTGCTCGACGCGACCGGCGACCTCGTGCACACGGGCCCGACCGGCACGAACGTCGGCGACGTGGTCCTCGGGCTGCGCTGCGCGCCGGGTCACAGACCGGGCCCCGGATGCAAGATGTAAAATCGCGCCCATGACACTGCGCGCCCTGATCATCGACGACGAAGCGGTCTACCGGAGATTGCTCGCGCAGCACATCGCGACGGGCATCGAGGACTCGCGCGTGACCGAGTTCGATCCTGCCGGCTTCGAGGACCCGCCCGGGAGCCTGCCCATCGCCGACAGCGACGTGCTGCTGCTCGACGATTCCCCGGGACCCGGCGAGGGTCTCGAGTGGCTCAAGGACCTGCTCGCCCGCCCGGGCTGTCCACCGGTGGTCTACCTGCTGTCGAAGCATTCCGCGGAGGCCGCGCGCGCGGCCCTCGCCGCCGGCGCGCACGCGGTTCTGTCCAAGCGCCGCATCGAGCACCAGCGTCTGGTGGCGACCCTGCGCTCGGCCCAGGCGGCGCGCCGGCCCGTCGGCGAGAGCACGCTGGAGCTGGACGGCGAGGACGTGCAGTCGCGCTTCGGCGGGCACGTCATCCGCGGCTACCGGTTCGTGCGCACGCTGGCGCAGGGTCCCTCGTCGAGCGTTTACGTCGCCGAGAACCGCAAGACCGGCGCGGAGATCGTCCTCAAGGTCCTGCGTCTCGCGCCGGACGCAGGCGCCCGCGGCGAGAACTTCGATCGCTTCCTGCGCGAGTACCAGATTGCCTCGGCGCTCAACCACCCGAAGGTGGCGCGGATCTTCGACTTCGGTGCGAGCGACGAGTACGGCTTCATCGCCATGGAGTACTTCCCGCGCGGCGACCTGCGTGGGCGTGTCCGCGCCGGCATCGCGACCGACGAGGCGCTTCGCCTGCTGCGGGACATGGCGGAGGCGCTGCGCGTCCTGCACGAGGCGGGCGTGCTGCACCGCGACCTCAAGCCGGGCAACGTCATGCTGCGCGAGGACGGCAGCGTCGCGGTCATCGATTTCGGCATGGCCAGGCAACTCGACATCGACGCGGGGCTCACCACGGGCGGCGAGATCTTCGGCACGCCTTTCTACATGAGCCCGGAGCAGGGGCACGGCCGCGGCACGGATGCGCGCAGCGACCTCTACAGCCTCGGAGTGATCTTCTTCGAGATGCTGACGGGGCGGAAGCCGTACGGGGCGGATACGCCGATGAAGGTGATCTGGCAGCATGCCCACGCGCCGTTGCCCGCGCTGCCGCCGGAGCTATCCCGCTTCGAGCCGCTGCTGCACCGCTGCCTGGCCAAGGATCCGGCTGAACGCTTCGGTTCCGCCGCCGAGTTGCTGGAGGCGATCGAGGCCCTCGAGCGGCCCGTCCCCGCGCCACGCCTGCTGTCCGACGCGGCGAGCCCGCTCGAGCTGCTGCTGGCGCCGACGCCGACGGCGTGGTTCGACGCCGCGGCCGCCCGCCGCGACGCGCTCCTCGTGGACCACGCGAACTGCGAGAAGAAAGCGGCCTCGAGCGCGCTTGCGCTCATGTTCGCCTATGCCGAGGACCTGGCGCTGACGCGCCAGCTGTCGCGGCTCGCGCGCGAGGAGCTGCGGCACTTCGAGCAGGTGCAGCGGCACATGGAACTGCTCGGCGTGCCGGTGGCCCGGCAGCGGCCCGGCCGCTACGCCGAGGGGCTGCGCCGCGCCTCGGCGAATCGCGAGCCCGAGCGGCGGCTCGACCTGCTCATCTGCGGCGCGCTGATCGAGGCGCGTTCCTGCGAGCGCTTCGCCGGGCTGTGGCCGCGGCTCGATGAGCCGCTGGCCGCCTTCTACCGCGGCCTCGAAGCTTCGGAGTCGCGCCACTTCCGCGTCTACCTCGACCTCGCCCGCAACCATGCCGCAGCGGCCGGCGTCGAACTGGAGCCCCGCCTCGCGGCGCTTGCCGCCGTCGAGGCAGAGCTCGCGACGAGCCCGGACAGCGAGTTCCGGTTCCACTCCGGCCCGCCGGGAGGTTAAGGGGGAAGTTAAGGGGACATCCCCTTTTTCCTTTTCCCGGCGGCAGGCATCGTCGTGACCGCATACGGAAAAGGAAAAAGGGAACCTGATTACGCAGCTGGGTCAGCCAGTGAACCAGGGGG
>JBBINN010000194.1:0-5617 GCA_037443885.1 Gammaproteobacteria bacterium | reverse complement strand
CTCGCCGATGTCGAAGTTATAGACGCTCTGGGCGATCTGCTTGATCTGGTCGTACTCGGCCTGCGTCACGCCACGGATCTCGATCGGCGCGCCGGAACCCGCCGGGCCGAACTCCTGCGGCGCCTCGCGGTCGAGCTTTTCGTAGGAGAGGAAGAAGAACAGCTTGTCGCGGATGATCGGTCCGCCGAGCGTGCCGCCGTAGGTTTCCTCGCTGAAGTTGAAGTTCAGGTCGCGATCCTTGCTCTTGTCGCCGACCAGTCCGTCGTCGAACTTGAAGAAGAACGCCGAGCCGGTGAACTCGTTCGTGCCCGACTTGGTCACGATGTTGATGGTCGAGCCGCGAAAGCTCGAGTACTGCACGTCGAAAGGCGCGGTGAGCAGCGACACCTGCTCGATCGCGTCGATGGAGATGGGCGAGCGCGAGGTCGGGTAACCGTTGTTGTTCAGGCCGAAGTCGTCGCTCTGGCGCACGCCGTCGATGGTGAGGCTGTTGTAGCGGTTGTTGACACCGGCGACCTCGAGCGCGTCCTGGTTGCTGGGGTCGGTGAAGGCCTTCGGGTCGATGATCAGGGTGGACTTCGGGTCGCGCGCGATGCTCGGGATGGCGGCGATGGTCTCGGCACCGAACTCCCGGCCGACGCCGACGGCAGCGGCGCGCTCGCCCTGCCCGACCACCTCGATCGCCGCGAGCTCGGCGACCGGCTGCAGCGCGATGGTCACGTTCGCGCGCCGGCCGAGCTCGGTGTAGACGTTCTCGATCGCGCCGCTGGTGTAGCCACTCGCCTGGGCCGTGACGGTGAACGGCCCGCCCACGCGCAGGCCCGTGGCCGCGAACTGGCCGGTCGCGCTCGTGGTCGCGGTCGACACGGTGCCCGTGGGCACGTGCAGCAGCGTGACCTGCGCGCCAGAGACGGGGGCACCCGTCGCGTCCACCACCGTGCCGGTCACCTGGGTGGCGGTTTCCTGAGCGCGCGCTTCCGGCACGACGCCGAGCGCGGCGGCGAGACCAAGGCCCGTTGCGATCGCGGGCGCGGCAAGGATCGAGGACACGGCCATGGCGAGCCGGGTTGAGCTACGGCGGATGGTCATCGGATTCATCTCCCCTGAGCCTGTGGTGGGATAACGACAGGCGGCTATTGCAGCGCACGAATGTTACAGGAAGCTGCGCGGGAGGCTGAATTGCGGCAGGCCGCAGAGTCCGAGGCAGTGGCGAAAGCGAGAAGGATGGTTCCCCGCGGCGCGGCGCGCGCCCCGCATCGCATGTTGCTTAGATGCAACAAGCGGGCCCGAGGGCGGGCGCTAGGCGACTGAATCTGCGTGCATTTTCCAGACTTGCTGCGGCAGACTGGCGCTCCCGTCGTCCGCAGGAGCAAGGACCATGCTGCGCCGGATCGCCCTGCTCGCCACCACCGCTCTCGCGCTCAGCGCCTGCGCCACGAGCCCGACCGGCCGCACCCAGCTGATGCTGGTGTCGGAGGACCAGGCCATCGGCGCCTCGCGCCAGGCCTACGTGCAGAGCATGGGCCAGCTCAAGTCGCAGGGAAAGCTGGTGTCCGACCCGAAGCTGCTCGGACGCGTCGAGAAAATCACCGAAAGGCTGGTCGCGCAGGCCGTGATCATGCGACCGGCCACCGCGAACTGGCAGTGGAGCGTCGAGGTGATCGACGAGCCGGAGACGGTCAACGCCTGGTGCATGGCGGGCGGCCGAATGGCGCTCTATACCGGGCTCATCAAGAAGCTGGACCCGACCGACGACGAGCTCGCGCAGGTGATGGGGCACGAGATCGCGCACGCGCTCGCGAACCACACGGCCGAGCGCATGTCGATCGCGATGGCCTCCCAGCTCGGCGTCATCGCCGTCGGCGTGGCGTCCGACCAGCCTGGCAGGAACATGGCGCTCGCGGCCACGGCGGCGCAACTCGCGATCCTGCTGCCGAACAGCCGCACCGCCGAGACCGAGGCGGATCGCATCGGCATCGAGCTCGCCGCCAAGGCGGGTTACGACCCGAATGCGGCAGCCACGCTGTGGCAGAAGATGGGCGCCGTGGGCGGCAAGAACCCGCCGCAGTTTCTCAGCACCCACCCGGCGCCGGGCAACCGCCAGCAGACGCTGGCGCAGCTCGCGCCGCAGATGGAGCCCTACTACCGCGCGGCGCGCAATCCGCCGACGCACCCGGTCGCGATCGGCGCGGCGGCGCGCGGCAAGTAAACGCGGGACGCGGCGACCAGGACCAAGGCTCTGCCTCGCGCGCCGGCGGGATCCGGCCGGGCCACCGCGTCGCTCGGGCGCTGGGTCAGGGCTTCGTGACCGGCACGCCCGGCCAGCCCGCCGCGTTGCGCAGCACGAGGTCGGTCAGCGCGTCGGCGTGGATCTCGTCGTCGTTCAGGGCGGGCACCAGCACGAAGCTGCGGCCGCCCTTGTTCAGGAACAGCTCGCGGTACTCGAAGCCGATCTCCTCGATGGTCTCGAGGCAATCCACCGCGAAGGATGGCGCGGTGACTGTCACGTCCTTGATGCCGCGCTTCAGCAGCTCGAGCAGCTTCGCGTCGGTGAAAGGCTGCAGCCATTCGACCGGCCCGAAGCTGGACTGGAAGCTGAGCGACCAGTCGTCCGGCCCGAGGCCGAGCTTGTCCGCCACCAGCTGCGACATGCGCTCGACCTGGCGGCGGTAGGGGTCACCCTTCTCGACGTACTTCACCGGAATGCCGTGGTAGGAAAACAGCAGGTGGGTGCGCCCGCCCGCCTCCTTCCATGAACGCTCGACGCGATCGGCCACCGCCGCGACGTAGGCCTCGTCACGGTGGAAGTCGCTGATGAAGCGCAGGTCCGGCACCGTGCGCCAGCGCTGCAGCACGCGGGTCACCGCGTCGAACACCGCGCCGGTCGTCGTCGCCGAGTACTGCGGGTACAGCGGCAGCACGACCAGGCGCCGCACGCTCTCCTTGAGCAGCGTCTCGATGCCACGCTTCACCGAAGGCTCGCCGTAGGTCATGGCGAGCGTCACGCGCACGTCGTCATCGAGGACCTGCTCGAGGCGCAGCGCGATCTTCCGCGACAGGCTCTCCGAGTAGTAGAGCAACGGCGAGCCCTGCGGCGTCCAGATGTCGGCGTAGGCGGCGGCCGAGCGGAACGGCCTGAAGGTCAGCACCGGCCCGAAGAGGATCGGCCACCAGGCGTAGGGACACAGCTCGATGACCCGGCGGTCGCGCAGGAACTGTCCGAGGTACCTGCGGACCGGCCCATACGTCGGCTTCTCCGGGGTTCCCAGGTTGACCACCAGCACGCCGATGCGGTCATGCGGGGAGTCGATGAGTTCCGGTAGCCCGCGGTAGCGGCCCATGCAGGGTCCTCTTGCGTAAACTTCGTATGGTACCGTCTGCCCTGCGGTACGTTCACGCATTCGCGCCCGGAGCCGCTGCGGTTTCCGGGCCGGCACAGGAGGGAGCCCCGATGGCCGATCGGAAAGTGATCGCGGTAGTCGGCGCCACCGGGGCGCAGGGCGGCGGGCTGGCGCGGGCCCTGCTTGCGGATGCGCCGGGCGAGTTTGCCGTGCGGGCCATCACCCGCGACCCCGGGTCGGACAAGGCCCGCGCCCTCGCCGAGGCCGGCGCCGAAGTGGTGGCGGCCGACCTGCACGACCCGGCGAGCGTGGAGCGCGCCTTCGCCGGCGCCTTCGGCGCCTACTGCGTAACCTTCTTCTGGGCGCACTTCTCCCCCGAGCGGGAGATGGCGGAGGCGAAAGCCATGGCCGAGGCCGCCGCGAAGGCGGGCCTGCAGCACGTCATCTGGTCGACGCTCGAGGACTCGCGGCTTCGCGTGCCGCTCGACGACGACCGCATGCCCACACTGATGGGCCGCTACAAGGTCCCGCATTTCGACGCGAAGGGCGAGTCCGACCGGTTCTTCGCCGAGTCGGGCGTGCCCACGACGAACCTGCTGACGTCGTTCTACTGGGACAACTTCGTCCACTTCGGCGCAGGGCCGCAGCGCGGCCCCGACGGCCGGCTCGCGCTGGTGATGCCCATGGCCGACCGGCCGCTTCCCGGCATCGCGGCCGAGGACATCGGCCGCTGCGCGCTGGGCATATTCAAGGCGGGGCCGCGCTACCGCGACCAGACCATCGGTATCGCCGGCGAGCACCTCACCGGTGCGCAGATGGCCGAGAAACTCGGGCGCGCCCTCGGCGAGGCCGTGCACTACCAGGCCGTGCCGCCGGCCGTGTACCGCGGCTTCGGCTTCCCCGGCGCCGACGACCTCGCCAACATGTTCCAGTTCAATGCCGAGTTCAGCGACGAGTTCTGCGCCGCGCGCCCGGTGGCGCTGTCGCGCGAACTGAATCCCGCGCTGCAGAGCCTCGACCAGTGGCTCGCGGCGAACGCCGCGCAGATCCCGATCCACTGACCGCGACAGGCAGCGCCGGCCGCAGGCTCCAGGGCGCGATGCAGACGCGACGAACCGCCTGCCTCGTCGCGGCGTGGTTGCTGCTGCTGGCGCTGCCTGCGGGCGGCATCGAGGTCGAGACCGCGGTCGTCACGCGCGACGGCGCCGCCTACGAAGTCTCGATCGACGCCCGACTATCGCCACCGCCGGAGCGGATGCTCGCGGTGCTCATCGACTACGCGAAGCTGCCGGAACTGCACCGGCGCATCCGCGAGAGCCGGGTCCTCGGCGAGCCCCAACCCGGCACGGTTGAAGTCTTCACCCGCTTCGACGGCTGCTTCATGCTCGTCTGCCGCAGCCTCGAGCGCGTCGAGCTGATCCACCGCACGCCCGCGGGGCTCGAGGCCGAGGACGTGCAGGGCAGGAGCGCGTTCCGCGAAGGCCGCACGCAGTGGCTGCTGGTCGCGGACGGCAGCGGCACCCGCCTCGCCTACCGCGCACGCCTCGTGCCCGGCTTCTGGGTGCCACCGGTCCTCGGACCGGCGTTCCTCGCGCGCGCCGTGAAGGAGATGACGCTCGAGACGCTGGCCGCCGCCGAGAGGCGGGCGTCGGAACTGCCGCAGGAATGAAAAAACCCCCGGCTGCTTGCGCAACCGGGGGTTTCTGTTGGGAGCCTGGCAGTGACCTACTCTCACATGGCTATGCGGCCACACTACCATCGGCGCAGGGCGTTTTCACTTCCGAGTTCGGAATGGGATCGGGTGGTTCCCGCTCGCTATGACCGCCAGGCAAATCGTCCGCCCGCGCCGCTGATCGCACTCGCCGCGCAGGCATGTCTGGTTCGTGGAAAACACTTGTGTCGCATCCACGGAGCCGCAGGCTCCTTGGGGTTATATGGTCAAGCCTCACGGGCAATTAGTACCGGTTAGCTGAACACATTGCTGTGCTTACACACCCGGCCTATCAACGTCGTAGTCTTCGACGGCCCTTCAGGGGGATCGAGTCCCCAGGGAGATCTCATCTTGGGGGGGGCTTCCCGCTTAGATGCTTTCAGCGGTTATCCCGTCCGCACATAGCTACCCGGCAATGCCACTGGCGTGACAACCGGAACACCAGAGGTTCGTCCACTCCGGTCCTCTCGTACTAGGAGCAGCTCACCCTCAAATCTCCAACGCCCACGGCAGATAGGGACCGAACTGTCTCACGACGTTCTGAACCCAGCTCGCGTACCACTTT
>JBBINN010000193.1:5138-5665 GCA_037443885.1 Gammaproteobacteria bacterium | reverse complement strand
TTGTGGGAGCGGACTTCAGTCCGCGACCGGGGGCAACCGCCAGCACGGATGGATCGGCAAGACCAAGCGCCGCGGTCGCGAGCTATGCCCTCTCCAATCACGGCGTCCGACGTCTGGTGGGAGCGACCGCAGGTCGCGGGATGCGAGGCCTCAGCGTTTCGGACGGGCTTCGAGCTGCACCGGTCGCGATCATCGCAAGCCTCCGACATCACGCCGGCAGCAGCAGGCTGACGCACAGCCCTCCGCCCTCGCGATTGGCCAGCGAGACCCGTCCGCCGTGCGCCTCGGCGATCTCGCGCACCAGCGCGAGGCCGAGGCCGCTGCCGCTGCGCTTGGTCGAATAGAAGGGCACCAGCGCATTCGCCATCACGACCTCGCCCATGCCCGGGCCGCGGTCCAGCACCTCGATGCGCCAGGCATCGATCCCGCGTCGGATCCGCAGGCGCACCTCGTCGGCGGGCCCGCCGGCTTCGTGGGCGTTCTTCAGCAGGTTCAGCAGCGCCTGTTCGATCTGGGCCGGATCCGCG
>JBBINN010000193.1:0-5077 GCA_037443885.1 Gammaproteobacteria bacterium | reverse complement strand
GCGGTGAACGCGATCTGGCTGGCGAGGCGCTCGACGAAGGCGCCCAGCCCGATCGGCTCCACCCGCGGGTTCGGGAGCTTGGCGAAGCGCGCGTAGTCGCGCAGAAAGCCGTCGAGGTGGCGGGCCCGCTCCTCGATGGTCGCGAACACGCCGGGCAGCTTGTCGGTCTGGCCGCGTCGCGCCAGCTCGCCGCCACTGTGCGCCAGCGAAGCCATCGGTGCCAGCGAGTTGTTGAGCTCGTGGCTGATGATGCGGATGACCTTCTTCCACGTCGCCACTTCCTGGCGGCGCAGCTCGGTGGTGAACTGTCGCAGCAGCAGCAGGCGATGCGGGATGCCGTTGAGCCGAAAGGCCGACACCGAGAGCTGGTAGACCTCGTCCTCGTCTCCGTCGCCGGTGCTGAACACGCCGGCGTCGCCGCTCCGCAACGCATCGGCCAGGGCGTCGCGACGCGCACCGAGCAGGGAGTCGAGGTCCCGGCCCTCGAGCCGCCGTCCTTCGCCCAGCAGCCGGCGCGCCGCCACGTTGGCGAACACGACGCGCGCGCCGCCATCCAGCAGCAGCATCGCCACCGGGGTGTTCTGCACCATCGTGTCGAGCAGCAGTTCGCGCTGCGCCAGGTGCAGCTGCTTCTCGCGCAGCGCGGCACCGATCGCGTTGTGGCCCTCGACCAGGTCCGCGAGCTCGTCGTCGCGATGCCAGCGCAGGCCGAAGCCGTAGTCGCCGTCGCGATAACTGAGCGCGGTGCCGGTCAGCGCCCGGATCAGCGAGCGGACCGGCGCCAGCCAGCGGGAGAGCAGCCAGAGCATCGCGATCCCGGCGACCGCGAAGGCGACCACGGCCGCCAGCACCGGGGCGTCGAGCCAGGCCGCGAGTCCGACACCGAGTGCGATGCCGCCGGCGAGCAACGGCAGCATCCGGAGGGCGAATTGGCCGGCCAGCGAACGCCGTCGACGCTTCACGCCCCCGGTTCCCGCGGAATGCCGAGTCGGTCGAGGCGGCGATACAGGGCCTGCCGCGAGAGCCCGAGTTCCGCCGCGGCCTGGGCGACCACGCCGCGGTGGCGCCTCAGGGCCTGCTCGATGCTGGCGCGGTCGATGTCTTCCGCGTCCGCTGCCGTCGCTCCCGGCGGGGTGCAGGACAGCCCGAGGTCGGCCGTGCCGATGGTGTCGCCCGCCGCGAGCAGGGCGGCGCGCTGCATCGTGTTCTTGAGTTCGCGCACGTTGCCGGGCCACGGGTGCCGCAGCAGGCAGCGGCGCGCCGCCTCGTCGAGCCGCTTGCCGCTGCCCGCGAGGAACTGCTCGGCGAGCGGCAGGATGTCCAGCGGGCGCTCCGCGAGTGGCGGCACGCGCAGCTCGATCAGGTTGAGGCGGTAATAGAGGTCCTCGCGGAAGCGGCCGTCGCGGATCATCCGGGGCAGGTCCGCGTTGGTGGCGCTCAACACCCGCACCTTGACCTGGCGCTCGCGGTTGCTGCCGAGACGCTCGAAGCGGCCGGTCTCGAGCACGCGCAGCAGCTTCATCTGGCCCGCGGGCGGCAGGTTGCCGATCTCGTCGAGGAACAGCGTGCCGCCGTCGGCGGCCTCGAACTTGCCTTCGCGCGCCTTCTGCGCGCCGGTGTAGGCGCCGGGCTCGGCGCCGAACAGTTCGGCCTCGACCAGCTCGGAGGGCAGGGCGCCGCAGTTGAGCGTGACGAAGGGGCCGTTCCGCACCGCCGAGTTCGCCTGCAGGATCTCGGCCACCTTTTCCTTGCCGCTGCCGTTCGGGCCGGTGAGCAGCACCGGCACGGCGGCGCCCGCCACCTGCGTCGCCAGCTGCAGGACCCGCTCCATCGCCGGGTCGGCGTAGACCGTGCCGCGCAGGTCGAAGCGTCCGCCGAGCCCGGCGCGCCGGCGCTGGTCGGCGATGCGGTACTGCTCGAGCGCGCGGCGGGTCTCGCTGAGTTCGAGCAGGTTGCGGACGCTGGCCAGCAGCTCGTGGTCGTCCCAGGGCTTGCCGAGGTAGTCCGCGGCGCCCGACTTCATCAGGCTGACCGCGGTTTCGACCTGGGTCCACGCGGTCAGCAGCACCACCGGCATGTCCGGGTGGCGGCGGCGGATCTCGTGGAACAGGGCCACCCCTTCCTCGCCCGAGGTCGTGTCCCCGGTGAAGTTCATGGCCTGCAGCACCACGTCCACCGCCTCGCGCGCCAGCAGCGCCAGCCCCTCCTCGGGGCCCTCCGCGCCCAGCACCCGGATGTCGTGGAGCGAGAACAGCACCTCGAGGGCGGTGCGAACGCCGGCGTTGTCGTCGATGACGAGGACCGTGGGCATGATCGAAAGTCTAGTCACGGCGGGGATCAGACGCTGCGCGTCGCCTCGGCCGGCGGGATCCGTGCCGCGCGCCAGGCCGGGCCGAGCGTCGCGACCTGGCCGAGCAGCAGCAGCACCGCGGCACCTGCCGGCAGCAGCAGCAGGGGCAGGCGCTGGATCTCGAGCTGGCTCGCCAGGAACTGGTTCAGCGCGAGCGCGAGGCCGGCGCCCAGTGCGACGCCGGCGCCGGTGACCAGCGCGTTCTCGACCAGGAAGTAGCGCAGGATGTCGAGCTTGCGGGCGCCGATCGCGCGGCGGATGCCGATCTGCTTGCGGCGCTGGTTCACCCACAGGCTCGCCATGCCGACGATCCCCGACGCCGTCACCAGCAGCAGCAGGCCGACGACGGACAGCAGCAGCCACGCGAGCGAACGGTCGGCGCGGTAGCGGCTGGCGCGCGCGTCCTCGAGGGTCAGGGTGCCGAGGTGGACGCGGTCGTCACGGGCCGCCTCCAGCGCCGCCTCGACCTCGCGCATCACGCGATCGCGCTGGCCGGGCTCGGTGCGGACCAGGTACTGGGCGGCCGGCGTCAGCGAGCGGATCGGGGCGATCATCGAGCGCTCGCCGGCGACGCCGAGCTGGCCCCAGGGCGTCTGCAGCCGCTCGACCACGCCGACCACCTCGAAGATCGAGTCGCCGAGGAGCGCCGTGCGGCCGACGAAGCGCTCCTCGCCGGGGAAGAGCTGCTCGGCCAGCGCCCGCGTCAGGATCCCCGCCTTCGGCTCCAGGTTGCCGAGCATCGGGTCGATCGCGAGCACCTCGTCCGGCGTGAAGTCCCGGCCCTCGACCAGGCGGAGGTCCAGCGCTTCGACCAGGCTCTCGCCGCTGAAGTAGAAGGCGGTGTTGATCGAGCGGTTGTCCGGAACGTCGGCGCTGGCGCGGACGCCGAGGCTCCAGCCGGAGCGACCGAGCGGGATCATGTTGGCGGTCGCGACCGCGGTCACGCCGGGCATCGCGCGGATCATCGTGAGGTCCGCGTCGAGCATCGCGGGAACATCGATGCCGTCGCGGAAGCCGTAGTAGCGGATGAAGAAGGTGTTCGCCTCGTCGGCGCCGCTCGGGCGTGCGGAGACCGCGAGCCGGTCGGAGACGATGTAGAGCGCGTTGCCGAGGATGGCGAGCGTCAGCGCGACCTGGAGCGCGATCAGCACCGCGCCGGTCTTGCTGCGCATCAGCGCGGAGAGGATGGGGCGGATCTCCATGACGGTCCTCACTGGGTCTTGAGCTGGATGGCGGGAACCACGCGGCAGGCGCGCCAGGTGGGCAGCAGGCCGGCGATCAGTGCGGCCACGACCGCGGTGGCCACGGTGGCCAGCAGCATCGTCACGTCCATGCGGGCGACCGCGGCCACCTCGGCCGACTGGCGCGCCAGCAGCCACAGTCCCCCGAAGGTGAGCGCGATGCCGACCAGACCGCCGGCGGCACCGATGACGCCGGCCTGGACCAGGTACTGCTGGAAGATCCGCGCCCGCGTCGCGCCGAGGGCGCGGCGGACGCCGATCTCGCCGGCGCTGGCGGTGAACTTGGCCAGCAGCAGACCCACCGTGTTCAGCATGCAGACCAGCAGGAAGCCGAGCGCGAGCAGGGTCTGCAGGATGGTGTCGTCGCCGAGCACGTCCGGGTCGACCAGCAGCTCGCGCACGTCGAGCAGGCGCGAGCGTTCGCCGATGGGCAGGCGGCCGAGCGCCTTCTGCTCCGCGACGTAGGCGCCGAGCCGTTCGCGGTAGGCGACGCGTTCGCCGGCGTCGGCCAGCTCCACCCAGTACTGCATGAACACGCACTCGGAATTCAGCAGGCCCTTGAAGCCGGGCTCCGGGCCTTCGCCGGAGCAGTTCACGTTGCCCTGCGGCTGCAGTTCGGCCGAGATGGCGTGGCGCAACGGGAGGAACACGTCGTCGGTCTCGGCGAAGCGGTTGCGGCCGCCGACCAGCCAGTAGTACTTCGGCAGCGGTCGCCACGGGCCCAGCACGCCGACGATGGTGTAGTCCCTGCCGGACAGGCGCAGCGTGCGGCCGACCGGATCGTCGTCGCCGAACAGGCGTTTCGAGAACCCGTCCGAGAGCACCACCTCCGCGGCGCCACGGGCGTCCGCCTCCGCGTTCCACGGGCCGCCGTGGGTGAAGGGCACCTCGAACATCGGGAAGAAGTCGGCGCCGACGGCCATGCCGTTGAACAGGACATTGCCTCCGCGGTCGCCGAGTTCGGCGACGCCGCCGATGGCATAGATCGCGGTCCGGCGAAGGCCGTCCCCGGCCTCGAGCAGCTCGGCGATGTCGATCCAGCTCTGGTGCGGCGCTGGAGGATCCCGGTCGGCATCTCCCGACTCGTCGTCGGCGGGGCGGTTGTCGACCTGGACGGCGAAGAGCCGGTCGCTCTTCGACGGGATCGGGTCCCCGGACATCGCCCGCAGCACGGTCAGGGTCGACATCGAGGCCGCGACCCCGATGGCCAGCGTGAGCACCATCAGCGCGGTGAGCACGGGGCTGCGCCTGAGGCTGCGCAGGCCGAGAGTGAGGTAGTAGGCGAACATGCCGGACCCCCGTCAGGCCGCCGCCGCGCGGAGCGGCGCGACGGCGCGGTCGACGTCCACCACCTGCCCGTCGACGATGTGGATGTTGCGCTGGGCGCGGGCGGCGAGCTCAGGATCGTGGGTGACCATCACGATGGTCGTGCCCTCGGCGTTGATCTGCTCCAGCAGCTCCATCACGCCGCGCGCCATCTGCGTGT
>JBBINN010000192.1:0-5672 GCA_037443885.1 Gammaproteobacteria bacterium | reverse complement strand
CGCCCTGCATCATCTTCATCGACGAGATCGACGCGGTCGGCCGCCATCGCGGCGCGGGCCTCGGCGGCGGCAACGACGAGCGCGAGCAGACGCTGAACCAGCTCCTCGTCGAGATGGACGGCTTCGAGGGCAACGAGGGCATCATCGTCATCGCCGCCACCAACCGTCCCGACGTGCTCGACCCGGCGCTGCTGCGTCCGGGCCGCTTCGACCGCCAGGTCGTAGTGCCTCTTCCGGACGTCCGCGGCCGCGAGCACATCCTGAAGGTGCACATGCGGCGCGTGCCGCTCGGCGACGACGTCAAGCCGGGCGTGATCGCGCGCGGCACGCCGGGTTTCTCCGGCGCGGACCTCATGAATCTCGTGAACGAGGCGGCGCTGTTCGCGGCGCGGGCCAACAAGCGCCTCGTGACGATGGAGGAGTTCGAGCGGGCCAAGGACAAGATCATGATGGGCGCGGAGCGGCGCTCGATGGTGATGTCCGAGGAAGAGAAGCGCCTCACCGCCTATCACGAGGCCGGCCACGCGATCGTGGGCCTGAACGTGCCGGAGCACGACCCGGTCTACAAGGTCACGATCATCCCGCGCGGCCGTGCGCTGGGCGTGACCATGTTCCTGCCCGAAGCCGACCGCTACAGCACCAGCAAGCGGCGCCTCGAGAGCCGCATCGCGACCCTCTTCGGCGGCCGGGTCGCCGAGGAGATCGTCTTCGGGTCGGAGGCGGTCACCACGGGCGCTTCGAACGACATCGAGCGGGCCACGGAACTCGCCCGCAACATGGTCACGAAGTGGGGCCTGTCCCAGCGTCTCGGCACGCTGACCTATGCTGAGGACGACGGCGAGGTGTTCCTGGGCCGGTCGGTCACCCAGCACAAGCAGGTGGGCGACAAGACGCGCGACGCGATCGACGAGGAGATCCGCCGCCTGATCGACGACAACTACGAGCATGCCCGCAACATCCTGAACACCCACCTGGAGAAGCTGCACGTCATGGCGGACGCGCTGATGCGTTACGAGACCATCGACGAGCATCAGATCCACGACATCATGGAGGGCCGCAAGCCGCGCGCCCCGCAGGGCTGGGAGGACCTCGGTCCGCCTACCGCCGGGGCCTCGACGGGCGAGAAGCCGGTGGCCGGCCCGGGCGTCGGGGAGCCCGCGGCGGGCCCCACCTGAGCCCGGTTCCGCGAAGCAGTTCCCGGAAGGGCCGGCAGGGCGACCTGCCGGCCCTTGCCGTCAGGGCCTCGCGCCGCCAACATCGCGGCCCATGTTGCTGAACTGCGGGCGACACAGCCTCGACCTGTCGCGGCCGGTGGTGATGGGCGTCCTGAACGTCACCCCCGACTCGTTCTCCGACGGCGGCCGTTTCCTGGAGCCGGCGGCGGCCGTCGAGCGCGCCCTGCGGATGGTGGAGGAGGGAGCCGGCATAGTGGACATCGGCGGCGAGTCCACCCGGCCCGGCGCCGCTCCGGTGCCGGTCGAGGAAGAACTGTCCCGGGTACTGCCCGTGCTGGAGCGCCTGGCGGGCCACCTGCCCGTGCCCGTGTCCGTGGACAGCTCCAAGCCGGAGGTGATGCGCCAGGCCATCGCGGCCGGGGCCGGAATGATCAACGACGTGAACGGCCTGCGGGCCCCGGGTGCCGTCGAGGTCCTGGCACGGTCACGCGCGGCGGTCTGCCTCATGCACATGCAGGGCGAGCCGCGGACCATGCAGCAGGCGCCGTCGTACGGCGACGTCGTTGCGGAGGTCCGCGCATTCCTGGGCGGGCGCGTCCAGGCCTGCCGGGACGCTGGCATCGGCGGCGACCGCATCGTCGTCGATCCCGGGTTCGGCTTCGGCAAGACGCTGGAACACAACCTCGAGCTGCTGGGCTCGCTCGACCGGCTGGCAGCGGAGGGTCTGCCGGTGCTGGTGGGCCTGTCGCGGAAGAGCATGATCGGGCAGCTGACGGGCCGGGCGGCCGATGCGCGACTTGCGGGCAGCCTCGCGCTCGCCGCCATCGCCGTGACCCATGGCGCCTCGATCGTCCGCGCCCACGATGTGGCCGCGACGGCCGACGCCGTCAAGATCGCCGCCGCCGTTCGCGCGCGGCAGGGAGAACCGCAGGCATGAGCAGGAAACACTTCGGCACGGATGGCGTACGCGGCCGGGTCGGCGAGGAGCCGATGACAGTCGATTTCGCCCTCCGGCTTGCCAGTGCCACCGCCCGCGTGCTGGCGCCCGAGGGCGGCACGGTGCTGGTGGGCAAGGACACCCGCGTGTCCGGCTACATGTTCGAGGCGGCCCTGGAGGCCGGGTTCGTGGCGGCCGGCGTGAACGTGCTCCTTGCCGGGCCGCTGCCGACGCCGGGAATCGCCTACATGCTGCAGCGCCTCGGCTGCGACTTCGGCGTGGTGATCAGTGCCTCGCACAACCCCTATGACGACAACGGCATCAAGCTTTTTGACCGGGACGGCGGCAAGCTGGCGGATGAGGTCGAGAGGCAGATCGAGGTCTTCCTCGACGAGCCGGCCCTGACGCGTGAGTCCCGCCAGCTCGGCAAGGCGTCGCGGGTGGATCGCCAGCGCACCCTTTACCAGGAGTTCTGCGCCTCGACCCTCCCTCCGGGCATGGACCTGTCCGGCTTCAAGCTGGTGATCGACTGCGCCAATGGCGCCACCTACAAGGTCGCGCCCAGGGTGCTCGCCGACCTCGGCGCCGAGATCATCCCGATCGGCTGCTCGCCGAACGGGCGGAACATCAACGCTGGCTGCGGGTCGACCGAGCCGGAACTGCTGCAGCTCACCGTGACGGGCGTGCGCGCACACGCGGGCATCGCCCTCGACGGGGACGGCGACCGGCTCGTGATGGTCGATCACCTCGGCCGGGTGGTGGACGGCGACCAGCTTCTCTACGTGCTGGCGCGTGCCCGGCAGGAGGCCGGCGCGCTGACGGGGCCCGTCGTGGGCACGGTCATGAGCAGCCTGGGTCTGGAGCTTGCGCTGGCGGATCTCGGGATCGAGTTCCGGCGCGCGGCCGTCGGCGACCGCTATGTGCTGCAGATGCTCCGCGAGGGCGGCGGCATTCTGGGCGGCGAGACCTCCGGGCACCTGCTGTGCCTCGACAAGGCGACCACCGGCGACGGGCTGGTGGCGGCACTGCAGGTTCTCGCCGCGATGCGCCAGTCGGGTAAGTCGCTCGCGGAGCTGACCGCCGCCATGCCGAGATTCCCGCAGAGGCTGCTCAACGTGCGCGTGGCGACCCGCTTCGACGCCGCGGCACACCCGCGGGTGAGCGAGGCGCGGGCGGCGGTGGAGCAGGCGCTGGGCCGCCGCGGCCGCGTGGTGCTGCGGCCGTCCGGCACGGAGCCGGTCATCCGCGTCATGGTCGAGGGAGAGGACCGGGACGCCGTGGATCGGCACGCGGCCGCCCTCGCCGAGGCGGTCCGGCAGGCGGCCCCGGGTTCCGGCTGAACCGGAACACCAGGCATTGATCTCAGGGGGGGGTGCGCTTATTCTTGCGCGCCTTTCCGGCAGGGCGGGTCGTCCATGGAGCCGGTACGGGGGTGCGCATGCGACGTCCGCTGGTGGCCGGCAACTGGAAGATGAACGGTTCTCGCGCCGAGAACGCGGCGCTGGTGGAGGCGCTCGTCGCGGGTGACCCGGGTTCGGATGGGGCCGAGGTGCTGCTCTGCCCGCCATTCGTGTACCTCTTTGAGGTCGCCCGGCAGTTGCGCGACAGCAGCCTCGTCCTCGGCGGTCAGGACCTCTGCGCCGCGGCCAACGGCGCACACACGGGCGAGGTGTCCGGCGCGATGCTTCGCGACGTCGGCTGCCGCTACGTGATCGTGGGCCACTCCGAGCGCAGGAGCCTTTACCGCGAGGACGATCACGCCGTGGCGCGCAAGTACGTGGCCGCGCAGCGGGAGGGCCTGGTCCCGATCCTGTGCGTGGGTGAATCGCTGGAGGAACGGGAGCAGGGACAGACCGAGGCGGTCGTGTTGCGCCAGCTGCAGGCGGTGCTCGATGTTGCAGGGGCCGCGAGCTTCGCCGGGGCGGTCCTGGCCTACGAGCCGGTCTGGGCTATCGGTACCGGCAAGAACGCGACGCCCGGCCAGGCCCAGCAGGTTCATGCGCTGCTGCGCGAGCGCATGGCGCAGGAAGATGGTACTATGGGCGCTTCCCTGCGCATCCTGTACGGGGGCAGCGTCAAGGCGGTCAACGCCGGCGAGCTGTTCTCGATGCCGGACGTGGACGGCGGTCTCGTCGGGGGCGCTTCGCTGAACGCCGAAGAGTTCCTGGCCATCTGCCGCGCGGCAGGCTGAAGATTCGATCAAGGTTCATGAAATGCTGAACTCAATACTGGTCACGCTGCACGTCCTGCTGTGCGTCGTGATCGTCGCGCTGGTCCTGATCCAGCGCGGCAAGGGTGCCGATGCTGGCGCGGGCTTCGGTGCCGGCGCCTCCGGCACGGTGTTCGGCGCGCGGGGTGCTTCCACCTTCTTTTCGAAGGCGACCGCCGTGGTGGCGACGGTGTTCTTCGTGACCAGCCTGGCGCTCACCTTCGTGGCGTCTCGCCCGGCCGAGGCGCCGCAGAGCGTGATCGACCGTCTGCCGGTCGATAGCCTGCCTCCGCCCGCGCCAGCGCCTGCGTCCGTGCCGGGCCTGGGCAGTGACGATGTGCCCGGCCTCGGTGCGCCGCAACCGGCTGCGCCGGCCGATTGACCCGGATTGAACAGGTTCACGCAGTTTCATTGCCGACGTGGCGGAATTGGTAGACGCGCTAGCTTGAGGGGTTAGTGGGGAAACCCGTGTCGGTTCGAGTCCGACCGTCGGCACCAACGTGAGCAGGAGGCCCGGCACATGCCGGGCCTTTTGTCATCCGTGGAATCTGAAGGCCGTCCTCAGGGTTACCCGCGGGGCGCGGGGCCGCTACAATGCAGGGGTTTGGGAGTCAGCTGGCCGTGACGCGACGGCGCGAACACTCGGAATGCTCGAAAACTACCTGCCGACCCTGATTTTCCTGCTCGTCGCCGGTGCCTTCGGCGTGGTGCTGCTCGTGCTCGGCTGGCTGCTCGGCCCGCGCCGGCCGACGGCCGAAAAGGCCTCCGCCTACGAGTGCGGCTTCGAGGCCTTCGAAGACACGCGCATGAAGTTCGACGTGCGCTACTACCTCGTCGCCATCCTTTTCATCATCTTCGACCTCGAGATCGCCTTCCTCTTTCCCTGGGCGGTCTCGCTCGACACCATCGGCGGCTTCGGCCTGCTCTCCATGGCCGTGTTTCTGGGTGTGCTCCTGGTCGGCTTCATCTACGAGTGGAAGAAGGGGGCGCTGGAATGGGACTGAGCGCCGCCGCGGAGGCGCCCGCCGAGCGCGGCTTCCTCACCACGAGCATCGACGGGCTCATGAACTGGGCCCGGACGGGCTCGCTGTGGCCCATGACCTTCGGGCTCGCCTGCTGCGCGGTCGAGATGATGCATGCCGGCGCGTCGCGCTACGACCTCGACCGCTTCGGCGTCGTCTTCCGCCCGAGCCCGCGCCAGTCGGACGTGATGATCGTGGCGGGCACGCTGGTCAACAAGATGGCGCCGGCGCTGCGCAAGGTCTATGACCAGATGGCCGAGCCGCGCTGGGTGATCAGCATGGGCTCGTGCGCCAACGGCGGCGGCTACTACCACTACAGCTACTCGGTG
>JBBINN010000191.1:0-5706 GCA_037443885.1 Gammaproteobacteria bacterium | reverse complement strand
CCCTCCTCCGGATTGCCACTGCCCACGAGCACGAAACGCGCCGGATGGCGGACGCTCAGGCCCTCGCGCTCGACCACGTTCTCTCCGGAGGCCGCCACGTCGAGCAGCAGGTCGACGAGGTGGTCCTCGAGCAGGTTCACCTCGTCTATATAGAGGAAGCCACGATTGGCCCGCGCCAGCAGGCCCGGCTCGAAGGCCTTCTCGCCGTGCGCGAGGGCCCGCTCCAGGTCGAGCGCACCGACCACGCGGTCCTCGGTGGCGCCGAGCGGCAAATCCACGACCGGAACGGGCACGAGGTGTGACTTGGGTACCCCGTGCCGTGCGGCCTCGCGGCAGGCGGCGCACAGGCGATCGCCGCCGTCAGGGTCACAACCGTATCGGCAGCCGTCCACAGCGCGCATCTTCGGCAGCAGGGCGGCCAGCGCTCGCACGGCGGTGGACTTGCCGGTGCCGCGGTCGCCGAACACCAGCACGCCGCCGATGCCGGGGTCGACCGCAGCGGCCAGCAGCGCGAGCTTCATCTCGTCCTGGCCGACGATGGCGGAAAACGGAAAGGGAACGGCCATGCGGCGGGATCCTGATAGCGGCGCCGCGAGGCTGGCCGCGGGTGAGCGACCCCGCGAATCTAACCTTCGCGGGACGCCCGACTCAAGTGCCGGAGTACGCAGGAGTTGCGGCCGGCCCTCGGTCCGTCAGGCGCGGGCAATCGTGAGGTCGAACGCGAAAGCCGACGGTTCTCCGGCGCCCGTCGTCTTGCCTGCAATGATCACCCGGTCGCGCTCGGCAGCGGGCACGTGCCGCAGCACGATGTCGGCATCATTGAGCTTCTAACCCGAGAAACGCATCTGCGTCGTCAGGTCGAGGAATCCGCGCCGCGTCACCCGGAAATGAACGTGCGGCGTACGGTAGCCGCCCCGTTGGTCCACCTGGCCACTGACACCTCCTGTGAATACGCCACCGGCTTGATGGTCAGGAAGGAATACCGGCCGTTGACGCCGGTCACCCCCTGTCCCCAGCCCTGGAAACTCGGTTCGAGCGGCGCGGGGTTGGGATCGGCGGGATGTGCGTACCGGCCCTTTGAGTTCGCCTGCCACACTTCGACGATAGCGCCCTCAACGGGGCGACAGTCGGCGTCGACCACCCGGCCGTGGATGCGGATCACCTCACCCTCGGCGCGCTCGTCGTGGCCGGTGACCTGCGTCAGATCCACATCCCTGTCCACCTGCTCGAAGGCGGGGTAGAAGGGCACGCTGGTCTGGCGCGGCGTGGACGCGCACGAGGCCGCCTCCGCCGCGGCAGCCGTTGCGATGCCGCGGAGAGGCGACGCATACCCCACGCCCAGCAGCTGCCGGCGGCTGACGACCGGTACCCTCGCCATGTCCCTCTCCAGTTGGCCCGGGCCGACCTGTCATTATCGTGCCCGCGTCGAGTCTGCGCCCGGGACCGGGGAAGTGCCGCAGACGGCGCCGCTAGAGCAGACCGCCAGGGGTCGGTGGCGCCAGTTCCTGGGCAGCCTCCTGCAGCAGAGCCCAGGCCAGGCACAGGTTGGAACTGAGAACCGGCAGGCTGGCCTCGGCCTGCAGCCCGCGCAGCGCGGCGAGGGTCGGCATGCCGGTACCCGAGATGACCAGCGCTCCAGCGCCACGCGAGTCCACCGCGCGGGCCGCCCGCAGGGCATCTGCGCTCGTCAGCTCGTAGATGGCGTGCGTGTCGTCGAGCACCGGGTCGACGCGCAGCGGCGCGCTGACGTCGAAACCAGCATCACTCCAGTAGCGCAGGCCCGCGGCCGCGAGATCCGCGGGATACGGCGAGACCAGCGCGAAGCGGCTCACGCCCAGCGTGGTGAGCGCGCGGCGCAGCGCCTGCGCGGCCGTGACGACCGGCAGCCCCGAGGCGGCACGGGCAGCGGCAGCGAGTTCGTCCTCGAGCGCCGGTCCGGCGAGGTAGGACGAACCGGTGCAGCCGAAGCCGAAGGCGTCGAGCCGCATCGGCCCGAAGGTGGCGATGGCCTCCGGGATGTGGCGGATGTAGTGGCGGAGCCGATCCTCGACCCTCGGGGACGGATGCGTGAGCCGGGTCGCGTAGGTCGCCACGCCGGCCGGCAGCAGCGCCCGGAGTTCCGGCTCGACCGTGGGGTTGGCATGCGGCACCGCGAGGCCGACGCGGGCGCGACTCCCGTAGTCCCTGCTCTGCGGCGGCGGCATCCGCGTCGGGCCCTTTCAGCGCTGGCGGCCGAACATCTCGGCCAGCGCGGCGTCGATGTCGGGATAGTGAAATTCGAAACCTTCGGCCAGCAGGCGCTTCGGCAGCATGCGCTGGCTTCCCAGCAGGATCTCCGACACCTCGCCGAACAGCAGCTTCAAGGCAGCCGCCGGCATGGGCAACACGGTCGGCCGCCGGACGGCGCGACCCAGCGCGCGCGTGAACTCGGCGTTGGTGACCGGCTGCGGCGCGCCGCAGTTGTAGGCGCCGCGGGCGCTTGGGTTCTCGACCAGCCACTGCAGGATGGCCACCATGTCGACCCGGTGGATCCACGGGAAATAGTGACGGCCCGAGCCAAGACGGCCGCCCACGCCCATCCAGAAGGCGGGCAGCATCTTCTGCAGTGCGCCACCGCCGCGGTCGAGCACCGCGCCGATGCGCGCGATGCAGACCCGGACTCCCAGCGGCTCGGCCCGGAGCGCTTCCCTCTCCCAGGCCGCGCACAGCTCGTGGGTGAAACCCGGCGCGGGCGGCGTGTCCTCGTCGATCGCCCGCTCGCCCTGATCGCCGTAGTACCCGACCGCCGACGCCGACACCAGAACCGCCGGCCTGCGCTGCGAGGCCGCCATCCACTGCACCAGCCTCGAGGTGATTTCGACCCGTGAGCCCAGCAGCAGCTTCTTGCGGCTCTCGGTCCAGCGGGCGTCCGCGATCGGCTCGCCGGCGAGATTGATCACCGCATCGACATCGCTCGCCTGCAACTCGTCGAGGCGCCTGACCGACTGCGCCACACCGTCTGGCAGGCGCGGCTTCGCCTGCCGGCTCAGCACGACGACTTCATGGCCCGCAGCCGCAAGGCGCGGGCAAAGCGCCTCGCCGAGGAACCCGGTACCGCCCGTAATCAGGATTCGCATCGCATCCGTCCAGTATCGAGCTGCCGGGGACGCTAGCCTTTCCCCGCCCGACGGGTCAAGGCAGCTCCAGTGCCGGCTCGCACGTCAGCGAAACTTCGAAGGCCCGTGCGTGATGGATGCGTCCTGTGTGGAAGGACGACGGCCCGGCACGCCGCATCGGCGTCGTGCACCGATGCCTCGGGCGCGCGTGTGCAACCATGTGGCATGCAGCCGAATCCCCTTCCGCCCGACACGCGTCGCACGGTTGTCCAGCGAATCGCCGCGGCATTGCTGGCAGCATCCGGCTGGCGCAGCGCGTTCGTGCCGCCACCGGCGCCCAAGGGCATCATCGTCGTCTACCCGCACACCTCGAACTGGGACTTCATCGTCGGAGTCCTGTTCAAGTTGGCGGTCGGCCTGCCGGCGCACTGGATGGGCAAGGACAGCCTGTTCCGATGGCCCCTGCACCGCCTGCTGCTCCGGATGGGAGGCATCCCGATCAACCGGCGCGAACGCACCGGCTTCGTTGCGACGCTGCTCGAGGAATTCGCACGCCGGGAATGGATGTGGCTGGCGGTGGCGCCCGAGGGCACGCGCTCGAAAACCGATCACTGGAAGTCCGGCTTCTACCAGATAGCCGTAGCCGGCGGCTTCCCGGTGGGCCTCGGCTTCATCGACTACGCGACTCGCAGCGTCGGGGTCGACACCTACCTCGAGATGTCGGGCGACCCGGTGGCGGACCTCGCGCGCATCCGCAGCTACTACGCAGGCAAGCGCGGCCGCAAGCCGACGTCCGAGGGCGAGATACGGCTCCGCTCGTGACGGGGGGCCCGCTGCGGACCCCCAACGCGCTTCAGGTGCGAATGACCTCGATGCGCGTCGGCCGTGGCGCAACCGGAACCGTGGCGCCGCGCTCGGATTGAATCCCCAGCGCAGGACAGGCGGACGTCCCCTCGGGCAGCCGCTCGTGCCAACCGGGGATCGGCGGGTGGCCCTCGGGCAGCGCCGGCACCCGGGCGACGGGCGGATGACCCTCGGGCAGGGCCGGATGCCAGCCGGGGATCGGCGGGTGTCCTTGCGGCAGCGCCGGCATGCGCATCACCGGCGGGTGCCCATCCGGCAGCGCGGATGCCCACCCCGCAACGGGCGGATGCCACGCCGGTAGCACACTGCCCGCCACCGCCTGGACATCCGGTGAGGCCATGGCGACCGTGGGCGCCTCGCGCGTCGCCTCGAGGGCGCAAGCCGCCGCGAACGCCGTGGTCAGGAAGACCGGGATCAACCTCGCAGCTCGCTTCACCGGTGAACCTCCGCTGTTGCCTTAGCCTGGTGCCGCCCCAGCGTAGATGAAAGTGATAACTACGTTTCCGCTGGAGCGCTCGCCTAGAGGGGCGGTCTAGTTCGCCAGAACCACCCTTCGCCGCCGTTTCGCTCACCTCTCTGCTACGACCTGGAACGGCCGGCTTTGCTACCTATAGCCGGCAACCGATTTGTTCCAGCCATCGACCTATTCGTCTATCGGATCGGGCGGTCGATCGGCTCCCTGGCGGCCGATGGGCGGGCTGGATACTTCGGTTTTCACAGCAGGATCGGCGAGAACGCTCCGAGGATTCGCCAGCGTGTCTGCCAAGCGGCAGCTTGGCTGGGCGTTGGCGCCGACCCGGCCCGCAATGAGCGCGGCGAGATGAATATCGGCTCCGCCGGGTCAGGCGTCGATGTGCTCATGATACCGGCCGAGGAAGAGCGCGCCGTCGCCGAAGGCGCCATGGTGTGCCTCGAAACGGCCGAAACAGCGCCGCGAAGCCATGCTTGATGTTGCTCGAATCGCCGGCTGCCCGTGCATGGTCCGACGAGGCCGCGCGGTGCGCTGAAGTCGTCCTTGAACACACCTCCTACTGATCGACCCTCATGTTCAGGTAGCGTATGCCGCATTCCTTGCCCGTTTGATGGCGAGGCGAATTTGCTTTTCGGTCTCGAGAAGAGCGAACACCGCCACGCCCACGCCGACGATCAGCGCACCGTCAAGAAACGGTATCGACTCCGTGGCGAAGACGGCTTGCAGCAGCGGCAAATAGGTGATGGTGAACTGCGCCACGGTGAGGACGATCACGGTCGTCCACACGACTTTCGTGCCGCGCACGGCCTTCCATGTCAGCGAGGCGCCGTAGATATTGCGGATGAAGAAGAGATGGAAGATTTCCATTACCACCAGCGTGTTGAGCGCCATGGTGCGCGCCAGATCCACTGAATAGCCACGATCCACCGCATAGCTGAAGATGCCGAACATGCCGCAAAGAAACAGCGCCGCCACAAGCACGATATGCCACGCCAGTTCCCCGCCGATCAGGGATTCGTTTCGAGGGCGCGGTGGGCGGCGCATGGTATTTTCCTCGGTTGGCTCGAAGGCCAAAGCCAGGCCCAGCGTCGTGGCAGTCACCAGGTTGATCCAGAGAATCTGGAGCGGCGTCAACGGCAGCGTCATGCCAAGGAGCAGCGCCACGATGATCGTCATGCTCTCGCCCGCGTTGGTGGGCAGAGTCCAGCTGACGACTTTCTTGATCCTGATTACGCAGCTGGGTCAGCCAGTGAACCAGGGGGTGGAGCAGAGTGG
>JBBINN010000190.1:0-5825 GCA_037443885.1 Gammaproteobacteria bacterium | reverse complement strand
GCATCCAGGGCCTCGACGCTGGCATCGAAGGCTGACCGGGCCCTGGCCTCGAACTCGCGATTGTCCAGTTTCATCGCTGCCACTCCCCGAGCCGCTCGCGCAGCGCGTGCACGGCCCGGAAATGATGCGTCTTCACGCTGCCCTCCGAACAGCCCATCGCCACGGCCGCCGCCGCGACGTCCAGACCCTCCAGGGTCCGCAGGACGAAGGCCTCTCGCTGCCGCTCGGGCAGCGCCGCGAGCGCGGCCTCGAGGGCCGCCATGGCCTCGGCGTCCTCGAGCTGCTCCGCCGGCCCGGCCGCCGGGTCCACCGCCTCCGGTTCCGGCGTGCCGTCCTCGGCGGCGCTGCGCGCCGGCCACCAGGCGAAGAGGCGCTGACGCACGCGCCGGCGGCGGCTGAAGTCCCGGATCCCGTTCGTCAGGATCCGGTGGAACAGCGGGCGCCACTCCTCCTGCGGCCGGTGGCCGTAGTGCCGTGCGAGGCCGAGCATCGCGTCCTGCACGAGATCGAGCGCATCGTCGTCGTTCCCGGTCGCCATGCGTGCGATCCGGAACGCCCGTCGCTCCACCTCCGCGAGGAAGCGCTCGAGCGCGCGGCCGTGGTCCACGTCCTCGATCTCCTCGCGGCGCGCCGGGAGATCCGTCCCGGGCCAGGGCTCCTGCGCGCACGCTGCTGCGGATGGATGCATCCGGCGGTCCCTCCAGCCGGGAGCCGCACGGGCGGTTCCCGTGAATGCTATAACGTGCGCCGCCGGACCGGGTTGACGCGGCCGGCGCATTCCCCCGATGCCAGCCAACCCGACCGCCTTCCTGCAGGTTGCCCTCGACACGCCCCTGCGGCGGGTGTTCGACTACCTGCCGCCGGCCGGCGTGGATGCCGCCCGCATCGAGCCGGGCATGCGCGTGCTCGTGCCGCTCGGCCGGCGCCGCGCGGTCGGCTTCGTCACCGGGATCGCCCGCGAGAGCGAAGTGCCGGCGGCCCGCATCCGTCATGCGCTGGAACTGCTGGACCCCGAGCCGCTATGGGATGCACGCAGTTTCGGGCTGCTCTGCTGGGCGGCCGACTACTACCAGCATTCCCTCGGCGAGGTCCTCTCGGCGGCCGTGCCGGTGGCCCTGCGCCGCGGCGCGCCAGCCCGCGAGCCTCGGCTGGCCTGGCAGCTCTCCGGGCGCGGCCTCGAGGAATCGTCCACCCCACGCCAGCGCCTCGGTCCTCGCCAGCAGGCGCTGCTCGCCCGCCTCAGCGCCGGCCCCCTGCCTGCCGCGGAAGCCGGGCCCGCGCATTTCGGCGACGCGCTGCGCTCGCTGCAGAAGCGCGGCTGGGTGGAATCGATCGAGCTTCCGGGGCCGGTCCCGCCGGCGGGCGAGGCGGCCACCCGCGCGCCGCCTCTCACGCCGGCGCAGCGCGAGGCTTGCGAGGCCATCGCAGGTTCCCTCGGCGGCTTCACCGCCTGGCTGCTGCACGGCGTGACCGGCAGCGGCAAGACCGAGGTGTACCTCGACGTCATCGAGCGCGTGCTGGCCGCGGGCCGCGGCGCGCTGGTACTGGTGCCGGAGATCGCGCTCACGCCGCAGCTCGTCGGCCGCTTCCGGCGGCGGCTGCCCGTGCCGGTGGTGACGCTGCACTCCTCCATGACCGACGCCGAGCGCCTCGCGGCCTGGCGCGCGGCGAGGAGCGGAGCGGCACCGGTGGTGATCGGCACGCGTTCGGCGGTGTTCACGCCGCTGCCCGCCCCGGGCGTGATCATCGTGGACGAGGAGCACGACCCGTCCTACAAGCAGCAGGACGGCTTCCGCTACTCCGCGCGCGACCTCGCCGTGGCCCGGGCCTCCCATCACGGCATCCCCGTCGTGCTCGGCTCGGCGACCCCGTCGCTCGAGACGCTCGCCAACGCCGCCGAGGGCCGCTATCGCAAGCTGGTGCTGCCCGAGCGCGCCGGGGCCGCCGGCAAGCCGCGCGTGGGCGTCGTGGACCTGCGCCGCCACGCCGCGCGCGACGGCCTCGCCCAGCCAGTCATCGCCGCCATCGAGCGCCACCTCGCCGACGGCGGGCAGGTACTCGTGTACCTCAACCGCCGCGGCTACGCGCCGACGCTGTTCTGCAGCGGCTGCGGCTGGATCGCGCCCTGCCCGTCCTGCGACGCGCGCATGACAGTGCACATGGCGCGCGCGCGCCTCGTGTGCCACCACTGCGGCGCCGACGCCCCGCTGCCCTTCGGCTGCCCCAAGTGCGGCTCGGAGGTGAGCGCCGTGGGCCAGGGCACCGAGCGCATCGAGCAGGCGCTGGCCGAGCTGTTCCAGCAGGCGCCCATCGTGCGCGTGGACCGCGACGTCATCCGCCGCCGCGGCGACATCGAGCGCGCGCTCGAGGAGGTCGCGAGCGGCCGCGCGCGGATCCTGCTCGGCACGCAGATGCTGACGAAGGGCCACGACTACCCCGACGTCACCCTGGTGGCCGTGCTGAACGCGGACCAGGGGCTGTTCGGCGCCGACTTCCGGGCAAGCGAGCGTCTCGCGCAGCAGATCGTGCAGGTCGCCGGGCGCGCCGGCCGCGGCGAGCGGCCGGGCGAGGTGCTGATCCAGTCCGCACACCCGGAGAACCCGCTGCTGACCTCGCTCATCCAGGAAGGCTACGAGGGCTTCGCGCGGCGCGCCCTCGAGGAGCGGCGCGCGGCCGGCTGGCCTCCTTACTCGCGCCTCGCGCTACTGCGCGCCGACGCGCCGGACCGCGCCGCCGTCTACGCCTTCCTGCACGAGGCCGCGGCGGCGGCCCCGGCGGCGCCCGGGCTGCGCCTGCTCGGGCCGGCGCCCGCGGCGATGGAACGCCGCGCCGGGCGTTACCGCGCCCAGCTGCTCCTCGAGGCCGCGTCGCGGCCGGTTCTCAAGCAGCTTCTCGACGCATGGCTGCCGCGGGTGGAGCAGCTTCGCCACCCGCGGCCGCTGCGCTGGTCCGTGGACGTGGACCCGATCGAGGTGGATTAGGGGCTGTCCCCGGGCTACTGCTTCTCCCCGCCGCCCGCTGGCTTGCCTGCGCCGTGCATCCGCGGGCTCGCGGCCTGACCCGGACCCGGGCCGCGCTTCATTCGCTCGGCGTGGTGCTGGCGCATCCCCTGGCGCATTTCCTCGCGGCTCAGGAGGCCATTGCCGTCGGCGTCCAGGCGGCCGAAGTTCTCCGCCGCGCGCGGCATGCCGGTCTGCGCCTCAGCGAGGTCGATGGCGCCGTCACCGTTGGTGTCGGCGGCCGCCCAGCGCTCGTCTGCACGGGCCCGGGCCTGCTCGCGCATCTGGGCGCGCTGGGCCCGGACTTCCTCGCGCGACAGCTGGCCGTCGGCGTCGGTGTCGAATCGCTCGAAGTTGCGGCCGAGGCCCGGCGCGCCGGCCTGGGCCTCGGCGCGGGACAGGCTGCCGTTCCCGTCGGTGTCGAGCGCGTTCCAGCGCTCCTCGGGCGGCGGGCCGGCGGGTGTCTCGGCGGCCCCGGTGGCCCCGGCCGCCAGGGCCAGGCAGGCGGCAGCAATCACGGCATTCAGTCGCTTCATTGCGAGTCTCCTGTGTTCGGTCCGCTCGCGGCGGTCTCGGTGTTTACAACGCGGCGGCCGCGCCGGGGTTGACGAGCCCGGTCAGGCCGCTTTCGGGTAGACTCTCGCGCCACTCTGGCCCGACCCGACTCCCGCCGTGAAGCACCAGATCGAACAGCTCGTGGCGTCCGCGCTCGCGGCCCTGCCGCCCGACGTCCTGCCCGAAGGCCTGTCCGCGCGCCCGGAGGTGGAGCGAACCCGCGACGCCGCGCACGGCGACTTCGCCTGCAACGTCGCAATGCAGCTCGCCCGCGCCGCGAAGCGCAACCCGCGCCAGCTGGCGCAGGCCATCGTCGCCGCCCTGCCGGCGAGCGACGCCGTCGCGAAGGTCGAGATCGCCGGGCCCGGCTTCATCAACTTCTTCCTGTCGCCCGTCGCCTACGCGGCGGAGATCGCGCGGGTGCACGCGGAGGGCCCGGACTACGGCCGCGGCCGGCTCGATCGGCCCGTGCGTGCGCTGGTGGAATTCGTTTCGGCCAACCCCACGGGCCCGCTGCACGTCGGGCATGGCCGCCAGGCGGCGGTCGGCATGACCCTCGCGAGCCTGCTCGCCTACGCCGGCTACGACGTGGGGCGGGAGTACTACATCAACGACGCCGGGCGGCAGATGGACATCCTGGCCGCGAGCACCTGGCTGCGCTACCTCGAGGCCTGCGGCGAGCACCTGCCCTTCCCGGCCAACGGCTACCGCGGCGACTACGTGAAGGACGTCGCCGCGCGGCTGCTCGCGGCCGAGGGCGAGGCGCTGCGCCACCCGGCCACGGCGGTGCTCGCGGCGCTGCCACCGGACGAGCCGCAGGGCGGCGACAAGGACGCCTACGTGGATGCGCTAGGCTCGCGCGCCCGGCACCTGCTCGGCGAGGACGGCTACCGGCGGGTGTTCGACTTCGCGCTCGACATCATGCTCGCGGACATCCGCGAGGACCTGACGCAGTTCGGCGTCACCTTCGACCGCTGGTTTTCCGAAAGCTCCCTCGAGTCCGAGGGCGCCATAGACCGCGCGCTCGCGCGACTCGAGCGGCAGGGCCAGCTGTACGTCAAGGACGGCGCGACGTGGTTCCGCGCCACCGCCTTCGGCGACGAGAAGGATCGCGTGGTCGTGCGCGAAAACGGCCAGAAGACCTACTTCGCCTCCGACATCGCCTATCACCTCGAGAAGCGCGAGCGCGGCTTCGACCTGCTGGTGGACGTGCTCGGCGCCGACCACCACGGCTACGTCGCGCGCGTGCGCGCCGGCCTCGAGGCCATGGGCGAGCCCGGCGGCTGCCTCGAGGCGCCGCTGATCCAGTTCGTGAGCCTTTTCCGCGGCGGCGAGAAGGTTCCGATGGGCAAGCGCGAGGCGCAGTTCGTGACGCTGCGCCAGCTGCGCGAGGAAGTCGGCAACGACGCCTGCCGGCTCTTCTACCTGATGCGCAGCCACGACCAGCCGCTCGACTTCGACCTCGAGCTCGCCAAGTCGCGCAGCAGCGAGAACCCCGTCTACTACATCCAGTACGCCCACGCGCGCGTGGCGAGCGTGCTGCGCCAGCTCGCCGACCGCGGCCTGCCGCTCGACCTCGCGTCCGGCTGCGCCACGGTCGCCACCCTCGACGATCCGCACGAGCGCGCGCTCATGGCCGCGGTGACCCGGTGGCCCGAGGTCGTTGCGATCGCGGCGGCCCAGCGGGCGCCGCACATGCTCGTGCACTACCTGCGCGACCTCGCCAACGCCTTCCATACCTACTACAACGCGCTGTCCTTCATCGTGGAAGACGAGGCGCTTCGCAACGCCCGCCTTGCGCTAGTCACTGCGGCTCAGCGGGTTTTGAAGAGCGGGCTCGGCCTGCTCGGCGTGTCCGCACCCGAGACCATGTGATGGCGACCCGGGACTACAAGCGCAGCCGCGGCCGCGGGGACTCCATCAGCGGCACCACGGGTTTCGCGCTCGGCATGGTCGTCGGCCTCGGCATCGGGCTCGCCATCTACCTGCTCGACCGCCCACAGCCCGAGGCGGGCGGCGCCAAGCCCGCGCCAGCCTCTACGCGCGCCGCCGAGACCGCCCCCGCCGAGCCGGAGCAGACCTTCGACTTCTACGAGATGTTGCCGAACTTCGAAGTCGTGGTCCCCGAGCGCGAGAAGGACGTGCGAGGCCTTGAGGGTCTTGGCGGTGCAGGCCGAGCCCGAGGCCGCGGCGACGCCCGCGTCGTCCAGGAACAGGAGCATCGCTTCGCCTTCGACGACATCGACGCTGATCGGCTTCTGCACATAGATG
>JBBINN010000189.1:0-5828 GCA_037443885.1 Gammaproteobacteria bacterium | reverse complement strand
CGCCTACTTCTTCCTCAAAATCCGGGCAGCATTTCCCGGAGTTGGGTGAAGAACCAAAAAAGAGGCCCCGGCTTCTGGCCGGGGCCATCTGACGCGGACTTCACGTGACAGTGAGTCGAAGTCCGCTAGGGGATCATGGCGTCGAGACGTACTTCTGCACGGTGTCGGCGATGACGCAGGCGGGTTCGCCCGCATCCTTGCTGCCATACACATCCACGCTGTCGCCGGCGACGAGCGTTCCAAACTCGACTTGCCTGGTCTCGCTCGAGGTCGGCGTCCCCGTGATCTCGAGGATTCGCGTGGACGTCGTCGTCTTCACGCAGTCGTAGGCCGCCGCCGGCGTCGTGGCCTCGAGCGTGATCCGGCCGCTCGGCGGCGAGGTCGCCGGATCCGCGAGCGACGTGGACGCGATCTTTCGCTCGACGAGCGCCACCGCCGGGGCCGTCGCGCCTTCCTCCAGCACGATCAGCGCCGCGCGCAGCGGCTCGGTCACCGGGTCGGTAGCCGGGTCGGCAAACACGCCGTCCACCTCGCCGACGGTGCCGGGCGGGATGAAGCCCGCATTGAGCTCCTCACGGCTGCCGATCGAGAAGATGCGCGTGCCCGACTGCAGCAGCACGTCGATGGCGGCGGCCGCTCCGTCCGGCGTGAACTCGAAGATGTCGTTGCCGCCGGGAGCCGTGGCCACCGTGCCGGCGATGCGCTCGAAGGTGTCGATCGAGCCGAGCTCGATCACTATCGCGTTCAGGCGCAGCCGGCTGCTGCGGCTGCTGCCGCTGCCGGTGTAATAGCTCTCCAGGAAGCCGATCGCTGTCAGCGGATCGCCGGCTACGACGCCGCCGAGGCCGCCCGGCAGGCCCTCCTTGCCGAAGATGCCGGTCTTCGCGTCGGTCACTACGTCGAGGCAGCGTTTGCCGTCCGGCGTGCCGTTCATCCTGCCGCTGCCCATGGACGACGGTGAGGCCACGGGGCACAGCTCGAAGCGCGTGCCGTCCACCGTGCGCACTGCGCCGAACACGCGCACCAGCTTGGTGTCGTCGGGCGCGATGGTCACGAAGATCACCGGACGGAACTGCCAGCGACCGCTGTTGCCCGCCTTCACGAGGTGCAGCGACTTGGTCATGTCCAGGTCGAGCTCGATGATCAGTGTCTCGCCACCGGCCACCTGGAAGGAGCCGCGCGGATTCAGGTCGAGCTTGCCGTTGCCGGGCAGCTTCGGGCGATCCCAGCCGGACTCGGGTTCAGGGTTGCCCTCGCCGTCGCACTCGACCAGCGCGAGGTCCGAGAGCGTCAGGCGCATCTTCGCATACGTGCCGACGGGTACGCCGTCGGCGATCGTCAACAGGTCCGTGTAGTTGCGCATCCCCAGGATGTCCACGGTCTCGGGGCCCATGAAGATGTTCGTCGGCCCGCTGGCGCCGAGCAGGTCGACGCGCTCCACGGTCGCGAGGATCTGGCAGAACTGGTCCGTCGGGGCGTCGGTGAGGAGCAGGGCGACCTTGCCGCTCGTCGGTGCGGGCGCCGGCGGGGGCTGCGAAACGGGCGTCGTCGTGCCGCCGCCGTCGCCGCCACCGCCGCCACAGGCGGCGAGCGTCACGAGCGCAAGAGCACTCAGGGAGCCGGTGATGGGCCGTAGAAATGAATCTCTCGCGGTTTTCCGCATGATCGTCTCCTCGTCGACTTCCCCCGTTGTCTCACGGGGAGTGTGACGCCGATCACGCGAATCACAAGGCGCCGATGTCGCCCGATGACGACATCGACGCGACCCGCGGGCGATATGTAAAGCTGGCGGCGCGATACGTCAGGCGGGTATCGGCGCGGTCGTCCAGAAGCGCGGAACGAGCCGCTTCTGAGTCGCCTGCTCGAAAGCGTACGCGTAGCCGATCAGCTTCGGCTCGGAGAAGGCGCGGCCGAACAGCGACAGCCCGATCGGCAGGCCGAAGGCGTCGCCCGCCGGCACCGTGACGTGGGGATAGCCGGACACCGCCGGGAAGGTCGAGCTGCCCGTGCCCGTGTAGTAGTCGCCGTTCACGAGATCCGTCAGGTGCGCGGTGCCGCCGCTCGGCGCGATGCAGGCGTCGAGCCGGTGCTGGTCCATGACCGCGTCGATGCCCTCGTCGCGCGACATGCGCCGGCACTTCTCCAGCGCCTCCAGGTACGCGGGCGAGGTCAGCGGTCCCTTCTCCTGCGCGGCGAGGAAGATGTCCTGGCCGAAGAACGGCATCGTGCGGTCGCGATGACGCTGGTTGAATGCGATCAGGTCGGCGAGCGTCTTGACGGGCGCGGACGGCCCGAGCGTGGCGAGGTACTCTGCGATGCCGGCCTTGAACTCGTACAGCAGCACCTCGTACTCCGCGTCGTCGAACTGGCCGCGGGTCGGGAAGGACACGGGATCGACGAGCTCGGCACCGAGCACGCGCAGCGCCTGGATCGACTCCTCCATCACGCGCAGCACCTGGGGGTTGTCGCCGAACATCTCGCGGACCACGCCGATGCGCGCCCCGCGCAGGGCGCCGCGGTCGAGGTAGACGCTGTAGTCCGTGGGCGCCCTGCCCGCGGCGCCGGCGGTCGCCGGGTCGCGCGGGTCGAGGCCGGTCATCGGCCCGAGCAGCGCCGCCGCGTCGGCCACGGTGCGCGCCATGGGGCCGGCCGTGTCCTGGGTGTGCGAGATCGGGATGATGCCGCTGCGGCTGACGAGGCCGACCGTCGGCTTGATGCCGACGATGCCGCAGGAGCGCGACGGGTAGATGATCGAGCCATCCGTTTCGGTGCCGACGGACGCCGCGCAGAGGTCCGCCGCGACCGCCGCGCCCGAGCCGCTGCTCGAGCCACAGGGGTTGCGGTCGAGCGCGTGGGGGTTCCTCGTCTGTCCGCCGCGGGAGCTCCAGCCGCTGGATGAGCCCGTCGAGCGGAAGTTCGCCCACTCGCTGAGGTTCGCCTTGCCGAGGATGACGGCGCCCGCGGCCCGCAGCCGCTCCACGAGGAAGGCGTCGCGTGGCGCGATCGACTCCGCCAGCGCCAGCGAGCCCGCCGAGGTGCGCATGCGGTCGCCGGTGTCGATGTTGTCCTTCAGCAGCACGGGGATGCCGTGCAGCGGCCCACGCACCCGGCCTGCCTTGCGCTCCGCGTCGAGCGCGGCAGCGATGGCGAGCGCCTCAGGGTTGCGCTCGATCACGGAAGCGAGGCGCGGCCCGCCGGAATCCACCGCATCCATGCGGGCGAGATAGGCCTCGGCGAGCGACACGGCCGTGAGCCGGCCCTCGGCCTGCGCGGCCTGCAGCTGTCCGACGGTGGCATCCGCATGCTCGAACGGCGGCACCGGCCAGGCGCCATCCACCGCCGCCGCGCCCGCGGGGGCGCCCGCCGCTGCCGAACCCGATTCCAGGGTCGCGAGGCCCGCCACGCCGGCCGCGGCGCCTGCCTTGAGGAAATCGCGTCGCTGCACCTGTTGTCTCCCCTGACTCCGCCGTCGCCGGCGTTCGTTCATACTTCGCGGATGGTAACCCCGCTCGAACTCGCGCTGGTCGCCATCGGCGTGTTCGTGATCAACCTGCCCTTTGGCTGGTGGCGGGCAGGCCTGCCCAGGCTGTCGCTGCCCTGGTTCGTGGCGATCCACGCACCCGTGCCGCTGGTCGTGGCGCTGCGCTGGGCAGCGGACGTCCCCTTCCAGTGGTCGCTGCTGCCGCTGTTCGTCGCCGCATACTTCGCGGGCCAGTTCACCGGGGCTCGGCTGCGCCCGGCCGCGGGTTGAGCATGCACGTCCAGATACTCGGCGCCGCCCGCGAAGTCACAGGCTCCTGCTTCCTCGTCACCGTCGGCCGCCACCAGGTACTGGTGGAGTGCGGCCTGATCCAGGGCAGCCGGGACCGGGAGCGGCACAACGCCGACCCGTTCCCCTTCGACCCGCGTCAGCTCGACGCCGTGGTGCTGACCCACGCCCATCTCGACCATTCAGGCCGTCTGCCGCTGCTGGTGCGCGAGGGCTTCGCCGGCAAGGTCTACACGCACCGCGCCACCGCCGATCTCTGCGCGATCCTGCTGCAGGACGCCGCCTACCTCATGGAGAAGGACGCCGAGCGCGAGAGCCGCCGCCGCGGCGACCGCCGGCCCGTCGCGCCGCTTTACGACCGCGAGGACGCGCGCGCCGCGCAGCAGAGCTTCCGCGCGGTCGACTACGGCCAGCGCATCCGGATCTGCGACGGCGCATGGCTCACTCTGCGCGATGCCGGACACATCCTCGGCTCCGCCATCGCGGAGATCGAGCTCGAGGAAGAGGGCACCCGCCGCCGGCTGGTGGTGAGCGGCGACCTGGGCCAGCCGGACGCGCCGATCCTGCGCGATGCCGAGACCGTGCGGCGGGCGGACCTCGTGCTGCTCGAGAGCACCTACGGTGACCGCCTGCACCGGCCATGGGCGGCGACCTGGGAGGAAATAGGCGGCATCCTGCGCGAAGCCCGCGAGCACGGCGGCAACGTTCTCATCCCGTCGTTCGCCGTGGGCCGTGCGCAGGAGATCCTGTACGTGTTCGGCCAGCACTTCGAGGAGTGGGGCCTGGGCGACTGGCAGATCTTCCTCGACAGCCCCATGGCCATCGAGGCGACGGACGTGTATGCGCGCCACGCACGCGTGTATGACGAGCAAGCGAGGGAATGGCACGGCGAGCGTGCCCAGCCCTACAAGCTGCCGAACGTGCACTTCACGCGGACACCCGAGGAATCCATGGCGATCAACGCCGTGCGCGAGCGCGCGATCGTGATCGCCGGCAGCGGCATGTGCAGCGGCGGGCGCATCACCCACCACTTGCGCCACCACCTCGGCAACCCCGGCACGCACGTGATGATCGTGGGCTTCCAGGCGATCGGCACGCCCGGCCGGGCGCTGGTGGACGGCGCCGAGGTGCTGCGCCTGTTCGGCGAGGAGATCCCGGTCCGCGCGAAGATCCACACCGTGGGCGGCCTGTCCGCGCACGCCGATCAGGCGGCGCTGCTGGCCTGGTACGGGGCGATGCCGGGCCGTCCGCCGGTCGCGCTGGTGCATGGCGAGGAGAAGGCGATGAACGCCCTCGCCGCGCGCCTGCGCGACGACCTTGGCGCGGACGTCACCGTTCCTTCGCAAGGGCAGATGATCGCGCTGTGAGCGCGCCGGCCGCAATGTCGCGCGTCCCGGCGCTGACGCTGCTGGCCTTCGGGATGGTCAACCTGCCGCTGTCCATGCTGATGTCGCCGACGGCGGCGATACTCCCGAACTTCTACCTCGAGTACGGCGGCGTGACGCTCGCGGGACTCGCCACCGCCACGCTGCTCGCGCGCATCTTCGACGGGGTGACGGACCCCCTGATCGGCTGGCTCTCCGACCGCAGCGGCCGGCGCAAGCCCTGGATGATCGCAGGCGCCGCAGTCGTCGCGCTCGGGGCCTGGTTCCTCTACAACCCCGCGCCCGACGCCGGCGTCCGGCACCTGCTCGCGTGGTACCTGGTCGTCACGCTCGGCTGGACGCTGGCCGAGATCCCGCACACCGCCATGGCCGCCGAACTCTCAGGCGGCTACGACGAACGCTCCCGCATCGCGCTGTGGCGGCAGCTGCTCGGCTTCGCGGGCGGACTGCTGTTCATGGCCTCGCCGCTGATCCTGGGCAGTGGCGGCACGTCGTTCACGCCCGGGGTCATGAGGGTGCTCTCGCTCGTGATCCTGCTCGGGCTGCCGGCCGCGGTGCTGCTGATGGCGGCCGCGGTGCCCGAGCCTGCGCGGCGCGTGGCGCAGCGGCGCCCTGCCCTCGCCGACCTGTGGCGGGCGCTCGGCGACACGCCGCCGCTGCGCTACTTCCTCGCC
>JBBINN010000188.1:0-5912 GCA_037443885.1 Gammaproteobacteria bacterium | reverse complement strand
CGGTCAGGATGGCTTCGGGATTGTGGTCGGCGCGTTCGAGGCCGAGAGCTTCCGGCGTCATCACGCCGTAGTTCGCCGGATCCTGCTGCTGGCGCACGTAACGCTCGGCGAGTGCGACCGTCGGGTTCCAGCGCGACGCCGTGGGGCTGATCGCCGCGCCGAGGCCCACGCCCGCGCCGATGAGCATCGGCAGCAGCGCGAGCAGGGGCACGACGGTGATGACGCCGTTCAGGTCGCCGACCCAGTAGCGCGCGATGCCCGGCACGACGGCCTGCGTGGGCAGCAGGTCCGCCGCGACGTAGACCAGCGCGTAGCCGGCCGCCACCAGCAGCGTGGCCGCCATGGAAGTGCCGATCAGCCACACGGCCTGCACGGGGCTTGCGATCGGGCCGGCGAGGCGCGGGCGCAGGAACCGCGCGGCGGCCGCATAGCCCAGCGCAATGACCGCCGAGGAGGCCGCCAGCACGGGCAGCCCGGCGGGGTTGTCGCGCACCGCCAGCTCCGCCAGTAAGGCGGCCAGGCCGACCAGCCAGCCCCAGCCGCCGCCCCGGGCCAGCAGCAGGGCCAGCGCGAGGCCCGCCTGGGGGTTCCACGGCGTGATGCCCAGCTTGAGCACCGGCTGGACATAGCTCAGCCAGTCGAGCAGCACGTAGGCCGCGACAAAGGCCAGGGCGAGGGCAACGGTCCGGGGGCCGGGAAGGGTCATCTTGATCGGTTCAGGCAGACCGGCGGGTAGTGTGCGCAAACCCCGGCCCGGCCGGAACCGCCCATTGGCCCGGTTGCCGGACCCCGCGCGCACCGGGCCGGGCCGACGCTCTTGCCACGACCGGCCCGGGCTGGTCTAATACGCGGCTCTTTCACGGCACGCGCCGGGGTTGTCTCTGCCGGCCTGCAACGGAGTGATGGTCATGTCTCGAGTCTGCCAGGTCACGGGAAAGCGCCCGATCACCGGCAACAAGGTGTCGCACTCGAACATCAAGAAGCGCCGCCGCTTCCTGCCCAACCTGCACACGCAGCGGTTCTGGGTCGAGGGCGAGAAGCGCTGGGTGACGCTGCGCCTGACCTCGGCGGCCATGCGCACGATCGAGAAGAAGGGCATCGAGGCAGTGCTCGCCGAGCTGCGCGCCTCGGGTCAGCACGTCTAAGGAGCGATGAGCCATGCGTGACAAGATCAAGCTCGTCTCGACCGCCGGTACCGGCCACTTCTACACGACCACCAAGAACAAGCGCCTTCACCCGGAGAAGATGGAGGTCAGCAAGTTCGACCCCGTCGTCCGCAAGCACGTGACCTACAAGGAAGGCAAGATCAAGTAAGGTCGCCTCCCGCGCCGCACGATCCCGAAGGCCCGTCCCATGACGGGCCTTCGTGCATCCGGGCCCCGGCGGGACGCTCCACGAGCCATGCCCGAACTCCCCGAGGTCGAGACTACCCGCCGCGGCATCGCCCCCTCGCTCGAGGGGAGGCGGATCGAGCGCGCGGTGCTGCGCGAGCGCCGGCTGCGCTGGCCCGTGCCGCCGGATTTCGAGCGCCAGCTGGCCGGCCGGCGCATCACCGGCGTGGAGCGGCGCGCCAAGTACCTGCTCATCCGCACCGACGGCGGCACCCTCCTCGCCCATCTCGGCATGTCCGGCAGTCTGCGCGTGCTGGCCAAGGCGCTGCCGCCGCGGCCGCATGACCACGTGGACCTCGTGCTCGACTCGGGCCGCGTGCTGCGCTTCAACGACCCGCGGCGCTTCGGCAGCCTGCACTGGGTTACCGGCGACCCCGGGGCGCACCCGCTGCTCGCGGGCCTTGGCCCGGACCCGCTGGGCCCCGATTTCGACGGCGAGTACCTGTGGCGGCGCGCCCGCGGCCGGCGCGTCGCCATCAAGCTCTTCATCATGAACGCGCAGGTGGTCGTGGGCGTGGGCAACATCTACGCCAGCGAAGCGCTGTTTCGCGCCGGGATCCGGCCGACGACGCCGGCGGGCCGGCTGAGCCGCGCGCGCATGGACAAGATCGCGCAGGCGATCCGCGACGTGCTCTCGGAGGCGATCCGGGTGGGCGGCACGACGCTGCGCGACTACGTCAACCCGGACGGCGCACCGGGCTACTTCCGCCAGGAGCTGTTCGTCTACGAGCGCGCCGACGAGGCCTGCCGGCGCTGCGGCGCGCCCATCCGCCACCGCGTGCTCGGCCAGCGCTCCACCTACTGGTGTCCCGCCTGCCAGCCGGCCTGAGGCCGGCCGCGCTCAGCCTCCGATCTGGCCGGTCGCGATCGCGAAGGACGCGCGCAGCTTGAGCGCCTCCTCGACCAGCGGGTGGACGAACTCCGACACGTCGCCGCCGAGCATGGCGATCTCGCGCACCAGCGTGGAGGAGATGAACGTGAACTGCTCCTGCGGCGTCAGGAACACGTAGTCCACGTCGCGCGAGAGGTGGCGGCTCATGTTCGCCAGCTGGAACTCGAACTCGAAGTCCGACACCGCGCGCAGGCCGCGGATCACCACGCCGCAGTCCTGCTCGCGCGCGAAGTCCACGGTCAGGCCCGAGTAGCCCATCACCTCCACGTTGTCGAGGTCGGCGAGCACCCGGCGGGCGAGGTCCACGCGCCGGTCGAGGGTGAAGAGCGGCGCCTTGTTCGGGTTGGCGGCGATGCCGATGACCACCCGGTCGAAGATGCTGGCCGCGCGGCGGACCAGGTCCTGGTGGCCGTTGGTGATCGGGTCGAAGGTGCCGGGATACACGGCACTGCGCTTGTGGTTGGGCATCAGTCCTCGCTCTCCCCTGGCAGGACCCCGAGATGATAGCCGACCTCGCCGGCGCGGCCGCTGCGGTGGGCCACGAGCGGCGCGGGCCAGGCAGGGGCACCGCGCGCGGCTGGCTGCTCCACGTACACGCGCGCGCCCGGCCTGAGCCAGCCGCCGGCGACGAGCCGGTGGAGCGCGGCCGGCACGAGGTCCTCTCCGAAGGGCGGGTCGAGGAAGACGACGTCGAAGCGCTCGGCCGGACCCGCGAGGTAATCGCCGGCGTCGCCCTGCACGATGCGACCCGCCGCCGGCGCCAGGATCGCGAGGGTCTCACGCAGGTGGCGGGCCACCTGCGGCGCGCGTTCCACGAACACGACCTCGGCCGCACCGCGCGAGAGGGCCTCGAGCCCCAGCGCGCCGCTGCCGGCGAAGAGGTCGAGGCAGCGCGCGCCATGGATCGCGGGCGCGAGCCAGTTGAACAGCGTCTCGCGCACCCGGTCGGGCGTGGGCCGCAGGCCCTCGGCCGCCGGAAAGCGCAGCTTCCGGCCGCGCCAGCGCCCGCCGACGATCCGCAACTCGTTGCGGCCCCGAGACGCTGCCGGGGTCGCGCTTTTTTGCACTGCAATGTCGCGGCGACTGCGGTGATTACGAGGCATCGACGCCGATCATTCCCGTAAACTTGCGGGGTCCGTGAGCACGAGCGTAGGCTCGGCTGCAACGACTCGAGCGCGATCATACGCGCCCGCGGGATACGACCAACAACGCCGGAGAACATCCGTCATGAGGATTCGCAACGTCGCCGCCGTGCTGGCCGCGGTACTGCTGGTGGGGGGCTGCTCAGACTCTGCAACCAACGATGCCCCGGGGGTTGGCCCAACCACCCCGACGAGCGGCAACGGCGCGCCGCCGCCGCCGCCGCCCGGCGTGGGCTCGTTCAAGGCGCTGTTCGTTGCGGGAAGCGGCATCTTCCCGTACCCGACCGACCTTTACTTCAGCGGCAGCAATGACGGAACGCTGAACATTCCCGCGATTGCGTTGTTCCCGCAGCGGGTCGTGATGAACCAGCTCGACGGATTCTCGACGACCGCGAGCAGCTTCTTCCGCATGAGCATGGCGGTCCGCAACGATCCGGTGATGCTGAACTCCAACGTTCGCATCATCCGGGCCCCGATGCTGCGCGACGCGGCCAGCGGCGTGTACGCGCCGATCGGCGTCCAGGGCGTGCTGCAGCCCGGCGTGGATTACAACGTCCGCATCGCGCCCGAGCCGGACGGCATGGGCGCCGTGATCGAGATCGAGTGGCTCAAGCCGCTCGCGCCGAGCACCGGCACCAGCTTCGGCACGGGCTACGTGGTGCTCGTCACGAACGGCATCGTCAACACCAGCGGCGCGGCGGCAACGCCGGATGCCGACTACCTCACCGTTCGCGCCGAGGCGATCCGCGAGCTCGGCCGGGCGGCCGGCAACCCAGCCTTCGTGCCGACCTGTCCGGGCATCACGAATCCCACGCTTAACAGCATCTGCCGCATCACGTATACCCACCTCGGAATCGGCGCCCAGCTGCCGGCACCGGTCACGGTCAATCCGGCCAACGTGATACTGTCCTACAGCTTCACCACGCAGTCCACGCGCGACGCGCTGGTCAGGATGTCGCAGACCCGCGAACCGCAGCCGATGACGGCGGTGCCGACGGGCCTGACGAGTGGCGCACTGCTCGCGGCCGGCGGCCTGCCGAACAACCCGCTGTGTCCCAACTGCGCGGACGTCTACGCCGGCACGCTGCAGATTCCGTACTTCCTGACGCCACCAAGTGCGCAGGACCCGACGGCGCCGCTGACGAGGGCATGGACAGCGGCGGGCGCCTCCACGGTGCCTGGCATCTCGGCTGCGAGCCGCGACATCACGCGCTTCAATCTGGAGCCGGCGCTCAAGGCCACGCTCCGCGTCCCGACGCTCATCTTCAAGCCCAACGGCAATTCGCCGAGCGGTGGCGTGAAGCCTGCTGGAGGCTATCCAGTCGTCGTCGCCATGCACGGCATCACGCGCAATCGCACGGACACCGTCGCGCTGGCCGACACGTACGCGTCGCAGGGTTTCGTCGTCATCGCCATCGACCAGCCGCTGCACGGGCTGCCGCCGGACGTCATCCCGGCTACCGGTCAGCCGAACCCGCTGTACGCAGGCCCCGCCAATCCGCTGGCGCCGCTGCTGTACGGCCCCGAGGCGGCCCAACGCGTGCTCGAGCGCACTTTCGACGTGGACTACATCAACAATGCGACCGGCGCCCCGGGACCGGACGGCAAGGCCGACCCATCGGGCGCCCACGTCATCAACCTCACCGCTCCGCTGGTGACACGCGACGGCATTCGCCAGCAGGGCTCGGACCTGATCACGCTGGTGAAGTCCCTCGTGGCGGGCAACCTCGACCTCGATGGCCTGCCCGGCGGCGACATCAACCCCGACCGAATCCACTACGCGGGCCTGTCGCTCGGCGCGATCACGGGCATGGCCTGCGTCTGCAACGATGTGCAGTCGTTCTACATGAATGCCGGCGGCGGCACGCTGCCGGACATCCTGCGCACCTCGCCATCCTTCGCGCCGCGCATCAACGCCGGCCTTGCTGCCTCGAACCCGCTGTTGGTGCCGGGCACTTCGCTTTACTCGCAGTTCTTCCGCGAGCTCGAGGCGGCCTGGGACGCTGGCGATCCCTCGAACTACGTCGGCGCGCTCGCACAGGTCCGGCCTGTGCTGCTCACGAAGATCGTCGGCGACGCCGTCGTGCCGAACAGCACCAACGACTTCCTGATCCGTGCGGCCGGCGCGACCAGGGAATCCACCGCCGGTTTCAGGCCCATCGGGGCCGGTGCGCCGAAGTTCGTGACCTTCACGGCCGGCGACCACAGCTCATTCTTCAGCCCGGCGGCGAGCTTCGCAGCCACACAAGAAATGCAGACGCACGCACTGACGCTTGCCGCGTCGGGTGGCGCGGGCTTCCAGATCGTGAACAGCTCGATTCTCCAGCAATAGCGACCTCCAGGCTGGACCGTCGCATCGCAGGGGCCGCGCAAGCGGCCCCTGCTTTTGGGGACATTCCCTTTTTCCTTGTTCGCGTAACCCCTTGTTCGCTGGGAAGGGGACATTCCTGTTCCTGATTACGCAGCTGGGTCAGCCAGTGAACCAGG
>JBBINN010000187.1:0-5963 GCA_037443885.1 Gammaproteobacteria bacterium | reverse complement strand
ATCCGTGAAGTGGCGGCCATAGGTGACGTCGAGCTCCATGCCCTCGGGACGGTCGTCGAGGATCACGTTGATCACGCCCGCGATGGCATCCGAGCCGTAGATCGCGCCCGCGCCGTCGCGCAGCACCTCGATGCGCCGGATGGCGTTCGAGGGGATGGCGTTGAAGTCGACGGGGGCCGTGCCGCGGCCGATCTTGAGGTCGATGCCCGTCACCGAGGTCGTGTGCCGGCGCTTGCCGTTCACGAGCACCAGCACCTGGTCGGGGCTCATGCCGCGCAGCTGCGCCGGGCGCACGAGGTCGCCGCTGCCGGAGTTCGACTGGCGCGGCAGGTTGAAGGACGGCACCAGCACCTGCAGCGACTGCGCAAGCTCGCCACCGAAGGCGCCCGCGCTCGCCAGCTGCTCGGCGCTCACCACGTCCACCGGGACGGTGGTCTCGAGGTTCGACGCCGCGCGGGTGCGCGTGGCCGTGATGACGATGGTGTCGAGCTCGTCGACACCCTGGGCCGCGGCGGACCCGGCCGGGGTGACGGCGACAAGCGAACAGGCTCCGAGCGCCGCGACGGCCGGCGCGGGATGACGAACGCGCATGGGTATTGCCCCTGAAGTGGTGTTGTTGCCCAGGGGGACCGGCAGGGGCCGGTCCCGGATTGCATACAACCATAGTGTAAGGCCAACGAGGCCGGCAAAGAGCCTTTGGTTATGGCCCCATAGCCCGGGTATAGCGTCCCGGACTCTCGGTACAGCCTCTACCGATGCGTGCGGCGGCGCCGTTCATGACAGTGGTTCCAAGGACGCCGGTAATGGGCGCCCCGGGCGTCGGGCGCCGCCTGTCCGGGAGGTGAAGTCATGACGACACTGACACCTGCCGAGATCCGGGCCCCCCACGAGGCGCTGGACGACGAGTACCAGGCCTTGGCGACCTACGGCCAGGTGATCGCCGACTTTGGCGAGGTCCGGCCGTTCATCAACATCCGGGAGTCCGAGGCACGGCACATCGCCGCGCTCGAGCGCCTCTTCGCGGCCTACGGCCTGCCGGTTCCCGCCAATCCGTGGCCGGGCCGGGTACCGCGCCATGCGAGCCTGCAGGAGGCCTGCGAGGCGGGCGTTGCCGCGGAGGTCGCAAACGGCGCCATGTACGATCGACTGCTCGCCGCAACCGGCCGGCCGGACATCCTGGCCGTATTCCGCAACCTGAGGGACGCCTCGCAGCAGCGCCACCTCGAGGCGTTCCAACGCTGCGTCGCCCGGCCGGCGGGCGGGCAAGGCAACGGTGGTGGACGGCGACAGCGGGCGAGGCGCGGGTGTCGCGCGAACGTCGCCGCGCCCGGCTGACAGGGTCTTTCGCCGCTTCCGCGCTTCCGGCACCTATACGGGAAAACCACGCACGCCGTGGAAAGCCACCGCAACGCCGCGCTCTGCGTATTTCCGATAGCCCGCAAAGTGACGGAAATCGGACGCTACCGCCAGTCAGGCTGGATCATCGGGCGATTCGCGAAACGCTCTCGCTCGATTCAGCCCGACCGGGGCTTGGCATCCATTTTCCGAGGAAACCGACGATGAAGCTGATTCAGTTGAAAACGAGCCTCTTGTCCGGGATCGCGGTGGCGCTGCTCGCTGCGGCGCCAGCCCATTCGCAGGAATCGCCCTGGGCCGGCCAGACGTTCCTGCCGGACTACAGCAAGCTGCAACCGGCACCCGGCAAGGAAGGGAAGGACTACATCTACGTCAGCCCCAACGTCGAAGCGCTCGCCAGCAAGTACACCAAGGTGATGCTCGATCAGCCGGAAGTGTTCATCAGCGCCGACTCGCCATACAAGGGCGCCAAGCCCGAGGACATCGCGGCGATCGCGGCAGCGATCCGCAGCACGGCGGCTGCCGCGTTCAACGAGCGTGGCTATTCGGTCGTCGACACGCCGGGACCGGACACGCTCTACATCCGGGTGGGCGTCACGGACCTGTCGATCAAGAAGAAGAAGCGTGGCCTTTTGTCCTACACGCCGGTCGGGATCGTCGTGTCCACCGGGGCCAACGCCCTGAAGGACTTCATGGACAAATACGACATCCTCGACATGTCGCTGCAGGCCGAGAGCCAGGACAGCGTCAGCGGTGAGCAGATCGGGGCCCTCGTTCTTCAGCGTGGCGAGAGTGCCGATGCCACCAGGCCCATCTCTTTCGATGCCCTGATGGCCGCGAGCAACGAGTACAGCGAGCGCCTGGCGTGCAGGCTGGACAACACCCACGTGCCTGCGGACCAGCGCATCGACTGCACGGACCCTGCGACCCGCAAGGCGCGGCCGAAACTCGTGGGTCAATAGCAAGCGCTCAAGCGCCAGGAGATTCCACATGGCATACCGCTGCACGAAATCCGGCGCCGTCCTCGCGCTGCTGGGCATGTGCGTCGCCCCCTTGGCGGCCCAGGCAGACGAGCAAGCCGCTGCCGCTGCAGAGCTGGCCAAGCAGCTCGCCAACCCCCTCGCGTCGCTGATCAGTGTTCCACTGCAGTACAACTGGGACGAAGGCTACGGGCCCGACGGCGACGGCGAGGTCAGCCGGCTCAACATCCAGCCCGTCATTCCGATCTCGCTCGATGCCGAGTGGAACCTGATCACCCGAACGATCATCCCGGTGGTCGGCCAGGACGGCATTCCCGCTCCGGGCCAGGGCGAAGGCGGTCTGGGCGACGTGCAGGCGAGCCAGTTCTTCTCGCCCAAGCGGCCGTCGGCCGGCGGGTGGATCTGGGGTGTCGGCGCCGCCGAGCTGCTGCCGACCGCGACCGACGACACGCTGGGCGCCGAGCAGTTCGGGCTGGGGCCGACAGGCGTGGCACTGAAGCAGAGCGGGCCTTGGACCTACGGCGCGCTGGCGAACCACATCTGGTCGCTGTTCGGCAGCGAGTCGCGCGCGGACGTGAACGCGACCTTCCTCCAGCCGTTCGTCTCCTACGTGACTCCGACCAAGACGACGATCTCGCTCAACACCGAATCCACCTACGACTGGCAGGCGTCGGAGTGGTCGGTGCCCGTGAACATCGCGGTCGCGCAGATGCTGAAGCTCGGTCCACAGATCATCCAGATCCAGCTCGGCGCGCGCTACTGGGTGGAATCGCCGACCGGCGGACCCGACGGCTGGGGCTTGCGCGCCAGCATCACGCTGCTCTATCCGAAGAAGTAGCAGGCGAGCAAGAACTCGCCGAAATGCCACAAGCCGCGGTTGGCCGTTTCGGTCGATACGGTGGTCGATCCCGGCGCCGCGGCCCGCAGCGCCAGTCCCGCGCTCAGGGTGGCACCGGACCGCTGACACCGAGCTGCGCGGCGAGCGCCTGCGCGTCTCTATCCGAGGGATAGGCCTCGAGCAGCCGGCTCACGACCCCGGCCGCACGGTCCCGCCGCCCCGCCTCGAGCTGGAACGAGGCGAGCGCGAGCAACATGTCACGGTCGGCAGGCCAGCGCTCGAGCGCCGTCTCCAGGAGGCGGATCGCCTCCGCCGGGCGACCGGTGGAATGCAGGCCCACCGCGTAGACATAGGTAAAGCGGGCGGATTCAGGCGCCAGCTCGACGGCGCGCTCCAACGACGCCAGCGCGGCGTCGGTCTGACCGAGCCGGACCTGCGCCAGGCCGAGGACGTGGTGCAGGTCGGCGCTGCCGGGCGCCTGGACGAGCCCCTCTTCCAGCAGCGCCGCGGCTTCGGCATCGCGCCCTGTCGCGCGCAGCGCATCCGCGGCATTGACGTAGGCGGGAATGAATTCAGGCTCCAGCCGGCGCGCGTCGGCGAAAGCGCGCAGGGCCTCGTCGAACTGGCCGAGTGCCGCGTTGAAGCTGCCCAGCGCCGTGACGGACTCGGGCCGGTCGGCGTTGTAGTGGAGCGTGGCCCGGTATTCGTCGGCGGCGCGCCGCCAGTCAGGCGCGGAATCGGCCGGCAGTCGCGACTCGCCGCCGGCGAGGGCGCGGGCCGCCTCGATGCGGATGGCGCGCCTTTCATCCGTGAGCAACGGCGCCAGCAGGTCCGCGCGCAGCGGGTACGGCAGCGCGTCGGCCAGCCGGGGCGCCACGAGCCGCAGCAAGGGCTGCGGGTCGCGCGCCGCGCGATGCGCAAGGGACGGGTCGAGCCGGCCGTGCCTGGCCAGGCGCTCGAGCGCCGAGGCGCGCACGATCGGCGGCTGCGCGGTGTCGAAGCCGAGCGTGGCCAGGTCGCGGAGCGCCTGAGGATCACCCGCCTCCGCCCCATGGAAGGCCGCGGCGAACGACTGCGACCCGCGCGCATCGCGGCCGAGCCAGCCGCGCAGGGCCTGCGCGGCCCACTGCGCGTCGCGGTCGGCGTGGCAGGCAGTGCAGGCGTTCGGCACGCCGAGGGCGACGCTCTCGTCCGGCCGCGGCACGCGCATCGAGTGGTCCCGCCGCGGATCCACGACCATGTAGGTGGTGCGCGGCATGTGGCACTCGGCGCATTGGGCGCCGGTCGAGCCGGCCGGGTGCCGGTGGTGCGACTCGTCGTCGTAGGTGGAAGGGGCGTGGCACTGCGCGCAGACTGCGTTGTCCGGCGCGCGCAGCCTCTGCGTGTGGGGATCGTGGCAGTCGCTGCAGGTCACGCCGGCCTGGTGCATACGGCTCTGCAGCCAGGAACCCCAGATGAACACCTCGTCCTTCTGCTGCCCGTCGGGGTGGTAGAGCTCCGGCGTGAGCAGCGAGGGCAGGTAGTGATCCATGAAGGGTCGGCCGGCCCGGTACCCCTCCGCGATCTGTGCGCGCCGCGCGTGGCATTGCGCGCAGACATCGAGCTCCCTGTCGGATCCCAGCGCGACGCTGCGGCGTGGCTTCCCCGTCTGCGGATCGGGCAGCCACGCGACGCCGCGCCGCTCGTCGAGCGCGACCGTGAGGCCCATCGCCGGATCGTCGCCCTTCTCGTCCGCCCAGTACACGTGGGCCGAGCCGGGGCCATGGCACGCCTCGCAGCCGACCGAGACCTCGGCGTAGGCCGTTGTGAAGGCGTCCGCGCCGGGGTCGTAACCCTTGCGGATGTCCGTCGAGTGGCAGTCGGCGCACATGAAGTTCCAGTTCTGTGCGCGACGGGTCCAGTGGAGTTCGTCGCGGTGGTCGATGCGCTCGTCGGGGTAGAGGTGGAACCAGCGCTGGCCGCCCGCCTCGCGCGGCCGGCTGTCCCAGGCGACCGACACCGCCTGCAGGCGCCCGCCGGCGAGCTCGACGAGATACTGCTGCAGCGGCGCGACGCCGAAGGCGTACCTGACCTCGAACTCCTGGAGCGTCCCGTCCGGGCCGTCGGTGCGGATCCAGAACCGGCCGTCGCGCCGGAAGAAGGACGTCGTCACGTCCCCGTAGGAGAATTGCGCATCGTCGAAGTCGCCGAGTATCGTTGAAGCGCTCGCGTGCTGCATCGCGAGCGCGTGCTGCGAGCCGCGCCACAGGTCGAACTCGGCCGCGTGGCAGGACGCGCAGCGCTCGCTGCCCACGAACGTCGCGGCGGCGGGCGGATCCTCCTCGATGGCGGCATTTCCGGGGCCGCGCCAATGGGACAGCGCGAGCCAGGCGCCGACGCCCAGGGCCACGACCGCCGCGAGCCCGGCTGCCGCGTGCACGGCCAGCCGCGGCCGCCGCGCCGACTCAACGCTGCCGTGGGTGGGTGCGGAAGCCGTTGGCTCGGCTCGCCTGGCGGCCTTCTTCCTGCGTGACAAGACTGCGGTGTCGTCCCTGCTTCGCGGCGGCGAAGCTACCGGCCTGGATCGGGATACACGCGGCGCCAGTCGCCCTTGACGCTGATGACGCCCCAGCCGCGCCGGGTAGCCTCGTCCAGCGCGCGATCCAGGCGGCCGACGCTGGAGTCGCGATCATAGGCGTATTCGCGCTCGGCGTCGTCGTGGCGGACGATGAGGCCGAGCGAGGGGCCCGGGCCGCTCGTCGTGTATTCCAGCATCTGGAAGTCGCCGTCCGAGTTGCCGACCGCAAGGA
>JBBINN010000186.1:0-5994 GCA_037443885.1 Gammaproteobacteria bacterium | reverse complement strand
CCTGGTTCACTGGCTGACCCAGCTGCGTAATCAGGAAAGGGAATGTCCCCTCCCTCTGCGGCGCAGGCACGACCTCGCGATATCGGGTATGACAGCGCCGACATCCCTCAGCCTGCCGCCTCGGGCTTCATCGCCGGGAACAGCAGCACGTCGCGGATGCTCGCCGAGTCGGTGAGCAGCATCACGAGGCGGTCCACGCCGATGCCGAGGCCCGCCGTCGGCGGCAGGCCGTACTCCAGCGCGCGGATATAGTCCGCGTCGAAGAACATCGCCTCCTCGTCACCGGCGGACTTGCGCGCCGCCTGCGCGCGGAAACGCTCCGCCTGGTCCTCCGCGTCGTTGAGCTCGGAAAAGCCGTTCGCGATCTCGCGGCCGCCGATGAAGAACTCGAAGCGGTCGGTGATGAACGGGTCCGCGTCGTTGCGCCGCGCGAGCGGCGACACCTCCGCCGGGTAGGCATAGGCGAAGGTCGGCTGATCGAGCGCATGCTCGCAGGTCTTCTCGAACAGCTCGATCTGCGCCTTGCCCGCCCCGTCCTCGCGGCCGAGCTCGACGCCATGGCGCGCGTTGACCTCGCGCAGGTAGTCGAGGTCGCGCAGCCGGCCGCGGTCGAGGCCCGGGTTCTGCTCGAGCAGGCACTCCTCGATGGAGACGCGCCGGAACGGTCCGGAGAAGTCGAAGTTACGGCCCTGGTAGGGCACCTGGCGCGTGCCGAGGACCGTGTCGGCGAGTCCCTGCAGCAGCCGCTCCACCAGCTCCATCAGGTCGCGGTAGTCCGCGTAGGCCTGGTAGACCTCGAGCATGGTGAACTCGGGGTTGTGCTGCGTCGACACGCCCTCGTTGCGGAAGTTGCGGTTGATCTCGTACACCCGCTCGAAGCCGCCCACCACCAGGCGCTTCAGGAACAGCTCCGGCGCCACGCGCAGGTACATGTCGACGTCGAGCGCGTTGTGGTGCGTGACGAAGGGCCGGGCCGCCGCGCCGCCCGGGATCTGCTGCAGCATCGGCGTCTCGACCTCGAGGAAGCCCTGCGTGTCGAGGAAGTTCCTCAGGTAGCGCACGATCTCGATACGCCGGCGGAAGGTGTTGCGGCTGTCCTCGTTGACGATCAGGTCCACGTAGCGCTGCCGGTAGCGCGTCTCGGTGTCCGCGAGGCCGTGCCACTTGTCGGGCAGCGGCCGCAACGACTTGGTCAGCAGGCGGATCGTCTCCGCCTTGACGGACAGCTCGCCGGCGCGCGTGCGCATCAGGGTGCCCTCGGCGGCCACGATGTCGCCGACGTCCCAGCCCTTGAAGGCCTCGTAGGCGTCGCCGAGCGCGTTCGCCTGCAGGTACACCTGCATCTGGCCGCTGACGTCCTGCAGCTTGGCGAAGGAGGCCTTGCCTATCACCCGCTTGAACAGCATGCGGCCCGCAATGCGCACACGCACGGGGTGCGAATCGAACCACTCCGGGCCGCGCTCGCCGAAGGCGACGTGCAGGTCGCCTGCCAGCGTGTCGCGCCGGAAGTCGTTCGGGAAGGCCGCTCCCCCGGCGCGCAGCGCCGCGAGCTTGGCCCGTCTCTCGGCGATGAGGGCGTTGTCGTCCCCGCCGGCGGGAGCGCTGGTTTCGGTCATCACGGTTCCCTAGAGCCCCTGCTTGAGGCTCGCTTCGAGGAAGGGGTCGAGGTCGCCGTCGAGCACGGCCTGGGTGTTGCCGATCTCGACGCCCGTTCGCAGGTCCTTGATGCGGGACTGGTCGAGGACGTAGGAGCGGATCTGGTGCCCCCAGCCCACGTCGGTCTTCGAGTCCTCCAGCACCTGCGCCGCGGCGTTGCGCTTGTTGACCTCGAGCTCGTAGAGCTTGGCCTTGAGCATCTTCATCGCCGTCGAGCGGTTCTTGTGCTGGCTGCGCTCACTCTGGCAGGCCACCACGATGCCGGTCGGCACGTGCTTGATGCGCACCGCCGAGTCGGTCTTGTTGACGTGCTGGCCGCCGGCCCCGCCGGAGCGGTAGGTGTCTGTCTCGAGGTCGGCCGGGTTGATGTCGATCTTGATGTCGTCGTCGACCTCGGGCGAGAGGAAGACCGAGGCGAAGGACGTGTGGCGCCGGTTGCCCGAGTCGAAGGGCGACTTGCGCACCAGCCGGTGGACACCGGTTTCCGTGCGCAGCCAGCCGTAGGCGTACGGCCCCTCGAGGCGCAGCGACGCGCTCTTGATGCCCGCCACCTCGCCGGGGCTCTCCTCGACCACCTCGGCCTTGAAGCCCCGGGCGTCGGCCCAGCGCAGGTACATGCGCATGAGCATCTGCGCCCAGTCCTGCGCCTCGGTGCCGCCCGCGCCGGCCTGGATGTCGAGGAAGGCGCTGTGGGAGTCCATCTCGCCGGGGAACATCCGGCTGAACTCGAGCTGGGCCACACGCTTCTCGAGAGCGCCGGCATCGCGCTCCAGATCGCCGAAGCCGGCCTCGTCGCCCTCGGCCTCGACGAGGTCGAGCAACTCGGTCGAGTCGGCGATGCCGCGGGCGATGCCGTCGAGCTCGTCGATCACGCCCGCGAGGCGCGAGCGCTCGCGGCCGAACTCCTGGGCCCGGTCGGGCGTGTCCCAGATGCGGGGATTCTCGAGCTCGCGGTTCAGCTCTTCGAGGCGTTCGCGCTTGCGGTCGTACTCAAAGGTACCCCCTCAGCGCGGCTAGGCGCTGCTCGAGGTCCTTCAGGGATCGTCTGAGGGGAGCGGTTTCCATCGCGGAATTTTAGCAGATCAGCATGGCGGCAGCGGCTCGACGAGGTCGAGCTTGAGCTCGGGGCGCGGCGTGCCGCCGAACTCCGTGACGTCGAGGCGGTACGCGAGCCGCACGCGCTCGCCCGCGCGCGGCGTGGGCGCCTGCGGCGCGTCGAAGTGGCCGAAGGCGATCGCCTCGACGGGCCTGGTCTCGCGCGCGGCGCGGGCCCAGAGCTTCAGGTGGCGCTGCGCCACGACCCGGCTCTCGACCACCTCGAACTCGCCGTCGAACAGCGGCTCGGGAAATCCCTGCCCCCAGGGACCGCCCTCGGCCAGCGCCCTTGCCGTGTCGAGCGCAATCTCGGCGGGCGTGAGCTCACCGTCGCTGTCGATCACACCGCGCATCTGCGCGGGCGACAGCCAGCGACCCACTTCGTCGGCGAAGGCCGTGGCGAAGCGGGCCAGGCGACCCTCCTCGAGGCTGAGCCCGGCCGCCATGGCGTGGCCGCCGTAGCGCAGGATGAGCCCGGGCTCGCGCACGTCGATGGCCTCGAGCACGTCGCGCACGTGCACGCCATCCACCGAGCGCGCGGAACCGCGCAGCTCGCCGTCGCCGGCGGGCGCGAAGGCGACCACCGGCCGGTGCACGCGCTCCTTGATGCGCGAGGCGACGAGGCCGACGATGCCCGGGTGCCACGCGGGGTCGAAAAGCGCGACCCCGGCCGGCAGGCTGCCCTCCTCGATCCGCAGCCGGCGGCCCAGTTCCACGGCCTCGCCGAGTTCGCGCCGCTCGACGTTGATGCGGTCGAGCCGCCCGGCGAGCGCCAGCGCCTCGGCGGGATCGTCGGCGAGCAGGCAGCGGATCCCGACGGACATGTCGTCGATGCGCCCGGCCGCATTCAGCCTCGGCGCGACGCCGAAGCCGAGGTCTCGCGCGCCGAGCTGGATCACGGCGCGCCCGGCGACCTGTGCCAGCGCGCGGATGCCCTCGATGCCGCGCCGCGCGCGCGCGCGGCGCAGGCCCTCCTGCACGAGGATGCGGTTGTTGCGATCCAGCGGCACGAGGTCGGCCACGGTGCCAAGCGCCACGAGATCGAGCAGGTCCGCCACGGCGGGCAGCCGCTCGCCGCGCATCGACTCGAGGCGACGGGTCAGCGCCGCCATGACGTAGAACGCGACGCCGACGCCCGCGAGCGCCCGGCTGCCGAAGGCCGCCCCGCGGAGGTTCGGGTTGACCATCGCCTGGCAGGCGGGCAGCTCCTGCGCCGGCAGGTGGTGGTCCGTCACGAGCACGTCGAAGCCGCGCGCACGGGCCGCCTCGATGCCGGCGAAGGCCGCCACGCCGTTGTCCACGGTGACGAGCAGCGCCGGCGGCGCGAGGTTCATCTCGGCCACGAGGCCGGCGGTGAGCCCATAGCCGTGGCGCATCCGGTCAGGAACGCAGAAATCCACCCGAGCGAAGCCGAGGCGACGCAGCTGGCGCACCATCAGCGCGGTGCTGGTCGCGCCATCGGCATCGTAGTCCCCGACGATCACTACGCTCGAACCGCGCCGGAGATGCTCGAGCAGCAGGTCCACCGCCGTGTCGACGCCGTCGAGCGAGGACACGGGCAGCAGCGCCGCGAGCCTGAGGTCCAGGTCCTCCGGCGCGCCGAGGCCGCGCGCCGCGTAGACGCGGCGCAGGACCGGGTGCAGCGACGACGGCAGTCCGGGCGCCTCCGGCACGGGGCGGCGGACGATGCTGCGCAGGCTCATGCGAGGGCCTCGACCCAGCGCGTGCCCCGCCGCCAGAAGCGCAGCCGGTCGAGCCCGGTGCAGGACACGATGCGGCCGCACAGGTGCAGCTCGAGCGCACCGACCTGCCGCGCGGCCAGCGCGCGCTCGAGTGGCGCGAACCAGCGTTCCTCGACGGCCGCGAGCGCCTCGGCCGGCGCGGCGGCGAGCGCCGACAGTTCCAGCGTGACGACTGACGGACCCGGTCCTGCATGCCGGCGCCAGTCCCCGAGGCTCGCCGGCGGCGCCTCGAGCCGCGCGCCCTGCGCGGCCCAGTACGACCGCAGGAACGGATCCTCCGACGCGAGTGTCGGCAGCGCCCGTGTAGGCGCGTGCAGCGCGTCGCCACCGACGCCCCACAGCCACAGCGCGTTGACGGGCATCTCGCCGCGCGCCGCGCGCCCTGCATTGACATGGTGAGCGTGCAGCAGCATCTGCGCCTCGGTCATGAGCCGGCGCAGCCAGCCCCCGTCCGGTCCGGCCGGCAGCCAGTCGCCGGCCTCTCGGCCCGCCAGCACCGCCGGGTCGTGGGTGTCCGCTTGCATCGGGCGCGGCAGGGAGAGCAGCGCGAGCGACGGCGCGACAGGCTCGAGGACAGCGCCGTCGGCGCCGAGCTCGGCATTGAACGTCGCGGCGACGGCCTCGAGCTCATCGACGGTGACCCGGGGCAACCCGGCCGGGTGCAGATGCACGCGCTCGAGACCCGCAACGAGGTTCACCGGCGTGGCGAGCGCCCACGCGCCCGGCCTGCCGGCGATGACCGAGGCGAGCGGCAGCCGTGCGGGCGGCACGAGCCCAGCCCGCTCGAGCGCCCAGCGGCGAAAGTCGCCCGGACCTTCCCGGCGCCGGCCGCGGGCGAGCAGCCGCTCGAGTGCGCCGAGCCGCGGCACGGTCGCGTCGGTGGCGGGAACCGCGAGGTCGGTGATGGCGAGCTCGAGCGACTGCATGGGGGCGACATGATACCGGCGCCACGCCGGCGCCGACGGTATAGTGGCGGCCGCCATGAAGTTCACGCTCGAGGCTCACGGAACCGTCAATGCGATCACGGCCCGCGGCCCCGGGCAGATCCACGTGCGCGAGCGCATCTTCACCGCAAGCGTGGTGCTCACCGCCCGTGACGCCCTGCCCGGCTGGACGGCCCACGACGCGGCTTCGCTCACGATCGACGACCTCGACGCGGTGTTCGCGCTCGGCCCGGACCTCGTTGTGCTCGGCACCGGCGAGCGCCAGGTCTTCCCGCCCGCGGCGCTGCTCGCGCACGCGGCCCGTCGCGGCATCGGCCTCGAGGTCATGGACAACGCGGCGGCCTGCCGCACCTACAACGTGCTGCTGCACGAGGGCCGCAACGTGGCGGTGGCGCTGATCCTGGGGTGAGCCAGTCGCTTCGGTGGTCTCTCGCCTGTGCCGCGACCGGGACTGCGCCTCGCGCGCCGGCGGGATCCGGCCGGGCCCCCAGGTCGTTCGCGCGGAACAACGCGCTCACTCTGGGGGGCCTCCGGCCACCTCGCCCGCGCGCGCGTGA
>JBBINN010000185.1:0-6131 GCA_037443885.1 Gammaproteobacteria bacterium | reverse complement strand
ATCCGGCAGTTCGGCCCGTCGGTCGTTCACACACACCGACTCAAGGAGAACGTGCTGGGCGGCCTTGCGGCGCGGCTCGCCGGACGTCCCTCGGTTCGCACCGTTCACGGGGCGGACGAGCATCAGCCGTCTTGGTGGCGGCTCGACAAAAGGGCGCTACGCTGGTTGGACAGTTGGAGCGAGCGGCGCTGGCAGTGCGTGTCCGTGGCGGTGTCGCAGGAGTTGGCCGTGCGGTTGCGCGGCTCGCGGCCGGGTGTGCGGGTCGAGGTGATCCACAACGGCCTGGATGCGGCGGCGCTCGCGCCTGTGCGGGCGCGGCGCGCAGTGCGCGTGTGCGACGACGGCCCCGCCCGGGTGGCTTTCGTTGGACGCCTCGTACCCGTCAAGCGGGTGGATTTATTCCTGCGTATGGCCGCAAGCCTCTCGGCAGCCGATTCCTCGCTCATCCACTTCGACGTCGTGGGCGAGGGTCCGCTGCTCGAGGAGTTGCGGAAAGACGCCGACAAACTGGGCGTCTCCAGCCAGACGACGTTTCACGGCTTTCGCACGGATATCCTCGAGTGGCTGGCCGAAGCCGACGTCCTCGTCTTCACCTCGGACCACGAGGGCACCCCCATGGCCGCCCTCGAGGCCCTGGCGATCGGGGTTCCCATCGTCGCCAGGGCGGTCGGGGGCTTGCCCGAGATGCTTGCCGGCGTCTCCGGTTGCAGGCTGGTCGAGGGAGACGACCCTGCCGGCATCGCGGCGAATGTCCAGGATGTGCTCGTAGCCCGGGAGAGCCCGGAGCTGCCCGCTCGCTACGACATTGATCGTTGCGCCGCCCTATACCGCGATCTGTACGTAGAGCTTGGAGGTACCGGTCATTCGGATTTGTTCGGAACCCGATTTCCGAACAAATCCGAATGACCGGTACCTCTTCGGAAAACTTTGAACCGGTTCACATCAGGCCTGTCGGACGGCCTGACGGTTTACGTTCACGCGGAGATCGGCTTCTCTCAAGTCACTGTTTCTGCTCAGGCGGCACACTCCTTGCTTTATCTCGGGCAAGGTGGGCCGTTGGTGGTCCGCCGGAGCCAGGAAGGAATTCCTCATGAAGCTGCCTCTGCTCACCGCCGCCGTTGCAATTGCACTCGGTCTCGCATCCACCTCCGCCAACGCCGCGCTGGTCCTCGATCAGACCGCGACCGTCGCCGTGGGCGTTCCGACGGATGCACAAATTCGCACCTGCAACAACTTTACTGGCGAGGCTTGCGGGGGCAGCGCCGGAGGCACGGTGGAGCTGGGTCAGCTCTCCGCCACGACTGCGGGCGAGGTGCAATTCGAGTATCTCGGCAACGAGGCTGGCTACACCAATGACCTGCGGGTGTGGTTCGGTGGGGTCGAAGTCGTGTTCTCCACAGCCGGCCGTCCGGACACCTTCTCGACCCCCGGTCTCTTCTCCGATTGGTACGCCGTGGGAGCCGGCGCCCTTTCGTTCGGCGTGTGCACCAGCAACGGCCTATCCGACGGGGACTCCGACGGCGCCGGCGGCCCTGATCGTGCTTGGGGCCGCTGTGTCTGGAATCATGAGGCCGACTCGATCGCCGACCAGTGGTCGCTGGGCGGCTATGACGGATATCGCAGCATCGGCTTTCGTCAGTTCGACGAGTACAGCTGGCTTCTGTTTTTCGATGATTCGGGCGCCAGCAACGATGACGACTACGACGACCTGATCGCGCGTATTCACTTCCGCCCCGCGCAGGTCCCGGAGCCCGCCACGCTGGGGCTGCTTGGCCTCGGTCTGCTGGGTCTCGGCGCCGCCCGCCGCCGCCGCGCCTAGGCGGAGGTACCGGTCATTCGGATTTGTTCGGAAACGCGTTTCCGAACAAATCCGAATGACCGGTACCTCTTCCCAATCTCGACGGCGTGACGCCGTTCGCCCCTTTCTCTTCCCGATGATTTAAACTCCGGGCAGGTTCACGGAGTGACCGTCTTGCGGGCGTTGCCCGGGCGGTCCGCTGGCGTGCGGGTCACGGATGGCCCCGTCGCCGTATAAATAGGGTAGGAAGCTCCTGCGGGCAGCCGATGTCGATCCGCATCTTCAGGCATTACGTCCAGCTGCCGATGCTGCTGCTCATGCTCCTCGAGCTGGGCGTGGCGGTCGCCGCGCTGTGGCTGGCCGCCGACCACGTTCGCGAACACAACCTGCACCGCCTGTTCCCGGACTGGACGCTCTACGTCCTGTTCGCAGGGCTGATGCTCGTCTCGAGCGCGGCCATGGGCCTCTACAACGCCCGGCTTCGCGAGCGGCTGCGCGGGCTCGCCGTGCGCCTCGTCCTGGCGGCGCTCGCGACCCTGCTCCTGATGGCGATCTTCACGCTGATCCTGCCCGGCTTCGAGATCACGCTCGACCGTTTCGCGCTGGCGCTCGGCATCGCCGTGGCCGGGGACGTCGCCTTGCGCGCGGCCTTCGGCCGGATCGTCCACGAGGACTACTTCAAGCGCCGCGTCCTCGTCTACGGCGCCGGTCGCCAGGCCGCGAGCATCGCGGGCCTCAAGCGCCGGTCCGACCGCATCGGCTTCACGATCGTGGGCTACGTGCCGTCCCACGAAGACACGCTGGTCATTCCGAGCGCGCAGCGTCTCGACATGACCGGCGACCTGGCCACCTGGTGCAACGAGATCGACGTCGACGAGATCGTGGTCGCCATGGACGATCGCCGCCGCGCGTTCCCGCTGCACGAGCTGCTGCAGTGCCGCCTGAGCGGCATACAGGTCTCGGAGCTGCTCAGCTTCCTCGAGCGCGAGACCGGCAAGGTCCGACTCGACCTGCTGAACCCGAGCTGGATGATTTTCTCGGACGGTTTCCGCCGTTCCCTGCCCCGCGAGATGACGGGACGCGTGCTCGATATCGCCGCAAGCCTCGCGCTGCTCGCCGTTGCATGGCCCGTGATGCTGCTGGTGGCGATCGCCATCAAGCTCGACGACGGCCTCTCGGCGCCGGTGCTGTATCGCCAGACACGGGTCGGGCTGCGCGGTCGGCCGTTCGAGGTCCTCAAGTTCCGCAGCATGACGGTATGCGCCGAGGCGGACGGCGTGGCCCGCTGGGCCAGGCCGGGCGACCAGCGCGTTACCCGCATCGGGGCCGTCATTCGCAAGCTCCGGCTCGACGAGCTGCCGCAGCTCTTCAACGTCCTCAAGGGCGACATGCGCTTCGTCGGGCCGCGACCGGAGCGGCCGCATTTCGTGGCCCAGCTGGTCCAGCGGATTCCGTACTACGCCGAGAGGCATTCGGTGAAGCCCGGGATCACCGGCTGGGCGCAGCTCTGCTACTCCTATGGCGCCTCCGAGCAGGATGCTGCCGAGAAGCTGCAGTACGACCTCTACTACATCAAGAACCGCTCGCTGGTCTTCGACCTCGCGATCCTGATCCAGACCGTCGAGGTGGTGCTGTTCGGCAAGGGGGCGCGCTGACCGTGCCGGGCCTCGGCGTCGCCGGCTATGCGATCGCCGCCGTTGGTTACGCCGCCCTTTTCCTGCTGCTCCTGGTGGCCTGGGCCGGCCGGGGCCCGGGCGTGCGGCTCGTCGTCGCCACCGCCGTCACGGCCGCCTGGGCCGCGACGCTCGCCTTCCTGGCGTCGCGCGAGGCCGCCCCCGGTGTGCCGGTCTTTCTCGTCGAGGTCACCCGCAATGCGGCCTGGCTCGTGGTCCTGGCGGGCCTGGTTCAGACAGGCGGCTTCCCGTCACGCCTCGCGCAGTTTTCCTACGCCGCCTGGCTCGGCGCGCTCGCTGCCGGCATCGGCGCCTTCCTCGTCGGCAGCCCAGCGGGCTTTTACCAGCTGGCGGTGGTCAGCGGCCTGCTGCTGCCGCTCGTCGGCCTGGTGATGCTCGAGCAGATCTACCGCAACGCCAGCAGCAGCGGCCGCTGGGCGCTGAAGCTCCTGTACCTCGGCCTCGGCATCGTGTTCGTCTACGACGTCTTCCTCTACTCGCAGGCGCTGCTGCTGGGCGGAGTCACCGAGGAGGTCTGGTTCGCGCGCGGCTACGTTGCCGCGGTCGCGATCCCGTTTCTCGCGCTGGCGGCCCGGCGCAACCCGGCCTGGTCGCTGGAGGTCTTCGTCTCGCGCGACGCGGTGTTCTACGCCACCTCCTTCATGGTGGTCGGGCTGTACCTCGTGGTGATGGCCGCCGGCGGCTACGCGGTGCGATTCCTTGGCGGTTCCTGGGGCCTCGTGCTCGAAATCGTGTTCTTCGCAGGCGCCCTGGCGGTGCTCGGCCTGCTGGTCGGCTCCACGGCGCTGCGGCGCCGCCTCAAGGTCTTCCTGGTCAAGCATTTCTATCGCCACAAGTACGAGTATCGCGAGGAGTGGCTGCGCTTCATCGCGACGCTCTCGGAGGGCGCCGAGCAGGATCCACGGGCGACCGGCCTGAAGGCGATCGCGCAGATCATCGAGAGTCCCGCCGCCGTCCTCATCCGCCACGAGCAGGGCCGCAACAGTGAGGCCACTGGCTGGCCGACGGATGCCATCGTCCCGGGTGGCATCGACGCGCTCGCCGCCAATCCGGCGCTCACGGCGTTGCTCGGCGACCGCGAGTGGGTGGTGGACCTCGAGGAGTACCGCGCCGACCGCGACGAGTACGAGCAGGCCGCGCTGCCGGACTGGCTCGTGGCCAGCCGTGAGTGGCGCCTGATCGTGCCGGTCCTGCTTGGCCGGCGTCTGCTCGGGATGATCCTGCTCAAGAACCCGCCGGACGGGTTCTCGCTGACCTTCGAAGACCGCGACCTGCTGAAGACCGTGGCCCGCCACGTCGCCACCCATCTCGCACAGCACGAGTCCGAGCGCCGCCTGGCCGAGGCGCGCCAGTTCGAGGCCTACAACCGCCTGACGGCCTTCATGATGCACGACCTCAAGAACTCGGTCGCGCAGCTGCAGCTCATCGTCACCAACGCGGCCCGCCACAAGCACAACCCCGAGTTCGTCGATGACGCCATCGAGACCGTCGGTAACACCGCCGCCAGGATCAGCCGCCTGATCGAGCAGCTGCGCCGCGGCGAGGCCCCCGCGGTGGCTGAAGAGGTACCGGTCATTCGGATTGTTTCGGAATCCGTCGAGCGCAGCCGCCAGCGCTCACCGATCCCCCGGGCGGAGATCGAGGCGCCCGACGTCGCGGTCTTCGCCGACCGGGAGCGGCTGACCGACGTCCTCGAGCATGTCATCCGCAACGCCCAGGAGGCCACCCCGGCCGACGGGCACGTCACGGTCCGGGTCGCCACCGCCGACGGCCATGCGGTCATCGAGGTCGCCGACGACGGCGCCGGCATGACCCCCGAGTTCGTCCGCGAGCGGCTGTTCCGGCCCTTCGACAGCACCAAGGGCAGCAAGGGCATGGGCATCGGCGCCTACCAGGCCCGCGAGCTGGCCCGCGCCCTCGGCGGCGACGTGGAAGTGGAATCCATTCCCGGTCGCGGCACCACGTTTCGTATCATCCTCCCGGCTGCCGCCCAGCCCGCCAGCCCCTGACCGAGCCCATGCCCACCAGGAACGACACCGCAAAGGGACCTTGCCTGCTGGTCGTCGAGGACGACCCGGGGCTGCAGAAGCAGCTCAAGTGGTCGCTCGACGAATACGATCTCGTCTTCGCCTCGACCCGGCAGGAAGCGCTCGCCGCGCTGCGCCGCCACGAGCCGGCCGTGGTGCTCCAGGACCTCGGCCTGCCGCCCGACCCGGAGGGCGCCACCGAGGGCTTCCAGTGCCTCAAGGAAATCCTCGCGGCCGCGCCGCAGACCAAGATCATCGTGGTCACCGGCAACGCCGACCGCGACAACGCCCTGCACGCGGTGCGCTACGGCGCCTACGACTTCTACCAGAAGCCCATCGACCTCGACGTCCTGAAGCTCATCCTGCAGCGGGCCTTCCGGATCGCGGCGCTCGAGGCCGAGAACCGCCGCCTGGCGTCGCTTGCCGAGCACTCGCCGATCGAGGGGATCATTGCGGCCGACGAGGCGACGCTCAGGCTCTGCCGCACCGTGGAGAAGGTCGCGCCGGCCGACATCTCGGTCCTCATCCTCGGCGAGAGCGGCACCGGCAAGGAACTCTTCGCCCGCGCCCTGCACAAGCTGAGCCCGCGCGCCAAGGGCCGCTTCGTGGCCA
>JBBINN010000184.1:0-6153 GCA_037443885.1 Gammaproteobacteria bacterium | reverse complement strand
GCTGCCGAGGCCCGGGAACAGCACCATGTACGCGATGCTGAAGACGACCGTGCCGTAGAAGAGCCACAGCCACCAGCGCGGCAGCGGGTTGTTGTACTCGGCGAGGTCGCCGTCCCAGGTGTGGCCCGTCGTCTCGCCGCCGGGCGCAGCCTCGCCCGGCGCGCGCCGCGAGGAGGCCCACATCAGCCAGGTCGCGCCGACGACGTTGATCGCCGTCAGGATCACGATGAACAGTGTCCAGCCGGTGCTCATCTCACTTGTCCTCGTTCTTGTGCGTGTCTTCCTCGAGCGGCAGCCGCGCGGCCTCGTCGAACCGCTCGCGCCTGCGCCCGCTCCACGCCCACCAGGTCACCCCTACGAACGCGATCAGCGCCAGGAGCGTCCACAGTCCGCGAATAGTGCCCATCTCCATCGGGTCACTTCCAGGTCTTCGAGGCGAGGCCGAGGCCCTGCAGGTAGGCGATCAGCGCCTGCATCTCCGTGCGGCCCGCGACCTCGTCGGTGGCCGCGGCGATCTGCTCGTCGGTGTAGGGCACGCCGAGCGCGCGCAGCGTCTGCATCTTCTTCGGCGTCTGCCGGCCGTCGAGCACGCGCTCCTCGAGCCACGGATAGCCGGGCATGTTCGACTCGGGCACGAGGTCGCGCGGATTGATCAGGTGCAGGCGGTGCCACTCGTCGGAGTAGCGGCCGCCCACGCGCGCGAGGTCCGGGCCGGTGCGCTTGGAGCCGAACTGGAACGGCCGGTCGTAGACCGACTCGCCCGCCAGCGAATAGTGACCGTAGCGCTCGGTCTCGGAACGGAACGGGCGGATCATCTGCGAGTGGCAGACGTAGCAGCCCTCGCGGATGTAGATGTCGCGGCCCTCCAGCTGCAGCGCGGTGTAGGGCTCGACGCCCGGGGCCGGCTCGGTCACCTGCCCGGAGAAATACAGCGGCACGATCTGGGCAAGGCCGCCGAAGCTGATGGCGACGGCGGTCAGCACACCCAGCAGGCCGACGTTCTTTTCGATCTTTTCGTGGTTCATCGCGTCACCTCAGGCGTGGGCCGGCGCCATCACCGGCACGTCTTTGGCGGCCGATCCGCCGGTCACGGTCTTCCAGACGTTCCACGCCATCAGGAACATGCCGCCCAGCACCAGAACGCCGCCGAGCAGGCGCACCGCGTAGTACGGGTAGGTCGCGGCGATCGACTCGATGAACGTATAGGTCAGCGTGCCGTCGGCGTTCGTGGCGCGCCACATCAGGCCCTGCATCACGCCGGCGATCCACATCGCGGCCACGTACAGCACGATGCCGATGGTCGTCGTCCAGAAGTGCACGTCGATGAGCCTGGTCGAGTACATCTCGGTGCGGCCGTACAGCCGCGGGATCAGCGCATACATGCTGCCGACCGAGATCATCGCCACCCAGCCGAGCGCGCCGGAGTGCACGTGGCCGATGGTCCAGTCGGTGTAGCGCGAGAGCGCATTCACCGTCTTGATGGACATCATCGGACCTTCGAACGTGGACATGCCGTAGAAGGACAGCGAGACGATCATGAACTTGAGGATCGGATCGGTGCGCAGTTTGTGCCATGCGCCGGACAGGGTCATGATGCCGTTGATCATGCCGCCCCAGGACGGCGCGAGCAGCATCAGCGAGAACACCATGCCCAGCGTCTGCGCCCAGTCGGGCAGCGTCGTGTAGTGGAGGTGATGCGGCCCGGCCCACATGTAGATCGCGATGAGCGACCAGAAGTGCACCACGGACAGCCGGTACGAGTACACCGGCCGGCCGGCCTGCTTGGGCACGAAGTAGTACATCATCCCGAGGAAGCCGGCGGTCAGGAAGAAGCCCACCGCGTTGTGCCCGTACCACCACTGCACCATGGCGTCCACGGTGCCGGCGTAGGCGGAATAGGACTTCGTGAGGCTCACCGGCAGCGCGGCGCTGTTGCCGATGTGCAGGACCGCGATGGTGATGATGTAGGCCGCGAAGAACCAGTTCGCGACGTAGATGTGCTTGACGCGCCGCTTCACCAGCGTGCCGAAGAACACGATGGCGTAGACGACCCACACGACGGCGATCAGCACGTCGATGGGCCACTCGAGCTCGGCGTACTCCTTCGAGGTCGTGATCCCGAGCGGCAGCGTCACGGCGGCCAGCACGATGATCAGCTGCCAGCCCCAGAAGGTGAACGCGGCGAGCTTGTCGGAGAAGAGCCGGACATGGCAGGTGCGCTGCACGACATAGTAGGAGGCGGCGAACAGCGCCGAGCCGCCGAAAGCGAAGATCACCGCGTTGGTGTGCAGCGGCCGCAGGCGGCTGTAGGTGAGCCACGGCACGTCGAAATTGAGCGCCGGCCACAGCAGCTGGGCGGCGATGATCACCCCGACCAGCATGCCGACGATGCCCCAGACGACGGTCATGATGGCGAACTGGCGCACCACCTTGTCGTTGTAGGTCTCGACCCGTTCCATGAATGTTCCCCGTAGGCTGAAGGACGGGCGCGCGGCCCGTAGGCGGAGTTGCGTCCTCCCGGCGGGGTGAATGCTACGTTTCGCAACTGCGAGCGAGACATACGGGGATTCCACTTCACGCGCCGGCACCCGGGACTGTGCGGATGTGGTAGGCGCGTCAGGCGTTTAGCCTTGTTTCATGCAGCCAATGAAACTCATTCTCGTCGTGACCGACCCGACTGCCGCGGAACAGCCGGCCGTGGCGAAAGCGGCCTTGCTGGCGCAGCGGTCGGGGGCCTGCCTGAGGCTCTTCTGCTGCGACCGGGACCCGCGCCTCGTGGCCCGCCTGCTGCTCGATCCGGAAGCGCTGTCGGCCGCGCGAGCGGCGTTCATGGCCAGCCGCCGCGACTGGCTGAGCGGCCTCGCGGAGCCCTGGGCGGCGGCGGGCGTCGAGGTCGAGGTCGAGGCGGCCTGGGACGGGCCCGTTCATGCGGCCGTCCTGCGCGAGGTCGGGCTCTGTGAGCCGGACCTCGTGGTCAAGGACACGCACTGGCATGGGCCGCTGCGCCGCGGGTTCTTCACGAGCACCGACTGGTATCTCGTCCAGGACTGCCCGGCGCCGCTGCTGCTGGTGAAGCCGACGCCCTGGGCCGCGCGCCCCCGGCTCGTGGCGGCCGTGGACCCCGGCCACCCGGACGATCCCGGGGACGTCCTGGACCACGCCATCCTCGGAGCGGGAGAGCGTCTCGTCGGGCTGCTCGACGGCGAACTCGAGGTGGTGCACGCCTTCCTGGCGGTGGACCCAGCGCTCGCGGTGGCGGCGGCCGGCATGCCGCTGGCCGGCCTGACGGGGCGCGTGGACGAGCCGGCCGACCTGCGCCATCAGGCGCGGGCACGCCTGGCCACATTGCTGTCGAGCCATCCCGGCCTGGCGTCGGCGGCCCGCCTCATCGAAGGCTCCGCGGTGGAAGTCCTGCCGGATTTCTGCACGGCGCACCGGGCGGACCTGCTCGTGGCCGGCGCGATGTCCCGCTCGAGGCTCTACCAGCGGGTGATCGGCAGCACGGCCGAGCGCCTGCTCGACCGCATCCCGAGCGACCTGCTGGTCGTCCGGCCGCCGCAGCCGGCCTGACGGTCGCGTAAAATCGGCAACGCAAACCCCATCATCCAAGGCAAGACCGATGTATCCCTACCGCGCCCCCCTCCGTGACATCCGCTTCACCCTCCACGAGGTCCTGCACGCCGCCAACCACTACGCCGAGATCGGCCGTGAGGACCTGAACGCCGAGTTCATCGACAGCGTGCTGGAGGAAGCCGCCCGCTTCGCCGAAGGCGTGGTCGCCCCGACCAACGAGGCCGGCGACCGCATCGGCGTGCGCTTCGAGGACGGGCGGGTCATAACGCCCCCTGGCTTCAAGGATGCCTACGATCGCTTCGTCGAGGCCGGCTGGGCGGCCCTGTGTGGCCCGGAGGAGTTCGGCGGCCAGGGCCTGCCCGAGAGCTTCGGCGGCCCCGTGGGCGAGCTGTTCGTCTCCGCCAACATGAGCTGGAAGATGTACAGCGGCCTGACCGACAGCGCCGTGCTGTGCCTCGAGCGGCACGCCCCGGAGCAGCTCAAGCAGCTCTATCTGCCGAAGATGGTGGCGGGCACCTGGACCGGGACGATGTGCCTGACGGAATCGCAGGCCGGCACGGACCTCGGCCTGCTGTGCACGCGCGCCGAGCCGGACGGCGAGGGCACCTACCGCATCAACGGCACCAAGATCTTCATCACCAGCGGCGAGCACGACCTGACCGGCAACATCGTCCACCTCGTGCTGGCGCGCCTGCCGGACGCGCCGGCTGGAACGCGCGGCATCAGCCTCTTCCTCGTGCCCAAGTACCTGCCCGACGCGGCCGGCGAGCCGGGCGAGCCCAACGGCGTGAGCTGCGGGCGCATCGAGGAGAAGATGGGCATCCACGGCTCCTCGACCTGCGTGATCAATTTCCAGGACGCGCGCGGCTGGCTGATCGGCGAGGAGAACGCCGGCCTCAAGTGCATGTTCGTGATGATGAACCATGCGCGCCTGTGGGTCGGGCTGCAGGGTCTCGCCCAGGCCGAGCGCTCGCTGCAGGCCTCGCTCGCCTACGCACGCGAGCGCCGGCAGGGACGCGCGGCACGCGGTGGCGAGGCCGGCACGGCCGCCGACCTGCTGATCCTGCACTCCGACGTGCGCCGCATGCTGATGACGCAGAAGGCGCTGGTCGAGGGCTCGCGGATCCTGACCTATTTCGCCGGTCTGCAGATGGACAAGGCTGCCTACCACCCGGATCCCGACGAGCGGCGCAAGGCCGGCGACCTGCTGGCGATCCTCACGCCCATCGTGAAGTCCTTCGTCACCGACGCGGGCGTCGAGGTCACCAGCACGGGCATCCAGGTGCACGGCGGCCACGGCTACATCCGCGAGACGGGCGTGGAGCAGTTCCTGCGCGACACGCGCATCGCCTGCATCTACGAGGGAACGAACGGCGTGCAGGCCCTCGACCTGCTCGGGCGCAAGGTGCTCGGTTCGGGCGGCCAGCTCGCCCGGCTGCTCGGTGGCCTGATCGGCGCCTTCTGCCAGAACCACGCCGGCTACGAGGAAATGAGCGACTACGTGCCGCGCCTCGCCGGGCTGCTGAAGGTCTGGAGCGAGGTGACGGAGCGGGTCGCGCAGCGCGCGGCGCGGGACCCGGAGGAGGTCGGCGCCGCAGCCGTGGATTACCTGCAGCTGACCGGCTACCTGTGCCTGGCCTGGTGCTGGGCCAAGGTGGCGGCCGTCTCCATTGCGGCGCTGAAGCACGAGCCGGCGGACCGCGGCTTTTACGAGGCCAAGCTCGCCACGGCACGCTTCTACTTCACGCGGCTGCTGCCGCGCGCCGATGCGCACCTCGACGCGCTCGACGCGGGCGCCGAGCCGGTGATGGCGCTGGCCGCCGAGCATTTCGGCTGACCGGATGGGCGTCGCCGACCCACGCGGCCGCCTCGCGCGGCTCACGCGCGCGCGCTGCGTCGTCGTCAAGATCGGCTCCTCCCTGCTGGTGGATGCCGACAGCGGGCGGCTCAACCGCAGCTGGCTCGAGTCGCTCGCCGCCGACGTGGCGCGCCTGCGTGGGCGCGGCCAGCAGGTGGTGATCGTGTCCTCCGGCGCGATCGCGCTGGGACGGCGCCACCTCGGCCTCGAGCCGGGCCGGCTCAAGCTCGAGGAGAGCCAGGCCGCGGCGGCCGTGGGGCAGATCCGCCTCGCGCACGCCTGGAAGGAGGTGCTCGAGGCGCACGGCCTGACCGTGGCGCAGCTGCTGCTGACCCTCGGTGACACCGAGGAGCGCCGCCGCTACCTGAACGCCCGCTCCACGATGCGGACGCTGCTCGCGCTCGGCGCGGTGCCGGTGATCAACGAGAATGACACGGTCGCGACCGCCGAGATCCGCTACGGCGACAACGACCGGCTCGCCGCGCGCGTCGCCGCCATGCTCGCGGCCGACGCCCGCCTCATCCCGGAAGTGGACGAGATCACGGCCGAGGTTCTGGCGATGGCGGAGGGGCCTGGCTCCGCCTACGGATCCGGCGGCATGGCGACCAAGCTCGAGGCTGCGCGCATCGCCGTCTCGGCGGGTTGTCACCTGTGCATCGCGAGCGGGCGCGTGACCTCGCCGCTCGCCGCGATCGAGGCGGGAGCCGCCTGCACATGGTTCA
>JBBINN010000183.1:0-6199 GCA_037443885.1 Gammaproteobacteria bacterium | reverse complement strand
ATCGGCGCTCGAGGGCTGCCGCGATCTCGCGCGCAAGAGGGAGGACGTTGTCCACCTCGTTGCAGACCGGGACGACCACGGACAGGGAAACCGGCTGCTCCATGCTCGGGGCGGCAGCGGGCACGAGTCGCAGGTCCGGCGGGACGGGCGGGCTGTCGCCGGACGAGGGGGGACGATACGCGGGATTGTGTGCCATGGTCGTGCCCTGGTGGTGCGGGAAGCCTGCTCCCGTCTGCATGCGGCCGCGGATGCAACCGTGCGACCCGCCGGACCTTCCCGAAGCCGTGGAGTGCCGAAATGGCCGGGACTGCCGAGCCATTCACTGCGACATCGACGTCCCCCGCGAAGCGCGATGGGACCGCGAAGCCGTGCAAGTCTATTGCCGTCATCTTAGGATCATCTTAAGGCGCCGGAGGGGCTCTCAGGATCGCCGGCGCCGGAGCGCCTGCTGCGCCTCCTGGAAAAGCCCGTCCAGCCGCGCCGTGAACTCGTCCTGCCAGCGCTGCAGGCCGGCCGCATCGAGTCCCTTCGGCACGACGACCGGCTCACCGATCGCCAGCACCGCACGCGAGAAGGGCAGCGGGAGCACGTGCCGGTCCCAGGTCGGGAACAGCCACACCCGGCTGGCCGCATAAGCCATCGGGACCACCGGCTTGCCCGAGAGCTGCGAGACGAGGACCGGCCCCGGCTTGCACTGCCGCCGCGGCCCGCGCGGGCCGTCGGGCGTCATCGCCGGCGAGACGCCCTGCCGAACGATGGCCTCGTAGTAGTCGCGCAGCGCACGCGCGCCCGTCGTGTTCGACGAGCCGCGCACCACGACGCCACCGATGCGCTGCACGAGCAGCGCCGGCAGCTCGCCGTCGACCGAAGGGCTGATCAGGAACCCGAGCTTCAGGCCCAGGCGCCGGCAGTCGAGCAGGTGCTTGAGCGGCAGCAGCTGTTGCGCGTGCCAGTAGACCGGGATCACGGCACCGTGGGTCGCGATCGCCTGCTCGAGCCGCTCGCGGCCGGTCACCTCCACGACGCGCACCCAGCGCCACCACAGCCGGACGATCGCGATCGCGGCAGGCGCCGCGAGGCGATAGAGGAACCTGCGCGTCGGCGTCAGGCTCCGGCTGGAGCGCGAGCGCCGCTCGTAGATGCTGTCGGGTGGGGGCGGCGTGGGCGCGGACATGGCCTGCGGGATTGTCGGTCATGCCGTGCGGCCCGGCAACGCGTCAGGGACCCAGCGCAAGCAGTGTCGCGGCATCTTCCTCGACGATCTCCAGCCCTGCCTCGGCGTCGCTCGCCACGGCGCAGGAAATCTCCGGTGCGAGCACCGGCCGCGAGAGCCGCCAGCGCCGCCCGCCGAAGGCGGCGGTGGCGCCCGACAGCACCACCGACGCCGCCTCCGCGAGCGTCGCGCCGGTCGCCTTCACCACGGCCTCCTTTGCGACCCATGCGGCGGTCGCCTCCGCAGCGCTTCCGCCCGGACACTCGCCGGGGGCGAGCACAAACCGAAGATCGCGCCATGTGGCCGCATCGCTGCGCTCGAGGTCGAGCCCGACCTGGCCCACGGGCAGGATGATCGCGCAGCCGGCGTGGCCACCGCCGTGGGAGATGCTGAAATCGGGTCCGCCCGGCCAGCGCGGCTTGCCGCCGTCCGGAAACTCGAGTTGTGCCAGCGCGGGCAGCGCGAGCCCGGCCGCATTCGCCGCGGCGCCCAGCAGCGCGAGCCCCGCGAGCGAAGCGGCACGGTCGAAAGGATTGCGCAGGCGCTCGAGGCGGCTTCGCCGCTCAGGCGGCAGGGCGGCGAGCCAGCGCATCGCCACCGCCGGTGACAGCGCCGAGGGCACCGGCGCGTGGTGTAGTAAAATTCGCGTTCGCAGATCGGGAGAAGCCATGATCCAGGCCCAGACGCTCGCCGGCCTCCTAGAGCACAACGCCCGCCTCGACCAGCACGTCGGCTACCTCGAGGGCGAGGACCAGGAGCGGCAGGTATCGTACGCGGATCTGCACCGGCGTGCGCTCGGCATCCTGCGCCACCTGCAGGACCTGGGCGCTGCGCGCGGCGACCGGCTGATCCTGTTCCTGAACAACAACGAAGCCTTCATGGATGGCTTCTGGGCCAGCATGGCCGGCGGCATCGTGCCGGTCCCGGTCGCAGTCGGCATCAGCGACGAGCACCGGCACAAGCTACTCCGGATCGCACGCCGTCTCGGTGACCCCTGGCTCTACACAGACCGCAAGACGCTCGGGCGGCTGGTCGCCTTCGCCGAGGCTCGAGGCGAGACAGCCCTCGGCCGGCGGCTCGGTGAGCGGGCCTTCCTGATCGACCAGCTCGAGGACGTGGGCCGCCCGGGCCGGCCCGAAAACCCACGGCCGGACGATCCGGCCTTCATCCAGTTCTCCTCCGGCTCGACCAGCGAACCCAAGGGCGTGGTGCTGACTCACGCCAACATCCTGGCGAACGTGCGCGGCGCGACCGAGGCGGCGGGTCTGAGTCACCGGGACGTGTCCCTGTCGTGGATGCCGCTGACCCACGACATGGGCCTCATCGGCTTCTTCATCATGGTGTTCGCGAACGGCATGCAGCTGAACGTCATGCCCACCGACCTGTTCATCCGCCGGCCGCTGCTGTGGACCGCGCTTGCGGCGCGCAAGAAGGCGACGCTCCTGTCCTCGCCGAACTTCGGACTGCGGCACTTCCTCAAGGTGCTCGGCGACCGGCCGGTTCCTGCCGACGACCTCTCGACCGTGCGCTGCCTCTTCAACGGCGCCGAGCCGATCAACGTCGCGTTGTGCGACGAGTTCCTCGCGCGCATGCGCCCGACGGGCCTGAAGCGCAGCGCGATGTTCCCCGTCTACGGCCTGGCCGAGGCTTCGCTGGCCGTGTCCTTCCCGGCCCCGGGCAGCGAGTACCGCTCGCTGGTGCTCGACCGTGCCAGCCTGGCCGTGGGGCAGCCGGCGCGGGAGGCGTCGCGCGGCACACCAGGCGCGGTGGAATTCATCTGCGAGGGCCGCGCCATCCCCTACTGCGAACTGCGCATCGTGGACGATGAGGACGCACCACTGCCCCAGCGGCACGTCGGCCACGTGCAGATCCGCGGCGAGAACGTCACGCGCGGCTACTTCGACGCGCCGGAAGTGAACGCCGCGTCGTTCACGGCAAACGGCTGGCTGCGCACGGGCGACCTCGGCCTCGTGGACCGCGGCGAACTGGTGATCACCGGCCGCGCGAAGGAGATCATCTTCGTCAACGGCCAGAACTACTTCCCGCACGACATCGAGTCCATCGCGTTGCAGGCGGGCGGCCTGGAGTTCGGCAAGGTCGCGGCGACCGGTTGCCGGCCTGTCGGCGCAGAGACCGACGAGCTGACGCTGTTCGTGCTGCACCGCGGCTCGCTCGAGGACTTCGTCCCGGTGGCCGCCGAGGTCACGCGCCTCGTCAACGAGCACGCGGGGCTCGAGGTGACTCACGTCGTTCCGGTCAAGCGCATCCCCAAGACCACCAGCGGCAAGATTCAGCGGGTGGCGCTAGAGGAAGGCTTCCTTGCGGGCGAGTTCGCGGCCGAGATGGCCGAGCTGGCGCGGCTGCGCGAAGCCGCGCACGCGCACCTGCACGACCCGGCCGGCGACCTCGAGCGGCGCCTCAAGGCGATAGTCGACGACGCCTTGCCGGGCAAGCGCGTCGAGCTGGACGACAACCTCTTCGAGATCGGGGCGAGCTCGCTGACCCTGATCCAGATCCACGAGCAGATCGACCGGGAATTCCCCGGCCTCGTCGACCTCACCGAGCTGTTCGACCACCCGACTGTGGCCCAGCTGTCACGCCACCTGCAGTCGAAGCTTGCCGCCGGTAGTAGCTGAGCAGGACTACACCCGTCAGCGCGGTCCAGCCGAGCACCAGCCAGCCGACCATCCCGTCGAAATCCGAGAGCAGGAAGGACAGGGGCTGGTCGCGGACGGGCTGCGACAGCCTGCGCGTCAGCGCAATGACGGTGACCCAGCCGGCGTGCAGGCCGATGCAGGCCGCGACGTTGCCCGTCACGTGCCGAACCAGCCCGAGGAGGACGCCCACCGTCGCCAGGCACAGGAATGCGTCGGCGATCGCAAGCGGCTGCGCGAAGTTGGCGAACGAACCAGCCAGCAGCTCGAGGCCGCTGCCAGCATGCACGTCCTCGGCGGCGATCCGGTAGCGGCCCAGGAAATGCACCGCCGAGTAGATGACGGCGGTGCTTGCGATGGCGAACGCCGGTCCGGAATCGCGCGCCACGGCCGTGTGCATGGCGCCGCGGAAGAAAGTCTCCTCGATCAGCGCGACCGCGAGCCCCGAGAGAATTCCGCCGAACAGGATCGGGACCAGCAGCCCGACGCGCCATTCCACCCAGGGTTTCAGCTCGCGCAGGTCCAGCACGGCCATCAGCCCGACCACGAGGGCCATCAGAACCACGCCGAAAGCGAAGCCGACCGCGACCTCGCGCAGGAACCGGGGCCGGGCGAGACCGTAGCCCAGGCTCGCGCGATCCGCGAGGCCGAGCCTTCGCGCGACGAGGATGAAGCCAACCAGCAGCACCAGCATGCCGAGCCGGGTTCCGACGCGGTGGAACGCGAAGTCGAAGTGGGCGGAGAGTGCGAGCCAGAGCGGATAGGTCAAGAGTCCCATGGCCGCGAAACCGGCAGCGAACAGGACGAGGAACCAGAGCAGGCTTCTCACGCGCGCCAAGGGCCTCAATCCTCGCCGAAAGTCCGGCCCCGCTGCACCACGCCGTCCGCGTCGCGGCGCATCTTCCAGCGGCGGTAGGACCATAGCCACTCGGCGGGCCGCTCGCGCACGAGCGCCTCCACGCGGCGCGCATAGCGTTCGGTGATGCCGCCCTCGGGCAGCTCCTCGTCGTGCCGCACCAGTGTCTCGAGATCGATGACGTAGCGGCCACGGCCGCAGCGACGCATGGCCACGAAGATCACCGGGATCTTCAAAGCGCGCGCGAGAGCCTCGGGCCCCGTGTAGAAGGCGGTCTCCTGGCCGAAGAAGCTGACGAAATGCCGCGTTGCCGCGGTGACCGGGTCCTGGTCGGCGACCATCGCGATCGCGCGCGGCCGGCCGCGATTGCGAACCAGGCGCAGCAGCAGCTGCTTCGCAGGCACCATGTGGGCGCCGAACCGCGACCGGATCGCGCGGAACAGCCAGTCGGCCCACGCGTCGTGCAGCGGCTTGTACGCGGCATCCATCGCATGGCCCAGGTCGAGCGAGACCGCCAGCAGCGCCCAGTCCCAGTTGCAGTGGTGACCGGTGGCCAGCAGCACGCTGCGGCCCTCGGCGAGGTGGCCACGGGCCAGCTCGAATCCCCGCACCTCGACGCGCCCGCGCAGTTCCTCTGCGGTGATCCTCGTGGACTTGATCGACTCGACGAGCACATCCGCGAAGCTGCGGTAGAAGTCACGGCGGATGCGGCCGATCGCCGCGCCGTCGAGCTCCGGGAAGCAGCGCTTCAGCTGCGCGTCGATGACCTTGCGCCGGTAGCGAAAGAGGTGCTCGGCCAGGAAGGTCAGGATGTCTGAAAGCGCGTACCAGAAGCCGAAGGGCAGCCGTCCCAGCACCCGCAGCCACAGCGGAAACGCCTGCGCCGGCGCGCGGTCCCCGGGGGCCTCGGCCGGCTTGGCGGACGCGTCGTTCATGCGCGCGGAAGCTTACCCGATGCCCGCGGGGGCCGCACGCAGAACGGGCGCCGGGAACCGGCGCCCGTGCCCCGTGCAACCGAATCCAGCTACTGGATTCGGACCTGCACCGGCGGCGTCTTCTCGGCCTTCGGCATGCGCGGCAGGTGCAGCTTCAGCATGCCGTCCTTGAACTCCGCCCTGATCTTCCCGACCTCGACGTCCTCGGGCAGCGTGAACGTGCGCTCGAAGGTGCCGTAGAAGCGCTCCATGCGCTGCATCTTCTCGCCCTCGTCCTTCTTCTCGTACTTGCGCTCGCCACGCAGGGTCAGCAGGCCGTCGGCGACGTCGACCTTGACGTCCTCCTTCGCCACCTCCGGCAGCTCGGCCTTGATCAGGTATTCCTTGTCGCTCTCGATGATGTCGGCGGTGGGTTTCCACTCCACGCGGACACCGAGCTCACGCGGCCACGCGACCGGCATCAGCCGGTCCTCGCCGAAAAGCCTCTCCATGCGATCGAAGTAATCCTCGAAGCGTTTGATGGGGAGGAAATCGCGTGTCA
>JBBINN010000182.1:0-6253 GCA_037443885.1 Gammaproteobacteria bacterium | reverse complement strand
CGAAGGCCACCCGCTCCCCGGCCGGCGGCGGCGCGCGGCCGGCGAGCTCGCGGTCCACGGCCTCGAGGTTGCCGCGCAGGCCGATGCCGTTCGCGATCTGGATGCCGAGGCCCGGCCGGGCGTTGAGCTCGAGCATCAGCGGGCCCTGCGCCGCATCGAGCACGACATCCACGCCGAGGTAGCCGAGGCCGGCGAGTTCGTGGCACGACGCCGCGAGCAGCAGCAGCCGCTCCCAGTCCGGGATCATCCGCCCGGCGATCGAGACGCCGGTGTCGGGATGCACGCCGATGCGGCGGTCGTGCCAGGTGCCCTCCAGCGTCTGGCCGGTCGCGAGGTCGATGCCGGCGCCGACCGCGCCCTGGTGCAGGTTTGCCTTGCCGCCCGATTGCCGTGTCGGCAGGCGCACCATCGCCATCACGGGATAGCCCCTGTAGACGATCGTGCGGATGTCGGGCACGCCGTGGTAGGTGATGGCCTCGAACAGCGGGTCGAAGCGCACGCGGTACTCGATCATCGCGTGATCCGGCTGGCCGCCGAGGCTGTACATGCCGCTGAGGATGCCGGTGACGTGGTGCTCGAGGTCCTCGACGGAAACGAGCGTGCCGCTGGCCTTGCGGAAGAAGTCGCCGGCGCGGCCCTCGACGACGACGATGCCCTCGCCGCCGCTGCCATGGGCGGGCTTGATCACGAAGTCGTCGTGTCCCGCGAGCAGCTCGGGCAGCCGGCGGACGCCGTGGTTCGTCTCGATCACGCCGTAGAGCGCCGGCACCGCGATGCCGGCCGCGAGCGCGAGCTGCTTGGTGAGCAGCTTGTCGTCCACGCGCGGATAGAGCGAGCGCGGATTGCAGGGGCCGACGTAATCGCCGTTGCGGGCATTGATGCCGATGACGCCCAGCTCGCGCAGCTTCCAGGGGGACGCGATGCCGAACATGCTTACTTCCCCAGGTCCCTGAACCGGACCAGCTCGGTGAGCCGGTAGCCCGTGTAACGGCCGAGCAGCAGCGTCACGCCGAGAATGACCAGCAGCAGCTCCGGGAACACGAACACCACGTGCTCCACCTGCGGGTGGAACATGAGCAGGAAGCACAGGGCCGCGACCAGCAGGCTGCCGACGCCCTGCTTGATGGCCTCCCCGGGACCCACCTCCTCCCACACGATCGACATGCGCTCGATGGTCATCGCGAGGATCACCATCGGGAACAGCGCAACCGACAGCCCGACTTCGAGGCCGAGGCGGTGCGACACCACCGAGACGGCCGCCATCAGCAGGATCACGGTGACCACCACCGCAGCGAGTCGCGGCACGAGCAGCAGCTTGAGCCGCTCGAGGTAGAAGCGCACCAGCAGCCCGAGCGTGACGACCACCGTGAACAGCAGCAGGCCGCCGACGAGCTGCGTTTCGCGGAAGGACAGCGCGATCAGGACCGGCATGAAGGTGCCGAAGGTCTGGATGCCGACGATGTTCCGCAGGAAGACGATCACCAGCGCGCCGAGCGGCACCAGCAGCAGCACCCGGTAGAGGTTCTGGCTGTGCAGCGGCAGGTCGAGCAGGGACAGGGATGCGAGTGGCGATGCCTCGACGTCGGCGCGCAGCGCCGCCGCCTGGAGCGCCGGTTCGATGCTGCGCATCGCGGCGAACTGCAGGCTGACGCCGCGGGCACGACTCACGGTGAAGGGCGCCACGTCGCCACGCGACCAGACCAGCACGTCCCGCGGCAGGCCGACAGCGGCGGTCAGCGGATCGATCGTGATCCACTCCTCGCCGTTGTTGACCTCGAGCCAGGTGCGCAGCTGCAGGTCGCGGGCGCCGTCCACCAGCGGGATGCCGGACACGAGGCGAGCCGGAATGCGTGCGCCCGCGAGCATGTGCACGGCGAGGCGGGCCTTCTCGTAGCCGCCCGGACTCCGCGGCAGCAGCGCGGCGACGTTGCCGGACGGCTGGGCCTGGTTGAGCTCGCGCACGAGGGCGACCGCGAAGGACTCGACGTCGGCGCTGCGTGCGCGCACCTCCTCGAGCACGGTAAGCACGGCCGAGGCGTCCGGTTCCTCGTAGGTCGGCGCCGCCGGCAGGGCCGGCACGCCCTCCCGCGGCGCCGGCATGGCGGATCGCATGACCGTCGCGCGGTAGTAGAGCGCCTGCGGACCGGCCGGCCGGCGCATGGTCCAGACGGTCTGCCGGTTGAGCCCGAGGTCCTCGGTGACGAGGCCGTAGCCGCGGGACACGAAATTCTCGTCGAGGATCGTGAAGCCGGGCGGATCGCGCGGAATGAGCAGAGTCGCGCGCGTCGCGCCGCCGGTGGGATCGAAGGTCAGCCGGGCCTCGATCACCCAGGTGTCGACCGTCTCGGACGGATGCAGCGGGTAGCCGAGTACCGTCGCCTTGTGCCACGCGATGCCGGCGCCTGCGCCAGTGAGCAGGACAGCCAGGGCGGGCACGTGCCAGCGGTTCATCCGGCCGGCCCCTGTGGCCGGTCTGCCGCCGGCGCCGCTTCCGGCCAATCGCACTCCGGCCGCGTCTGCAGCCGCTCGGCGGAGTCGACCACGATGTAGCCGCGCAGGAAGTTGCGGCCCACGAGCACCTGGTAATTGAAGTCCGAGCGGTCGATGAGGGTGAACTGCCGGCGCAGGTGCACGTGCCCGAGACACATGTCCAGATACACGACCGGGCGTTCCTGGAACTGGCCGTCGTGGCGGCGGATGCGCGCCATCCGGACGACGGGCGCCTCGAACGCGATGCGCTCGCCGCGCCGGTCGGGATCGAGGACGTCGAAGCGCACCCACGATTGCCCGCCACGGCGGAAGCGCCTCAGGTTCATCGCGTTGAGCGACGAGGTCGTTGCGCCCGTGTCGAGCTTGGCCTTGAGCCGCACCCGCGGCTTCTCGAACTCGACGTATTCGACCCAGCCGAGCACTTCCCGCTCCTGGGGCGACGGTCGGTCGGCGAAGGCCGCGGCCACACAAGGCCCGAGGACGGCGACCGCGAGCATCACCGGCAGCGCTCGTATCATGCTGAAAAAGAAGGAAATTTGGCAGAACGGCTGGACATGATGGCATATCCCGCCGTCTTTGCCGACCCTGCGGCCAGGCCGTACGGGGCGCGGCTTGGCCGCCGGCCGCGTCATCCGACAGGGTCTTCAGCTCGCGGATGGTCGCCATTGACAGGGTGTAAATGAGCATTCATTCTTCGCGGTCTTCCGTTTTCTGCCGTTCAGCCAACCAATGCTTCATCGAGCCGACGATGCGCGCTAACCCGTTGTTTCTTTTGGTTTTTGTCAGCCTGCTCGGTCTGCCGGCCTGCGGCGAGCGGACGGCGGACGGTCCGGCGGGAGGACCGGTCGCCGTCACCGTGGTGACTCTCGTCCCGCAGCCGGTCACCGTCAGCCGTGAACTCCCTGGCAGGACACGCGCCTCGGTAGTCGCAGAGGTCCGCCCGCAGGTCACGGGCATCGTGCAGGAGGTGCTGTTCGAGGAAGGCGGCACGGTCAAGGCCGGCCAGCCGCTCTACCAGCTCGACTCCGCGACCTACCGGACGGAAGTCGACAGCGCACGGGCCGCGCTCGCGCGCGCGCAAGCCGGACTCGACGCGGCCGGGAAGCGTGCCGCTCGCAGCCTCGAGCTGCAGAAGCGCGGGCTGGTCGGCGCGCAGGACCATGACAACGTCATGGCGGCCCTGCACCAGGCGGAGGCCGACGTCGGCGTCGCGCAGGCGGCGCTCGACGCCGCGACGGTCAGGCTCGGCTACGCCCGCATCGTCTCGCCCATCGCCGGGCGGGTTGGCCGCTCGGCCGTCACGCGCGGCGCGCTGGTCACGGCCAACCAGTCCGAGGCGCTCGCGAGCGTTCAGCAGCTCGACCCGCTGTTCGTCGACCTGGCACAGTCGAGCGGCGAGCTGCTCGAGATGCGCCGGGCGTTCGAGGCCGGGCGGCTCGAGAGCGCCGAGGACCTGCCGGTGATCCTCCTGCTGGAGGACGGCAGCGAGCACCCGCAGCCGGGCCGGCTGGCCTTCTCGGAGGTCACGGTGGATCCGGGGACGGGGCGCTTCATCCTGCGCGTCGTGGTGCCCAATCCCGGGCAGCGTCTGCTGCCGGGCATGTTCGTGCGCGCACGCGTCGGCGGCGGCATCCGCCAGGAAGCCCTGCTCGTCCCGCAGCAGGCCGTCCAGCGCGACCCTCGCGGCGGCACCTCCGTGCTGCTGGCCGGCGCGGACGGCAAGGTCGAGCAGCGGCAGGTGACCGTGAGCCGCACGATCGGCGACGCCTGGCTGGTCGAGGATGGCCTCGCCGCCGGAGATCGCGTGATCGTCGAGGGCCTGCAGAAGGTGCGCCCGGGCGCCGAGGTCACGCCTGCCGAGAGGCCGCTGGAAATGGCCCCGCACGCCGCCGACGCGGGCTGAGCCATGCCGAGCTTCTTCATCGACCGCCCCGTCTTCGCCTGGGTCATCGCAATCGTCGTGATGCTGGCGGGCGCGCTGTCCCTTTCGCAGCTGCCGATCGAGCGCTATCCCGCCATCGCACCCCCCACCGTCTCGATCAGCGCCACCTATCCCGGCGCGTCCGCCAAGGTCGTCGAGGACTCCGTCACCCAGATCATCGAGCAGAACATGAAGGGGCTCGACGGGCTGATCTACATGTCCGCGAACAGCGAGGCCAGCGGCCGCGCGTCGGTGACGCTCACCTTCGAGAACGGCACCGATCCAGACATCGCCCAGGTGCAGGTCCAGAACAAGCTGCAGCTCGCGATGCCCCTGCTGCCCCAGGAAGTGCAGCGCCAGGGCGTCGTGGTCAGCAAGTCCACGATGGGTGGTTTCCTGCTGATGATCGGGTTCGTCTCCTCCGACGGCAGCATGACGCGCGAGGACATCGCCGACTACGTGGCGAGCAACCTCGTCGACCCGCTCTCGCGCGTGCAGGGCGTCGGCAGCCTGCAGGTGTTCGGCTCGAAGTACGCGATGCGCATCTGGCTCGACCCGGGCAAGCTCGATGCCTACCGGCTCTCCGTCGCGGACGTCACCGCGGCGATCCGGGCACAGAACGCGCAGCTCGCCATCGGCCAGCTCGGCGGCACGCCGTCCGTGCCCGGGCAGCAACTCAACGCCACCATCACCTCGCAGGAGCGCCTGCAGACGCCGGAGCAGTTCCGGGACATCCTGCTGCGCAGCAACATCGACGGCTCGGCACTGCGCCTCGGCGACGTCGCCCGCGTCGAGATCGGCTCCGAGAACTACGACTTCCTGACGCGCTACAACCGCCAGCCGGCGGTCGGCGTGGCCGTCTCCATGGCGACCGGGGCCAACGCGCTCGAGACCGCCGACGGCATCGAGGCCGCGCTGGAGCAGCTGCAGCCCTTCTTCCCGCAGGGACTGGTCGCCGTCCGGCCTTTCGACTCGACGCCCTTCGTGCGCGCCTCGATCCTCGGGGTCATCCAGACGCTGGCCGAGGCGATCCTGCTCGTGTTCCTGGTGATGTACCTGTTCCTGCAGAACTTCAGGGCCACGCTGATCCCGACGATCGCCATCCCCGTCGTGCTGCTCGGAACCTTCGGCGTGCTCGCCGCGCTCGGCTTCTCCGTGAACATGCTGACCATGTTCGCCATGGTCCTGGCGATCGGACTGCTGGTGGACGACGCGATCGTCGTGGTCGAGAACGTCGAGCGGATCATGACCGAGGAGGGCCTGTCGCCGCGCGAGGCGACGCGCAAGTCCATGCAGCAGATCACTGGCGCCCTCGTGGGCATCGGCCTCGTGCTGTCGGCCGTGTTCGTGCCGATGGCCTTCCTCGGCGGCGCCACGGGCGTGATCTACCGCCAGTTCTCCGCCACGATCGTGTCCGCGATGGCGCTGTCGGTGCTGGTCGCCATCGTGCTGACGCCGGCGCTTTGCGCGACGATGCTGAAGCCCGGCACGCACCGGCGGGAACGCGGGTTCTTCGGCGCCTTCAACCGCGGCTTCGACGCGGGCAGCGCCCGTTACCGGCGCGGCGTCCGCGGGGTGCTGGCCCGTACGCCGCGCTTCCTGGCGATCTTCGCGGCGCTGCTGGTCGCGATGGGCTGGCTGTTCCTGCGGCTGCCGAGCGCATTCCTGCCCGCCGAGGACCAGGGAACGCTGTTCTCGTCGGTACAGGCGCCGGTCGGCGCCACGCAGGAGCGGACCCGCCAGTCCACGGAGCGCGTCGAGAAGTACTTCCTCGAGCAGGAGCAGGACGCCGTCGAGTCGGTGTTCGCCGTGCAGGGCTTCGGGTTCGGCGGCTCCGGCCAG
>JBBINN010000181.1:0-6258 GCA_037443885.1 Gammaproteobacteria bacterium | reverse complement strand
TGGCCGATTACGCGATCGCGCGCCACGACCCGGACCTCGCCGGCCGGCCCGACCTCCACGAGCTGCTCGTGCGCGCCGTGGTCGAGTCACCGCCGCTCCTGCTGCGCGACGGCGGCGTCATCGCCACGGGTCACGACGCCGAGCTCGACGAGCTGCGTTCGATCTCGACCGATACCGACCGCTACCTGCTCGAAATGGAGGAACGGGAACGGCTGCGCACCGGCCTCAGTGCGCTCAGGTTCGGCTACAACCGCGTGCAGGGCTTCTTCATCGAAGTGCCGCGCAGCCTCGCTGAACGCGTCCCGCCGGACTATCACCGCCGCCAGACGGTCAAGAACGCCGAGCGTTTCATCACGCCCGAACTGAGCCAGTTCGAGGACCGCGTGCTCGGCGCGCGCGACAAGTCGCTCGCGCGGGAGCGCCAGCTCTTCGACGCGCTGCTCGGCATGCTGGCCGCCGAGCTCGCCGACCTCAAGCGGGTCACGGCCGCCATCACGCTCGTGGACGTGCTCGCCAACCTGGCCGAGCGCGCCGTATCGCTCGACTACGTGCGGCCCGAGCTCACCGACGAGCCGCAGCTCGTCGTCGAGGCCGGCCGCCACCCGGTGGTGGAGCGGCACCTCGACGCCCCCTTCGTCGCCAACGACCTCGACCTGCGCGCGGGCCGGCGGATGCTGGTGATCACGGGCCCCAACATGGGCGGCAAGTCCACCTACATGCGCCAGGCCGCGCTCATCGTGGTGCTCGCCGGCATGGGCAGCTACGTGCCGGCGCGCCGCGCGGTGATCGGCCCCTTCGACCGGATCTTCACGCGCATCGGCGCCTCCGACGACCTCGCCGGCGGACGCTCGACCTTCATGGTGGAGATGACCGAGGCCGCCGTGATACTCAACAACGCCACCGCCTCGAGCCTCATCCTGATGGACGAGATCGGCCGCGGCACCAGCACCTACGACGGGCTGTCGCTCGCCTGGGCCTGCGCCAGCCACATCGCGCGGCGCGTCGGCGCGTTCACGCTGTTCGCCACCCACTACTTCGAGCTCACGTCGCTCGCCGGCGAGGTCGAGGGCGTCGCCAATGTTCACCTCGACGCCACCGAGCACGGCGAGCAGCTCGTGTTCCTGCACGCCGTGCAGGAAGGCCCCGCCAGCCGCAGCTTCGGCCTGCAGGTGGCGCGCCTCGCCGGCGTGCCGCGCGAGGTCATCGCAAGCGCCAAGCGCTACCTCGAGGCGCTGGAGCAGCGCGGCCAGGCCGAGGCGCCGCCGCGGCCGCAGGGCGAACTCACGCTGGCGCCTGCCGCGCAACCGAACGAGGCGCTGGAACTCCTGAAGGCGACGGATCCCGATCGGCTCACGCCGCGGGAGGCGCTGCAGCTGCTCTACGAGCTGAAGTCCCGGCTTGGGGATTGAACGACTCGAGGCCCCTGAGCGAGCCGCAGCTCAGTGGGTTGCAGGCGAAATCAGCTCGACGGTCGGGAAGTAGACCCGGTACCGTGCCGTGTCCCGCGTGAGCAGACTTGCCCCGGTCACCGCGGCGTGTGCGCCGATCAGGAAGTCGGGCAGGATGCTGCCGCGCGACCCTCCCCGTCGGCGGTAGTCTGCGAAAGCCTTCCCCGCCAGGAAGAGCGCAGACCGGGGCAGCTCCTCGTATCGGAGTTCCATTTTGCCGATGACGCGCTCCAGCTCCTCGATGCGCGCAAACGCTATCGAGAGCTCTGCGTACACAATGGGATTGATCAACAGTGGCCGTGTCGCCGCGAGCATCTCCAGCTCCCGGCGGGACCAACCAGACCACGCGGGATCGGCTTCCACGACGTCGACCAGCACGTTGGTATCCACCAGCACCATGGATCACTCGCCACGGGTCAATGCCATGATCTCTTCAGTGCGCATCTTGATGGTGGCGGAGCCCAGCACGGCCGCGAATCGGCTCTGCGCCCGCGCCCGCTCGGCCGGGCGGACGATCACATCTCCACCGGGGCCAACCTCGAAGCTCACGGCAGAGCCTGGCTTCAGACCCAGGTACTCCCGCACTTCCTTTGGGATGGTGACCTGCCCCTTGGATGTCATACGTGTTGCCATGAAAGTAATACCTTACTTTATTGCGTGTATTACATTAGCAGCTGCGACAGGTCTTCATCAACAGCATTCGCGCGTCATATCCGGCGCAAAGTCGCAGAATTCGACCGGACCCGCCGACGTTTCCGCTGAAACGTCCATGCCATGCGACCGCCGCGCGAGCAGGCATTCCACCGCGAGGCCATAGTCCATCCGCTCGCCGCGCCAGAGCGCGGCGGGCGGCGGCATCCACGGCAACTCGCCCATCGTGATCCCGGGGGCAGCCGGCGCCCCCGCGTGGCTCGAGTCCCCGTACGCGCGGCCATCCGCCCGCAGGAAACGCAGGTGTCCGTCGTCGAGGCGCTGGATCGCGACGCGGCCCTCGTGAACCATCCGGTGGTGAAAGCGGCACAGAAGCACGAGGTTGGCGAGCTTCGTCTCACCGCCGTCGGCCCAGTGGTGGATGTGGTGCCCATCGACGTGGCGGGTCTGCGTGCAGCCTGGGAAGCGGCAGCCGCGGTCGCGTGACTCCAGCGCGCGGCGCAGCGCCGGCGGGATGCTGCGCGTGCGCCGCCCCACGTCGAGCGGCTGGCCCCTTGCGCCCTCCGCGATCCGGATCAGGCTCGCGTCGCAGGAGAGCCTCCGGGCCGTCTCGGCCGCGAGTGCCGGACCTTCCTCCAGCTCGCAGCGCCCCGCTTCCCGGGAAACAAGTACTTCCGCATCGACGTGCACGACGATCTGCTGCCGGTCACCCCCTGCAAGAGTCGCCGGGCCGCCTGCCAGATAGCCTTCGGCGACCGCGGCGAGTGCGTCGGCGCGGCGCTGGCTGACGGAGGACGTTTCCGCGGAAACGTCCGGCGGGCCCATGTCGTCGAGCGCGGCCTCGAGTGCCTTCAGCAGCAGCGCGCCCGCTTCTGCGGGCAACCGTGCCGATACGACGAGCGCGCCGTCGTCGTCGTGGTACCAGGTGAACTTGCGCTCCGACTGCTGGCGCGCCTCGCGCGCGAGTTCCTGCGCATCCAGCGCGCGCCGGTAGCCACGCACGAGTCGCTCGACATGGTGAGCCGTGCCGTGGCGCGCCACTTCGAGCAGGTAGTCCTCGGTCGCCGCTTCGGCGACGCGCGTCATCGCGCGAACCTTGGAGTAGCTCAGCTCCCCCATTGACATCGCAGCGGCGATGCGCGGCAGGCGCCCCAGCGCATGCGCCACACGCAACTTTTCCCGCGCGGCGCCCAGATCGAGACCGCAGCGCCAGTTCAGCCAATGCGCGCAGGATTTCGAGCCGCCGTCGTTCCAGCCCTCGCGGCGGTCGAACTCGGCGATCAGGACCAGCCAGCGGTAGGTGGCCGCATTCAGCTGCCCGCCCAGCGCGGTAATCTGGCTGGCGAGTTCGGCCGTGGTCAGGGCTCCTTCGGAGATTCGAGACGAGCCGTCCATGGACTTCTCCGCATGACTGTTTTTATGTACAGTAATCTAACATATTTCCCTATAAAAGCAATGGGTTGTATGGAGAATCAGGGTCTCCATCGGGCGAGCTCTGGACGATGTCCGAAGCGCGATTCGGGGGCAATCGCAGCGTCGCCCCCACGGGCGCCTCGGAGGACCCGACGGGTCGCTGCTTCCGCCTGCGGGCTCAGCCTTCGTCCTGCAGCCACCACGGAATGTCACGTCGCCCATGCAACACCCGCCACACGTCGAGGCGGTCGTCGCACTCGAAACAGAAGATGAGGTAGGGAAAGCCCTTGAGCGGCCAGCTGCGCAGACCTGGAAGATCCAGCGGGTCGGCGTAGCGGCTCGAGCCCGACGCCGGATGGCGCGAGAGCTGCGCGTACGACCGCTCGAGTGCGTCGACGAAGGCGAGCGCCGCGTCTGCTGCATCGGCGGCGAGATAGTGATCCACGGCCTCTTCGACATCCCGATTCGCAATCCCGCGCGGGACAACGGGCTTGGTCTTCAACGACGGCCGTGCCGCCTGGCGCGTTCCCGCAATGAATCGAAATAGGCCCGATCGGCAGGGCCGGTCGGCGCAGAGGCGCCGCCTTGCAGGAGCAGGGCACGTAGCTGCAGCCGGCCCTGGTCCCGCCGTATCAGCTCCCGGACGTACTCGCTGCTGGTGCCGTAACCGCCTTCGGCCACACGCTCGTCGACGAACGACTTGAGCGACTCGGGGAGAGAGATGTTCATCGTGCTCACAGACCTACGGTAAGACTCTTGCCAAATTCTGGCAAGAATGGCTGCCGCAGCCCGCCGCTTGCCAGCGCCCTGATGCTTGGAGTCTGTGCCGAGGCGCACTCAAGCCCAGCGTCAAACCGCAGGATTCCGGAGTTTCTCCGCGTTCCCACCGCAATGCCGAGACGCAGCCCCGCCCCCCAGCGCAGGGCGAGGGGTCGTCAGAACCGACCGCTCGCGAGGAAGGCCGCAGTCCTGTCCGCGACCTCGGACGACAGCATCATCCCCGTGTGCGTCACCGGCAGCACGAGGTGCTCCTTCATCCCGCTGATGCGGGTCTCCGCCACCGCGACCGTGCCGTCGTTCGGTTCGGGCAGGTTCGCGACGAAGCGCCCCATCCCCGCCGACAGCGACCCCGCGATCACACCGAGGTCGCGGCACGGATCCCAGCATCTGCGCGGCGCGCCGACGAGCTGGGTCAGCGCGAGACGCCCGAGCACCACCGGCCCGATGGGCCAGCGCGAGACAGCCGTCGCCGCGCAGCTGCCGTTGACGGGCGACCCGAGCAGCACCACCCGCCCATCCGGCAGATCGCGGATCCGCTCGAACAGCGCCAGCACGACCAGCCCGCCAAGGCTGTGACCGACGAGGTGAACGGGCGGCGGCAGCGCGCGGACCTGCGCCTCGAGCGCCGTGAGGACGTCGGCCAGTTCCGCGTGCAGCGAATGATAGGAAAACGCGCGGGCATCGAAGCCCCGCGCCGCGAGGCGCTGGCGCAGCCAGTGCGTCTCGAGGCCGTTCATCCACAGGCCGTGGATGACCAGTGCGCTCGAACGGGAGGGGCTCACCTCGAGACGACGGCCTCAGGCCGGAGGAACGGCCGGCAATCGCACCCGGATGTGCAGTTCCTTGAGCTGCGCGTCGGGAATGGTCGTCGGCGCGTCGGTGAGCGGGCACCAGGCGGACTGCGTCTTCGGGAACGCGATCACGTCGCGGATGCTGTCCGCGCCGGCCATCAGCATGGCGAGGCGGTCGAGGCCGAAGGCGATGCCGCCGTGCGGCGGCGCGCCGTAGCGCAGCGCCTCGAGCAGGAAGCCGAACTTGAGCTGCGCCTCGTCCGGCTCGATGCCGAGCAGGCCGAACACCGTGCTCTGCAGCTCCTGGCGATGGATTCGCACCGAGCCGCCGCCGATCTCCGAGCCGTTCAGCACCATGTCGTAGGCCTGGGCGAGCGCCGTGCCGGGATTCGCGGCCAGCGCCTGCGGGTCGAGGTTCGCCGGTGACGTGAACGGGTGGTGCATCGCCATCCAGCGCTTGGCGTCGGGGTCCCACTCGAACATGGGGAAGTCGGTGACCCACAGCGGCCGCCAGCCGCTTTCCACAATGCCGAGGTCCTGGCCGACCTTGAGCCGCAGCGCGCCGAGCGCGTCGTTGACGACCCTGGCCTTGTCGGCGCCGAAGAAGACGAGATCGCCGGTCGCGGCGCCCGTCCGCTGCATCAGTCCGGCGACCGCGGCATCGGACAGGAACTTCAGGATCGGCGACTGCAGGCCGTCGCGGCCGGCGGCCGCGTCGTTCACCTTGATGTAGGCGAGGCCCTTCGCGCCGTAGCGCGCGACGAAGGCGGTGTAGTCGTCGATCTGCTTGCGGGTAAGCTCGCCGCCGCGCGGCACGCGCAGCGCGGCGACGCGACCCTCGGCATCCGCCGCCGGGCCGGCGAAGACCTTGAACTCGCAGTCGCGCACGAGGTCCGCCACGTCCACCAGCTCGAGCGGGATGCGCAGGTCGGGCTTGTCGGACGCGTAGCGGCGCATGGCTTCGGCGTAGGACAGTCGCGGGAACGGGTCCGGCAGCTCGGTCTTCAGCACCTCGCGGAACAGCGTGCGCACGAGGCCTTCCATGAGCCCCATGATCTGTTCCTGCGTCAGGAACGAGGTCTCGATGTCGAGCTGCGTGAACTCGGGCTGGCGGTCGGCCCGCAGGTCCTCGTCGCGGAAGCAGCGCACGATCTGGTAGTAGCGGTCGAAGCCGC
>JBBINN010000180.1:0-6270 GCA_037443885.1 Gammaproteobacteria bacterium | reverse complement strand
GCGCGCGCGCTTCGGCATCCGCGTCATGGCCGTCGCGCCCGGGCTCTTTGCCACGCCCATGCTCGCCGGGCTGCCGCAGGACGTGCAGGACTCCCTCGGCGCCCAGGTGCCCTTCCCGTCGCGCCTCGGCCAGCCGGACGAGTTCGCCGACCTCGTCGCCGGGATCTACTCGAACCCCATGCTGAACGGCAGTGCGATCCGCCTCGACGGCGCGATCCGCATGCAGCCTCGCTAGCACTGTTGACGCTACGGGGACCGCCGGCGGCCGCGGCCGCTATAATCAAAGGCGTCCCCACCTCAGGCAGATCCATGCACGCCGTGACCGCGCGGACTCTCGCGATCGTCCTCTGCGCAGCCGCCTTCGCCGGCTGTGCCGCGACGCCGGCGGAGCGTGCCGCGCCCGCAACGCCGGCGGTGCCTGCAGCCGTCCTAGACGTGCCGGTCGAGTTCTACCGCCTCGACAACGGCCTGCGGGTGGTGCTGTCGCGCGATGCTTCGGTGCCGACGGTGACCGTGGGCCTGTACTACCACATCGGCTTTCGCATCGAGCCGAAGGGCCGCACCGGCTTCGCGCACCTGTTCGAGCACATGATGTTCCAGGGCTCGACCAACCTCGGGAAGATGCAGTTCATCCGCCTGATCGAGGGCAACGGCGGCATCGTCAACGGTTCGACCCGCTTCGACTACACGAACTATTTCCAGCTCGTGCCGGCCCACACGCTCGAGACGGTGCTGTGGGCCGAAGCCGACCGGATGAAGGGCCTCGCGGTCACGCAGGAGAACCTCGTCAACCAGCAGGGCGTGGTGAAGAACGAGGTCAAGGTCAACGTGCTGAACCGTCCCTACGGCGGTTTCCCGTGGCTCGTCATGCCGCAGCACGCCAACGAGAACTGGTACAACGCCCACAACTTCTACGGCGACCTCGCCGACCTCGACGCGGCGACGCTCGAGGACGTGCAGGCGTTCTTCGACACCTATTACGCGCCGAACAACGCGGCGCTCGTGGTCGCCGGCGATTTCGACGTGGCCGAGACGCGCGCCTGGATCGAGCGCTACTTCGGCACCATACCGGCGCGGCCGCAGCCGGCGCGGCCCGACATCTCCGAGCCGCGGCAGGAGGCCGAGAAGCGCCACCGCTGCGTGGACCCGCTCGCCCCGCGTCCGGCGCTCGCCGTCGCCTGGCACGTGCCGCAGCGCGGCACGCCGGAGCATTTCGCGATGGGGCTCATCGACCAGCTGCTGCTGCAGGGCCAGGACAGCGCGCTGTGGCGGCGCCTCGTGGCCGAGCGCGGCTACGCCGGCTCGGTCGGCGGCGGCATCAACCTGCTGGGCAACATGTTCACCTACGACGGCCCGATGCTGTGGATGCTCTCGCTGATCCACGATCCGTCGACACCCTCCTCGGAGATCCTGGCCGACATCGACGCCGAGGTCGCGCGCCTGCAGGACGCCCCCGTGGCGCAGGCGGACCTCGACCGGGCGCTCACCAAGATCCGCACCGAGCTGTACGACCTGATCGGCTCGAGCACCCGCTTCGGCCTGACCGAGCTGCTCGCGTCCTTCGCCCTCTTCGACGACGACCCGGCGCGCATCAACCGCATCGAGGAGGGCTTCCGCGCCGTGACGCCGGAACTGATCCAGCAGGTGGCGCGGGAGTACCTGCGCAGCAGCAACCGCACCGTGCTCGAAGTGGAGCCGGGCCTCGCAGCCGCGGGAGCCGCGCGATGATCTGCAGCCTCGCCGCCTTTCTCCTCGGCACAACGGTCGCCCTGCCCGCCGCGGCGAGCGACACGCCTCCCGCGCCCGGCACGCCGCGCGACTTCTCGCTGCCCGGCCGCGAGACCATCGAGCTCGACAACGGCCTGTCGATCACCTTCATCGACTATGGCCGCGTCCCCAAGGTCACGCTGGTCGCGGCGGTGCGCACCGGCGCCATCGACGAAGGCGACGACACCTGGCTCGCCGCGATCGCGGCCGAGATGCTGAAGGAAGGCACTTCGCGCCGCAGCGCCGCCGAGATCGCGCGCCGGTCCGCGGAGATGGGCGGCGGGCTCTTTGCCGGCGCGGGCGACGAGCAGATGAGCGTGGGCATCTCGGTGCTGAGCGAGCACGCGGCGGACGCCGCCGCGCTCGTCGCCGAGGTCCTGCGCGAGCCACGGCTGCCTCAATCCGAGCTGCCACGCATTCTCGCCAGCTTCCAGCGCCGACTCGCGGTCGCGAAAGCCGACCCCGGGAGCCTCGCGGACGAGGCGCTCGCGCAGATGACCTGGGGCGAGCACCCCTTCGGCCGCTCCTTCCCAACCGAGGAGCGGCTCGCCGCCTACACGGCGGACGACGTGCGCCGTTTCCACGCCGCGAACTTCGGTGCGAAGCGCACGCACGTCTACGTCGCGGGACGCTACGACCGCCCGGCACTCGAGGCAGCCCTCATGCAGGCGTTTGGCGGCTGGGCCGTCGGACCGGCGCCGACCTCGAACCCGCCCGCACTGCGGCGGGGACCGGCCATTCGCTTCGTGGATCGTCCGGACGCGCCCCAGTCCGTCATCCGTCTCGCACTGCCCGCGCCGGACCCCTCCCTGCCGGACTGGATGCCCTTCTCGCTGATGAACACGCTGCTCGGCGGCGCCTTCTCCTCGCGCATCACGACCAACATCCGCGAGGACAAGGGTTACGCCTACTCCCCCGACTCCTCCGTCGTCGCCCGCCGCCGCGCCGCCATGTGGGTGCAGGAAGCCGACGTGACCACGGCGGATACGGCGGCAGCGCTCAGGGAGATCATGGCCGAGATCCGCCGCCTCGCAAGCGAGCCGCCGGATGCGGCCGAACTGGCCGGCATCCAGAACTACCGCGCGGGCCTTTTCGTCGTGCAGAACTCTTCGCCGACCGGTGTACTCGGCCAGCTCGCCTTCCTCGACCTGCACGGGCTGCCGCAGGAGTACCTCACCCGCTGGGTCGCGAACGTCTTCGCGGTCACGCCCGGAGACATCACCGCCATGGCGGCGCGCTGGCTCGACCTGTCGCAGCTGAACCTGGTGGTGGTGGGCGACCTCGCCAGGATCGAGGCCCAGCTGCGCGCCCTGCCGGAGCTGGCGGGAGCGGAAGAACGTTGACCCGATTACCCAAGCGCACGGGAACACAGGCATGACCGACAGAGACGTGATGGAGTATGACGTGGTCGTCGTCGGCGGCGGCCCATCGGGGCTCGCCTTCGCGATCCGGCTCAAGCAGCTGTCGCCGGACACCAGCGTCTGCCTGCTCGAGAAGTCGGCGTCCATCGGCGCCCACGCGCTGTCCGGCGCCGTGATCGAGCCCGGGCCGCTCGACGCGCTGGCACCGGAGTGGCGCGACTCGCCGCCTGCGATCTGCGTCCCGGCGAAGCGGGACGAGTTCCGCTACCTCACGCGCGAAGGCTCCCTGCGCCTGCCGGTGCCCCCGCAGCAGCACAACGAGGGCAATTTCATCGTCTCGCTGGGCCTGCTCGATGCCTGGCTCGCGCAGAAGGCGGAGACCCTCGGTGTCGACGTCTTCCCGGGCTTCGCCGCCGCCGAGGCGATCTTCGACGAGACCGGCGCAGTCGCGGGCGTGCGCATCGGCGACATGGGCATCGGCAAGGACGGCGAGCCGGGCCCGGGCTACACGCCGGGCGCCGACATCCGCGCAAAGCTGACGGTCTTCGCGGAGGGCTGCCGCGGCAGCGTGACCAAGCAGCTGATCGCGCGCTATGGCCTCGCCGAGGGCCGTCAGCCCCAGACCTTCAGCCTCGGCTTCAAGGAGCTGTGGCAGCTGCCGAAGGGACGCGTGGAGCCTGGTTTCATCCAGCACACCGTCGGCTGGCCGATGGACTCGAAGACCTACGGCGGCAGCTTCCTCTATCACCTCGACCAGGACCGCGCTTACATCGGCTACGTGATCGGGCTCGACTACGCGGACCCGCGCCTCAAGCCGTTCGAGGCCTTCCAGCAGTTCAAGCACCATCCCCTCAACCGCGCGCTGCTCGAGGGTGGCGAAGTGCTGGCCTACGGCGCGCGCACCATCGCCTCCGGCGGCTGGCAGTCCATGCCGAAGCCCGAGATGCCCGGTGCGCTGCTGATCGGCGACACCGCCGGCACGCTCAACGTGCCGAAGATCAAGGGCGTCCACCAGGCGCTGCGCTCGGGAATGCTCGCGGCGGAGCACTATGCGGAATCCGGCGGCACGGCGGGCTTCGAAGCACGCTGGCGCGCCTCGCCGGGTGGCCGCGAGCTGCACAAGATCAGGAACATCAAGCCGGGCTTCCACCGCGGCCTTTGGTGGGGCATGGCCAACGGCGCGCTCGAGACGGTCCTCGGCGGCCGCACGCCCTGGACGCTGGGCCATGTCGAGAACCTCATGCGGCTGGACGAGTACGCCTCGCCCGACCGCGGCTGGCTGACCGAGAGGCCACTGCCGCCGCGCGACCGGCTCGGCGCCGTCTATTTCGCGGGCAACGTGCACGAGGAAGACCAGCCCGTGCACCTGAAGGTCGCCGACACGTCGATCTGCGCGACGAAGTGCGCAACCGAGTACGGCAACCCCTGCGAGAACTTCTGCCCCGCCCACGTGTACGAGATGGTGGACGACGGCGCGGGGGGCAGGCGCCTGCAGATCAACGCGGCCAACTGCGTGCACTGCAAGGCCTGCGACATCAAGGATCCCTACGGCATCATCACCTGGACGACCCCCGAGGGGGGATCGGGACCGAACTACCAGAACATGTGACGGGCTCGTCAGGGGTGCGCGGGTGACGATCATCGAGGCAGCGCCGATCTTCGCGCCGGGCGCACTGCGCGTGGCGGACGCGAACCTCACGCGCTTCATGCGCAGGCTCGCACAGCGCGGCGTGCCCGCCGGCGACTGGGACGCGCTCTGGCGATGGTCGGTCGCGGAGCCCGCGGCCTTCTGGGAGGCGTGGTTCGAGGAGACCGGCGTGGTCGCCGACCGCGCGCCGGGCCCGGTGCTGGTGGATGGCGACCGGATGCCCGGGGCCCGCTGGTTCCCCGGCACGCGGCTCAACTTCGCCGAGAACCTTCTGCGCCGCTCCGGCGCGGAGCCCGCGATCGTGTTCACCAACGAGCGTGGCACCCGGCGAGAACTGTCCTGGGATCACCTGCGCGCCGAGGTGGCGCGCGTGGCCTGCGGGCTGCGCGACGTCGGCGTCGGCCCTGGAGACAGGGTCGCGGGCTTCATGCCTAACCTGCCGGAAGCGATCGTGGCGATGCTGGCCACGGCGAGCGTCGGCGCGACCTGGACGTCCTGTTCGCCGGACTTCGGCGTGCCCGGCGTGATCGACCGCTTCGGGCAGGTCCGGCCGAGGATCCTGTTCACGGCAGACGGCTATTTCTACGCGGGCAAGACCATCGACTCGCTGGGCGCGGTGGCGCAGCTGCTCGCCCGGCTCGAGGACGTCGAGCGGGTCGTCGTGGTGCCGTATGTCTCCGGGGCGCCGGACCTGGCGCCGCTGCCGCGCGCGGTCCATTTCGCCGACTTCGGAGCGCCCGGCGCCGCCGAGGCCTTCGAGCGACTGCCCTTCGATCACCCGCTCTACCTGCTCTACTCCTCGGGCACCACCGGAAAGCCCAAGTGCATCGTGCACGGTGCGGGCGGGACACTTCTGCAGCACCTGAAGGAGCACCAGCTTCACACCGACGTGAAGCCGGGCGACCGGCTGTTCTACTTCACGACCTGCGGCTGGATGATGTGGAACTGGCTCGCGAGCGCGCTTGCGAGCAGCGCCACCCTCGTGCTCTACGAGGGCTCGCCCTTCCACCCCGACCCGTCGGTCCTGTGGGAAATGGCCGCGGCCGAGGGCGTGACCATCTTCGGCACCAGCCCCAAGTACCTCTCGGCGCTGGAGAAGAGCGGCTACCGGCCGCGCGACGCCGTCAGCCTGGCGCGGCTGCGCACGCTGCTCTCGACCGGCTCGCCGCTCGCGCCCGAGCAGTACGACTTCGTGCGTGAGGCCGTCGGGCCCGACGTGCAGCTGTGCTCGATCTCGGGCGGCACCGACATCGTCTCCTGCTTCGCGCTCGGCAACCCGCTGCTGCCGGTCTACCGCGGCGAGCTGCAGTGCCGCGGCCTCGGGATGAAGGTCGAGGTGTGGGACGACCAGGGCCGTCCAGTGACGGGCGAGCGCGGCGAGCTGGTGTGCACCGCGCCGTTTCCCAGCATGCCGGTCGGCTTCTGGAACGACCCGGACGGCGCGCGCTACCGCGCGGCCTACTTCGAGCGCTTTCCCGGCATCTGGTGCCACGG
>JBBINN010000179.1:4913-6284 GCA_037443885.1 Gammaproteobacteria bacterium | reverse complement strand
TCATCCGCTAAGGAGAGGAGCCGGGCATGGCGAGCTTCGTGGTGCTGCTGGGGCTGGCCCGCCTGATCATCTTCCTCGCGCGCCGCATGCCGCGGCCGAAGTCCGCCATCTGGCGCTATGCCGTGTCGAACATTCACCGCCCGGGATCGGCGGCGGCGTCGGTCATCCTTGCCCTGGTCCTGGGCCTCACCCTGTTCGTGACCCTGGCGCTGACCGACCGCAGCATCAGCGCCGAACTCCGCTCCGGCATTCCGGAGAAGGCACCCGCCTTCTTCTTCCTCGATGTGCGCAATGCCGAGCTCGCCGCCTTCCGCGAGGCCCTGCAGAAGGAGCCGGGCGTGGTACCCACGGCCACCAAGGTGGAGTTCATCGAGCGCGCGATAGCGGCCGGCGTCCGCCGGCTCGAAGTGGCCAGCTTCGTGAATCCCAAGCGCGTGCCGCAGATGGCGGATGCCGAGGACGTGCTCAAGGCGCTGCCGCGCCGGGAGGGCGTGCACTACGTTGGGCTGGTGCTGAACCGCAAGGGCTTCGACAGGGCCGCCGCAGCCGGCTGCACCGAGATCGGCATGGCGGTGGTGGCGAGCGACACCTTCAACCAGCGCAACCAGGGCGTCAGTACGCGCGAGTCCATCGACGCGTGGCTCGAGATCGCCGCGGCGGCTCACGCGGCCGGCATACGCGCCCAGGTCACGGTCTCTGCGGCCTTCGGGTGCCCGTTCGAAGGAGAGATCGCCCCCGAGCGGGTGGTGGAGGTCGCCATCGCCTGCTCCCAGGGCCACCCGCACGAGGTCGCCATCGCCGACACCATCGGCGTGGGGGTGCCGAGCCAGGTCACGGACCTCGTTGGGCGCCTGAAGGCCGCGCTGCCTGGCATGCCTCTGCGCGGGCACTTCCACAACACCCGCAACACTGGCCTCGCCAACGCGTATGCGGCCGTCGAGGCGGGGGTCAGGGTGCTCGATGCGAGCATCGGCGGAATTGGCGGCTGCCCGTTCGCTCCCGCGGCCACCGGCAACATCCCGACCGAGGATCTCGTCTACATGCTGCGGCGCATGGGCGTTGCGACCGGCGTGGACCTCGAGCGCCTGATCGCGACCGGCCGCTGGCTGCAGGACCAGCTCGGCCGCAATGTGCCCGGCCTGCTGGTCAAGGCCGGCAGCTTCCCGGCGCAGCCGGCCGTCGCCGCCTGATGCAGGGCGCGACCCGCAGCACGTTGCGGCACCGCCGCAAACATTCGATACTCCCGCACGGTCGTGCGTTTCAGGCGCGACCGAGGCTCATGCCCACTCAATCCATCGGCCGCCCGCTTCGGGCGCGGCGGCCGCCGTTCATCAGATCCAGCCAGAGACAGGTGACCGCATGACATACCGA
>JBBINN010000179.1:0-4903 GCA_037443885.1 Gammaproteobacteria bacterium | reverse complement strand
GGGTGTAGACGTGGGTGGCACGTTCACCGACCTGTTGCTCGTCGACGAGCAGAGCGGAAGGACCTGGACCGCGAAGGTGCCGAGCACCCCGGCGGACCAGTCCATCGGCGTCCTGAACGGACTCGCGCGCGTCTGCGAGCACGCGGGCATCGACCCGAAGCAGATCTCGCACGTCATGCACGGCACGACGGTCGCGACCAACACGGTGCTCACCAGCACCGGGGCGCGCGTCGGCCTGGTGACCACCAAGGGCTACAGGCAGGTGCTGCAGATCGCACGCTCGTTCGTGCCGGGCGGCCTCGGCGGCTGGGTGATCTACAACAAGTCGCTGCCGATGGCGCCGCTCAAGCTGACCATCGAGGCAGACGAGCGCGTCAGCGCCAGGGGCGAGGTCATCCGCAGCCTCGACGAGGGCGCGCTGCGCACCGAACTTGCGCGCCTCAAGGGCGAGAACATCGAGGCGCTGACCGTGTCGCTGATCAACGCCTTCGCCAACGATGCGCACGAGAAGCGGATCCGGCAGATCGCGGCGGAGGTCCTGCCGGGCGTGCCCGTCTCGCTGTCCTCCGAGGTGGTGCCGGAGATGCAGGAGTACGAGCGGACCGTCACGACGGTCGCGAACTCCTACGTGCGCCCGAAGGTGCAGCGCTACGTGCACAACCTGCAGACCAAGCTGGCCTCGAAGGCGGGCTCGGTCAAGCTGCACATCCTGCGCTCCGACGGCGGCCTTTCCTCGGCGAAGTCCGCCGAGGACTATCCAGTCAACCTGCTGATGTCGGGCCCGGCCGGCGGCGTGACCGGAGCGCTGTGGGTCGCGCTGCAGTCGGGCTTCCCGAACCTGCTGACGGTGGACGTGGGCGGCACCTCGACCGACGTGGCGCTGATCATGAACGGCCAGCCGCGCCTGCGGCGCGAGACCACCGTGGGCGACGTGACGGTGCGCGCCTCGTCCGTGGACATCCGCACGGTGGGTGCCGGCGGCGGTTCGATCGCTCACGTGCCGGAGCTGACCAAGGCGCTGCGCGTCGGACCGCAGTCGGCCGGCGCCGACCCGGGCCCGGCCGCCTACGGCCGCGGTGGCACGGAGCCGACGGTGACCGACGCCAACGTCGTGCTCGGCTACATGCCCGAGATGCAGCGCCTCGGCGGCGACCTCGAGCTGCGCCGCGACCTGTCCGAGCAGGCGGTACAGAAGATCGGCGAGTCGCTCGGCAAGTCCACCAGGGAAGCCGCGGCCGGCATCTACGACATCGTCAACGAGAATATGGTCGGCGCACTTCGCCTCGTGTCGGTCGAGCAGGGCCACGATCCGCGCGAGTACGCGCTGATCGCGTTCGGCGGCGCAGGTCCGCTGCACGCCAACGCGCTGTCGCGGCTGCTCGGCTCCTGGCCGTCCATCATTCCGCCGGGCCCGGGCGTGCTCTGTGCGCTCGGCGACGTGACGACCGCCGTGCGCGACGAGGCCTCGCGCACGTACGTCCGCAAGTTCTCCGAGACCAGCGCCGAGGAGATCGGCAAGGTCCTCACCAAGCTCTCCGCAGCGGCCGCCAAGGCCCTCGAGCGGGAGAAGGTTCCGGTCGCCGAGATGCAGCGCAGCTACCAGGTGGACGTGCGTTACCACGGCCAGGGCCTGCGGCTCACCGTGGACGTCAGCCTGGAGGCGCTCGCGAAGCAGGGCCTGAAGGCCGTCTCCAACCCCTTCGACGAGGAGCACAAGCGGCTGTTCACCTTTGCATTGCCGCTGGAGCACGAGTTCGTGGCGCTGCGCGCGGTCGTGCAGGGCCGGGGCATCAAGCTCAAGCGGCCGAACATCGCCGCCGGCGGCCCCGACCCGAAGGCGGCGGCGGTCGGCGTGCAGAAGTCCTACATGGACGGCAAGGACTGCAAGGCGACCGTCTACGACCGCGCGAAGCTGAAGGCCGGCAACCGGGTGAAGGGCCCGGCCATCGTCATGGAGATGGACTCGACCACCGTGATCCTGCCGGGCCACACGGGCCTCGTGGACAAGATCGGCAACATCCTGATCTATCCCGATGGCCACAAGGGTCTCAAGGGCGGTAGCGCGAAGAAGCCGGCCGCGAAGGCCAAGGCGAAGTCCAAGTCCAAGGGTCGCAAGTAAGGGCTCGTGGGCCCTGGAAACCGGTAAGGAGCAACGCGAATGCCCGCCAAGATCATCCAGACCAGCAAGAAGCCCTTCAAGAAGCTGAAGGTGGACACCGTCACCATCGATATCATCGAGAGCGCGCTTCGGAACGCGCGCTTCGAGATGGACACGGTGCTGTTCCGCACGGCGATGTCGCCGGGCATCCGCGAGCAGCACGACGAGTTCCCGATGATCGCCAACCTCGAAGGCAAGATGGTCGTCGGCCAGTTCGGCTCGTTCATCTGGGGCTTCATGCAGGGCTACGACGGCACCGTGGAGGAGGGCGACATCTTCCTCACCAACGACCCGTACTCGGTCAACGGCGCCATCAGCCACGCGAACGACTGGCTGATGCTGATGCCGATCTACAAGGACGGCCGGATCATCGCCTGGTCCGCCATGTTCGGCCACATGACGGACGTCGGCGGCAAGGTGCCTGGCTCGCTGCCGACCGACGCGCGCACGATCTACGAGGAGGGCGTGGTCGTCCCGCCCGTCAAGATCATCAAGAAAGGCGTGCTGCAGGAGGACCTGCTCAAGGTCGTGCTGCACAACTGCCGCCTGCCGACCTGGAACTTTTCCGACTTCAACGCCATCGTCGCGGCGCTGCGTACCGCCGGCAACCGCTGCGTCGAGATCTCGACGCGCTTCGGCGACGACGTGTTCTATTCCGCCATGGACGAGATGCTCGAGCGCAACAAGCGCGCCATGCGCGAGCTCATCCGCCGCACGGTCCCCGAGAAGAAGCAATACTTCGAGGACTACGTCTGCGACGACGGCATGAACATGGGCCCCTACAAGATCGCCTGCTCGATGTGGCGCGAGGGTGACAAGTGCATCTTCGACTTCACGGGCACCGACCCGCAGTCGATCTCCTCGATCAACTTCCTGTTGAACGAGGAGATGTTCAAGATGTTCGCGGGCGTCTACATGATCATGGTCTTCGACCCGCAGATCCTGTTCAACGACGGCTTCTACGACCTGATGGAAGTGCGCATCCCGCCGGGCACGCTGCTGAAGCCCTTGAAGCCCGCCGCGCTCTCCTGCCGAACGCACGCGCTGGGGCGCATCTTTGACGTGCTCGGCGGCCTGCTCGGCCAGGGCAACCCGGCCTTCATGTGCGCCGCCGGCTTCTCGGACAGCCCGCACTTCATGTACTCGGGATACAACAAGAACGGCGAGTGGTACCAGCTGTACCAGATCACCTTCGGCGGCATCCCCGGCAAGCCCTTCGGCGACGGGCCGGACGGGCACTCGCTGTGGCCTTCCTTCACCAACGTGCCGAACGAGTTCCTGGAGAGCTACTTCCCGCTGCGCATCGACATCTACGAGACCATCCCGGACACGGGCGGTCCCGGCAAGTTCCGCGGCGGCAACGGCCTGAGGATCGGCTACCGCTTCCTCGAGGACGGCGAGATCTCGATCCACGACGACCGCTGGCTGACCTACCCCTGGGGCGTGAACGGCGGCCTGCCGGGCGCGCGCAGCAAGAAGACGCTCGTGCGCACGGACGGCAGCGAGGAATTGATGCCCTCGAAGATCGACCACGTGAAGGTGCAGGCGGGCGATCTGCTCATCGCCGACACCTGGGGCGGCGGCGGCTGCGGCGACCCGCTGGAGCGCGACCCTTCGCTGGTGCTCTTCGACGTCGAGGCGGGCCTCGCCACCGTTGAAGGCGCGCGCCGCTACGGCGTGGTGATCGCCGACGGCAAGGTGGACGTGGCCGCGACAGCCGCCCTGCGGGCGCGTATGGCCAAGGAACGCGGCAAGCCGAAGCTCTTCGACCGCGGCTTCGAATCCATCGACGAGCTCAAGGGCCGCTGCAAGGCCGAGACGGGCCTCGAGCCGCCGGCGCAGCCGAAATTCACCACCTGGGCGCTCGCCCGGGCCGGCAAGGCCGCGAAGGGCAGGAAGGTCCGCGCCGCCTGAGGGCGGGCGCGGGCGCGCGACCGACCGGGCGGGGACCTCGCGGCTCCCGCCCGTTTTGTTGAATGCGGTAAGAGGAGGGGACGATGGGCGATGCGTACAGCAGCATGGGCTACGGCACGTTCGAGATCGGCCTCGGGCAGCGCCCGGCGGTGCTGGTCGTTGACCTGCAGGTGGCCTTCACGGACCCCCAGTTCGCGCTCGGCGGCCTGCCCATGATCCACCGCGCGACCGAGCGCACCGCGGCGCTGCTCGAGGTGGCGCGCTCCCGGAATGTCCCGATCGCCGCCTGCTACACGGCCTACGGCAGCCAGCGCGACATGCCGCTGTGGAAGATCCCGGCGGTGCGCAACGAATTCATCTACGATCATCCGTGCACGGCCCTGGACCCGCGGATCTCGCGCCCCTCGCAGTTCGAGTACTGCAAGAACGGGCCGTCCATGTTCTTCCAAACGTCGCTCATCACCTTCCTGGTGCGCCAGCAGGTGGATACGGTGATCGTCACGGGTTGCACCACGAGCGGCTGTGTGCGCGCGACGGTGGTGGACGCTTTCTCGTACGGCTTGCGCGTGCAGGTGGCCGAGGACTGCTGCGGCGACGCGGACGAGGGCCCGCACAAGGACGCGCTGCGCGACGTGGGTCGGCGCTACGCGGACATCACGGACTCGGCGCGGATGGCGGAGTACCTCCGGGGACTCTAGGCGCGCTGAAGCGCTTCAAGAGGACTGTCGCCGCGCTGCCTCGCGCGCGGCCGGGCCGGGCATCGGAAGGCAGTGCCAGCGCCGCGACCGGGATCCGGCGGGGGGCACTCCTCGCCTCGCTGCTTGGTAGAGG
>JBBINN010000178.1:0-6321 GCA_037443885.1 Gammaproteobacteria bacterium | reverse complement strand
GGGAGCCTGCACATGCCGAGACGACACGTGGTCTTTTCCCATGGCCTCGAGAGCGGCCCCTGGGGCACGAAGATCTCCTCCATGGCGGAGGTGGCGCGCACCGAGGGCTACGATCCCGAGTCGGTCGACTACCGCGGCATCGCCGACCCGCACGACCGCCTCACGCGGCTGCTGAGCTACTGCCGCGACCTGAGCGGCGAGCTGGTGCTGGTGGGCTCGAGCCTCGGGGGGCACGTCGCGACGGCCGCGTCGTCGCTGCTGCGCGCTCGCGGGCTGTTCCTGCTCGCGCCGGCGTTCTACATGCCGGGCCGCGAGCACGAGACGCCGCAGCCGGCCGCCTGCCCAATCACCATCGTGCACGGCTGGCGCGACGACGTCGTGCCGGTCGAGAACAGCATCCGCTACGCGCGCGAGCATGGCGCGACGCTGCACATCGTGGACGGCGACCACCGGATGATCGAGCAGCTGTCCCTTATCAACTACCTGTTCGAGTACTTCCTTGTGTCCCTGGACCTGCCCCACCTGCACTACAAGCCGCAGAAGAAGGACGAGGCCGAGGCCCAGCCGCAGGCCTGACCGGTGCCGCTCGACGCTGCGGCGATCGCCGTGGCGATCGCCGTGGCGAGCACATCCCCTGCGCTCAGTGCCGCTCGCGGATGGCGCGCGCCGCGAGGCGGTCCAGCAGCCCCGGCGCCAGCAGCCCGGCCCAGCGGACCAGCCGGCCCCGCGCGGAGGTCAGGGCGAGGCGCTCGCGGCGCATTGCGGCCCGCAGGATGATGGCCGCGCAGGCTTCGGCGGTCATGATCCGCGACTCCTGCATCGGGCTCTCGCCCAGCGGCCGCCCGTCCGGTCCCGCGGCCCGGCGGTGGATCTCCGAGAGCACGAAGTCCGGCGCCACCATCGTCACGGTCACGCCGCTGCCCGCGAGCTCGATCCTGAGCGAGTCGAAGAAACCGAACATGGCGTGCTTGCTGGCGGCATAGCCGGTGCGCGTCGGCACGCCGGTGAGGCCCGCGAGGCTCGACACGCCGACGATGCGGCCGCGGCTTTGCTTGAGTGAGGGCAGGGCGTGCCAGGTGAGCCACGCGGCGCCGAGGTAGTTCACGCACATCAGGCGCTCCAGCACGCCCGGGTCGGTCAGCTCGTCGAGGCGCGACCACATCGTCGCGCCCGCGTTCGCAACGAGCAGGTCAATGGTCCCGAAGCGGTCGAGGGCGGCCTTCACCAGCGCGCCGCACCGGGGCTCTTCGCCCACGTCCGTCCGGACGGCGAGCGCCTCCGCGCCGAGGGCGGCGCACTCGGCCGCGAGCGACGCGAGTCTCGACTCGTTGCGTGCCGCCAGCACCAGCCGCGCGCCCTGGGAGGCCAGCGCGAGCGCGAGTGCGCGGCCGATCCCCTCCGAGGCGCCCGTGACGACGCAGACCTGGCCGCGAAAGTCCTGCATGGGTAAACGGTTGCACAACGCGTCCCCGACGTCCACCGCCTGGGCAGTCGGGCTAGAATGGCGGTCATGCACGCGCCAAGAGGGCTGCCCATGCCCCTGCCCAGACTGCTCGCCGCCGCCGTCCTCGTCTCGCTCGCCGCCTGCGGAGGCGGTGAGGAACCAGGGGCGGAACGGGAGCGAGAGCCCGTCGAGACGGTCTTCGACGACATGATCGCGACCCAGGACAAGGCGCAGCAGCGCCTCGACGCGGCCCGGGAGGGTCATCGCGAGGCGCTCGAGCGGCAGCTCGAGGCCAGCGAGAGCGGCGCCGGCGGCGACGAGTAGCGGCCGCCGGCCGCAGGAACCTGCCGCTTGAACGGCTTCCGCTACCTAGGGCTCGACCGGACCCTGCTGTGGGCCCTGCGCGGCCTCATGCGCCTGTTCGTGCGGCCCACGCTCGTGCCCGAGGATGCGGCGCAGCGCCTCGCGGGAACCGCGCGGCCGGTGCTCTATGTGTTCGAGGAGCGCAACCTGTCCGACCGCCTGGCCTTCGAGCAGGTGTGCATGGACGCGCGGCTGCGACGGCCCGGCAAGCGTCTCGCCGTCGGAGCCCTGCTGCTGCCGCAGTCCTACGTGGCGCTCGAGCGACGGGCGGGCGTGCTGCGCCGCAGGCCCGACCGCCGCACGCCCGGCGAGCTTGCGGCGGCCACGGCCGCCGCCTCGCGCGACCCCGCCCTCGAGCTCGACATCGTGCCGGTGGCCGTCTACTGGGGGCGTGCGCCGCAGCGGGAGCGGTCCTGGTTCGACCTCCTCCTGTCGGAGGAGTGGGCGCTGGTGGGGCCTTTCCGCCGGCTGCTGTCCATCGTCCTCAGTGGCCGCAGCACGCTGATCCGCATCGGCGATGCGCGCAGCCTCGCCGACTACACCGCCGCGGCGACCGAACCGTCGCGGGCGGCGCGGCGCCTGCTCAAGGACCTGCGGGCCGAGTTCCGGCACATGCGCGCCGACACCATCGGCCCGGAGCTCGCCACGCGGCGCGTGATCCTCACCCAGGTGCTGCGGTCGCGGGCGGTGCGCCAGGCGGTGCGCAAGGAGATGGTCGACCGCAACGTCACGCGGCGCGAGGCGCTGCGCACCGCCCGCAAGCACGCGCTCGAGATCGCGGCCGACTACTCGCACGCCTTCGTGCGCGTGATGGACCATGCGCTGACCTGGCTGTGGACCCGGCTGTACGACGGCGTCGAAGTGCGCAACGCCGAGCGCCTCGACCACCTGCCAGCGGGCTGCGAGGTGGTGTACGTGCCCTGCCACCGCAGCCACATGGACTACCTGCTGCTGTCCTACGTCATCTACTACCGCGGCTATGCCGTGCCCTACGTCGCGGCGGGAGTGAACCTGAACCTGCCGGTGATCGGCCGCTTCCTGCGCATGGGCGGCGCGTTCTTCCTGCGGCGCAGCTTCCGCGGCAGCGGGCTGTACCCGATCGTCTTCATGAAGTACGTGGACGTGCTCATGGGGCGCGGCCACCCGATCGAGTTCTTCATCGAGGGCGGCCGCAGCCGGACCGGCCGCCTGCTGCCGGCCAAGACCGGGCTGCTGTCCATGACCGTGCGCAGCTTCCTGCGGACCCGCAAGCGGCCGGTCGTGTACGTGCCGGTGTACTTCGGCTACGAGCGCGTCTTCGAGGCCAAGACCTACATCGGCGAGCTGTCGGGGCGTCCGAAGGAGAAGGAGTCCATCCTCGGGCTGCTGCAGTCGCTGCCGGCGCTGCGCCAGCGCTTCGGCAGGGTGCAGGTGAGCTTCGGCGAGCCGGTGCCGCTGACCGCCGTGCTCGAGCGCGTCGATCCCGCCTGGCGCGAGGCCGCCTACAACGACGAGGCGCGCCCGCCCTGGTTCAGCGAGGCGGTGGACGCGCTGGCCGGCGACGTCCTGCGCGGCATCAACTCGGCCGCGGCGGTGACGCCCGTCAACCTGCTGGCCGTGGCGCTGCTCTCCACGCCGCGCCAGTCGATGATCGAGGCCGACCTGCAGCGCCAGCTGGAGCTCTACGTCGCACTGATGCAGGAGTCACCCTACGCGCCCGGCATCCACATGCCGTCGCCCGACGGGGCCGCCATGATCCGCCACGGCGAGGCGATGGGCATGCTCGAGCGCCGTGCCCACGCGCTCGGCGACGTGGTCCGCATGCCCGAGGAGGCCGCGATCCTCGCGACCTACTACCGCAACAACGTCATCCACCTGTTCGCGATGCACTCGCTGGTCGCCTGCGCCTTCCTGAACAACGCGGCGATGCGGGCCGAGGACATCCAGCGCCTCGCCTGGCGCGTGTACCCGTACGTGCGCCAGGAGCTTTGGCTGCGCTGGCGCGAGGACGAGGTGCCGGCGGTCGTGGAGGGCGCGCTCGAGGCGCTGGCCCGCCAGCGCCTGCTGGAGCGCAGCGAGGACGGCCGGGTCTGGCGCCGCCCGCCGACCGGGACGGTGGAGGCGGTCCAGCTCTCCCACCTCGCCCAGGCGACCATCCAGACCATCGAGCGCTACTACCTCGCCATTGCGCTGCTGCTCAGGGCGGGGCGGGGCGAGCTGACGGCCGACGGCCTGGAGGAGCGCTGCACGGCCATGGCGCAGCGGATTTCGCTGCTCTACGGGCTGAACGCGCCGGAGTTCTTCGACCGCAGCATGTTCCGGTCCTTCATCGACCTGCTGCGCCGGCGCAACGTCATCCAGATCGGTCCGGACGGCCGTCTCACCTACGGCGAGGCCCTGCTGGCCGTGGCGGAGGATGCCCGGGTCGTGCTGTCCGAGCAGATCCGCAACAGCATCCCGCAGGTCACCCACGCCTGAGGTTTTTTTGCGCTGCAAATGCGTGGGCGCATACGTAGAGGCGCGGGTGGGTCCGGGTAAAGCCACTGATATACTCCCCGCGTTGTTGTAAGCAGCCCGCCGATTCGGTATGTACACCACAACAACGGCGGCATCCGCAGGTCCTTACATGGGGAACAACATGAAGATGCAACCCACCCGGATCCGGCCCGTGCGCCTCGCGGTCTCGGCTGCGCTGGTCGCGGCCGCGGCCGTCGCCGCCGCTCCGGCCACGGCGCTCGACTTCCGCCTCGGCGATTGGGACGGCAGCTGGGACACGACGTTGTCCTACGGCATGCTGTACCGCGTCGAGAGTCCGGACCTTCGCCTCATCGGCGTCGCGAACGGCGGAGCCGGGCGCTCACCGAATATCGACGACGGCAACCTCAACTACGATACGGGCCTCGTGTCGAGCGCCGTCAAGTTCGTCACCGAGCTGTCGCTCAGCAAGGGCAACTACGGCATCTTCGCGCGCGCCCAGGGCCTGTACGACTACGAGGCCGAGAACCAGCCGACGCGGCGCACGCCGCTGTCGAACGAGGCGCTCGACTACGTCGGGTCCTACGTGCGCATGCTCGACTACTTCGCCTACGGTCGCTTCGACATCGGCGGGCGCGAGCTCGACCTGCGCGCCGGCAGCATGGTCGTGAACTGGGGCGAGAGCACCTTCATCCAGGGCGGCATCAACAGCGGCATCAACCACTTCGACGTCTCGGCGCTGCGTGTGCCGGGCTCGGAGCTGCGCGAGGCCTACCTGCCGCAGGAGATGATCCGGGCGTCCTTCGCGCTGACCCCGAACTTCACGGCCGAGGCGCTGTACCTGCTCAGCTGGGACGAGACCCGGCCCGAGCCGGTCGGCAGCTACTTCGCTGCGAACGACTTCGCCGTGCGTGGCGGCGACACGGTGTTCCTGGGCTTCGGCGGCTACTCGGACCAGGGCGTGGACTTCCGCCCGCTGGGCGGGCCCTTCATCCCGAACTTCCAGGGCGTGGCACGCGGCCAGACGATCGAGGCGAGCGACAGCGGCCAGTGGGGCGTGGCGCTCAAGCTGTTCCTGCCGCAGTTCAGCGACGGCACCGAGTTCGGGCTGTACTACCTGAACTATCACAGCAAGCTGCCGCTGATCAGCGGCCGCACGGGCACGCAGCAGGGCGTCGGCAACTCGATCGGTTCCCTCGCCGCGGTCGGCGGCGCCGCGCAACTGCTGGCGGCCGGGCTGCCGCCGGCGCTCGCGATCGCAGCGGCCGCGCAGAACGGCGTCGCTCAGGCCGCGGCCCGCGGCGGCAACCTGTCGCTCGCCACCGCCCAGAGCTACGCGACCGTAGGCGCCAACACGGCCCTCGGCGGCGGCAACGTCACCGCCCAGGCCACGCGTATCGGTCAGCACGAGTATTCGGTCACGGCCCAGTACTACACCGAGTATCCGGAAGACATCGAGCTGCTGGGCCTGTCCTTCAACACCCAGGTCGGCACGACCGGCATCGCGCTGCAGGGCGAGGTGTCCTACAAGATGGACGCGCCGCTGCAGTTCGACGACGTCGAGCTGCTGTTCGCGGCACTCGCGCCCTTCCAGAATGCCGCAGCGGCCTTCCAGGGCCAGACGCTGCCACAGCAGTGCCTCGCGGCGGCACCGACGCTCGCCGCCTGCAACCAGATCGGCCGCTTCGGCATCGACGAGAGGGTGCCCGGCTGGGGCCGCTACGACGTGCTCCAGGCGCAGATGACCGGCACCAAGGTGTTCGGTCCCATGCTCGGCGCCTCGCAGCTGGTGGCGGTGGTCGAGGCTGCCTATACCCACGTGTTCGACATGCCCGACAAGCTGACCGGCGGGCCGAACGACCGCGGCCTGAGGTTCAACGGTCCGGGCACGTCGCTGTCGGGCAACGAGGAGCTGGCGCCCGCGCATGCGGCTGCCTATCCCGTCCCCTTCCTGGAGTTCGAGCCGCTGAACCGCTTCGCGGACGCGGACTCCTGGGGCTACCGCGTCGCGCTGCGCATGGACTACCTGAGCCTCATCGGTCCCTGGAACGTGAGCCCGC
>JBBINN010000177.1:0-6324 GCA_037443885.1 Gammaproteobacteria bacterium | reverse complement strand
GTGTCGACGCCGAGGTCGAGCAACTTGTCGGGAGGATCCACGCATTCGTTGACGAGCGGCTGATCCCTCTCGAGCCGCGCCTGCTGCAGCAAGGCATCGGACCGCTGCTTCCGGACATTCGGGCGCTGCGGGCCGAGGTCCGGAAGCTGGGGCTGTGGGCGCCGAACTTCCCGCGCGAGTACGGCGGACTGGGCCTCGATCTCGTGGCGCATGGCCTCGTGTCCGAGGCCCTCGGCCGCTGCCCACTCGGTCACTACGTGTTCGGCTGCAACGCGCCGGATGCGGGCAACGTGGAACTGCTGCACCTCTACGGCAACGATGCGCAGAAGGCAACCTGGCTCGCTCCGCTCGCGCGCGGCGACATCCGCAGCTGCTTCGGCATGACCGAGCGCGACAACAGCGGCGCCAACCCGCTGATGCTCGAGGCACGGGCCGAGCTCGACGGCGATCATTGGGTCCTGAACGGCCGAAAGTGGTTCACGACCGGCGCCGACGGCGCGAGCCTGTGCATCGCGATGGTGATCACCGATCCCGAGTCGCCGCCGCACCAGCGGGCCAGCATGATCCTGGTGCCGACCTCGACGCCCGGCTACCGCCTCGAGCGCAACACGCCGATCATGGGCCACGCGGGGCAGGACCTGTTCTCCCACGGCGAGATCGCCTTCGAGGATTGCCGCGTGCCCGCGGAGAACCTCCTCGGTCCGCGCGGGGAGGGCTTCCGGCTGGCGCAGGCGCGCCTGGGACCGGGGCGCATCCACCACTGCATGCGCTGGCTGGGCATCTGCCGGCGCGCGCTCGAGCTCATGATCGATCGTGCCGCGGCGCGCAAGGTCAGTCCCGACGGCCGGACGCTCGCGCACAGCGACCTCATCCGGGGATGGATCGCCGAGAGCGCCGCCGAGATGCAGGCGGCGCGGCTGATGGTGCTGCACACGGCCTGGCGCATCGAGCACGCCGGTGCGCGGGCCGCGCGCGACGACGTGAGCATGATCAAGTTCTACGTGGCGGGCGTGCTCGAGCGGGTGGTGGACCGCGCGCTGCAGGTGCACGGCGGGCTCGGCATGACCGACTACACGGTCCTCGCCTGGTACTACCGCGAGGAGCGTGCGGCGCGCATCTACGACGGCCCGGACGAGGTGCACAAGCTGTCGGTGGCGCGGCGGCTGATCGGGGCGCGCACCCGGTGACGCTCGAGGACACGGCAGGGCCGCTGCGCACAGGCGAGCCGCTCGACGCCGGCCGCCTGGAGGCGTGGCTCGAACGCGAGTTGCCCGGCTTCCGGGGGCCGCTCGAGATCCGGCAGTTTCCCGCGGGGTTCTCGAACCTGAGCTACCTGCTGTCCACGCCCGGTGCGGAATACGTGCTGCGACGCCCGCCCTTCGGCACGCGGCCGAAGTCCGGTCACGACATGCCGCGCGAGTTCCGGGTCCTGCGCGCGCTGGCGCCGGTCTTCCCGTTCTGCCCGAGGGCGCTGGCCTGCTGCGAGGATGAGTCGGTGGTCGGTGCGCCCTTCTACGTCGCGGAGCGGCTGCGCGGGATCATTCTGCGACGCGACTACCCGTCCGGCCTCGTGCCGACGCCGGCGCTGGTCCGCGCGCAGCAGGAGGCGCTGGTGGACGTGCTGGCGCGGCTGCATGCCGTGGACTACGAGGCCGCGGGGCTCGCGTCGCTGGGACGGCCCGCCGGATACGTCGGGCGGCAGGTCGAGGGCTGGCTCGAGCGCTTCGAGCGTTCGCGCACGCCGGACTCGCCGGACCTGCGCGAACTGGGCGACTGGCTGCGCTCGTCGCAACCCCCCGAGGCGCCCGTCGCGGCGCTGCTGCACAACGACTACAAGCTCGACAACGTGGTCTTCGACGCGGCGGATCCCGCCCGCCTGGTCGGCGTGCTCGACTGGGAGATGGCGACCCTCGGTGACCCTCGCATGGACCTCGGTTGCTCGCTCGCCTACTGGGTGGAAGCCGGCGACCCGTCATGGTTCGCGGCCACGCGCACGCTGCCGACGCAGCTGCCCGGCAGCCTGACGCGGGAGGAGATGGCGACGCGCTATGCGGCGGCGAGGGGCGTCACGCTCGAGGGCATGGACTTTTTCTGCAGCTTCGGGCTGTTCCGGCTCGCCGTGGTCGCGCAACAGATCTACCTGCGCCACGTCCGCGGCGAGACGCGCGACCCGCGGTTCGCCGCGCTGGGCGGCATGGTCCACGCGCTGGCCCGCGCCGCCCGCCGCAAGGCCGCAGGACAACCGATCGCCGGGGGCGGATGACCGCTGAGCTCCTGATGCTGGTGGCGGTCGTTGCGCTGGCCGGCGGGTTCGGCGGCGTGCTCGCGGGCCTGCTCGGGGTCGGCGGCGGCATCGTCATCGTGCCGGTTCTCGAGTTCGCGCTCGGTGCCGCAGGCGTCCCGGGGGATGTGCGCATGCACCTCGCCGTGGGAACGTCGCTGGCATCGATCATACCGACGGCACTGTCGTCCTCGCGGGCACACCGCCGCCGGGCCGCGGTCGACGATCAGGTCGCGCGCCGCTGGATCCCGCCGATCGCGGCGGGGGCCGCGCTGGGCGCGGCGGCGGCAGCCGTCGTGAGCGGCGACGCGCTGCGGGTTGTCTTCGGGTCAGTTGCGCTGGCCGTGGCGGCCGTCATGCTGCTGCGTCCGGAACCACCAGCCACGGTCGCCGGCACCGCCGTGAACCCCGGCCCACGCAGCTGGCCGGCCGGCATCGGCTTCGTTTCGGCCCTGATGGGCATCGGCGGCGGGACGCTGTCGGTGCCGGCACTCTCGCGCCGCGGCCTGCCGATCCACCGGGCGGTAGGAACGTCGGCCTGGCTCGGGTTGTGGATCGCGCTGCCGGCGGCGGTGGGCTATGTCCTGTCGGGCCTCGGCCGCACGGGGCTGCCGCCCGGGAGCCTCGGCTTCGTGAGCCTGCCCGGCCTGGCGGTCCTCGTCCCGGCGAGCGTGCTCGCAGCGCCCATCGGGGCGCGGATCGCGCATGGCTTGTCCCGCCGCGCGCTCAGGGCTGCCTTCGGGGCGTTCCTGCTGCTGGTGGGGCTGCGGATGCTGTGGAAGGCGCTCGCTGCCTGACGTTCATGGTCCGTTCAGCCGCGGCGACGCAGCATCCGGCCGAGCGTTGCAGACGACTGGGCCGGGCCTTATAACTGCCGCTATGGTGCCGCCGCGGGCGGCCACTCTGGAGAGAAGCATGACCCTGACCGCAGCTTGCCGCGCGGGTCTCCTCGCGATGCTCCTGGCGAGTGTCTGCGCGACACCGGCCATGGCCAGCGACGCGCAGCCGACGTCGAGCGAACAGTGCGTCGCGCGCTGCGACGAGGAGTCGGACCGCTGCATGGCCAAGGCGGACACCGAGTCCAAGGCCCAGCAGTGCGACGACGAGTACTCGAAGTGTCTGGAGAAGTGCCGCTGAGCGGCTGGTCCGCAGGCACGTGACCGAGGCACCCGCGTCGTCGGGGCGCTTCGTCCCGAACGGCATCGTGACGCTGCTGACGGATTTCGGCAGCCTGGAGCCGTTCACGGGCGCGATGAAGGGTCGCATCCTGGCGGCCTGTCCCAAGGCCCGGATCGTCGACCTGACCCATGAACTGACCGCTTACCGGGTGGCCGAGGCGAGCTTCTGGATCGAACGGCTGCGCCTCGACTTCCCCGCAGGCACGGTCCACCTCGCCATCGTGGACCCTGGCGTCGGCACGGCACGCCGCCTGATCGCCGTGGCGCTGGACGGGCAGGTGCTGTTGGGGCCGGACAATGGCCTGCTGGGTGGAATCGCCGGCTTGCCCGGCGCCGAGGTCCGGGCGGTCAGCCCGGCACTGCTCGCCCGCCTGAATCCCACGCCATCCTCCACGTTTCACGGCCGGGATCTCTTTGCGCCCTTGGCGGGGCAACTCGCCTCCGGCCGGATTGACTTCGAAGATGTTGGAAAGGAAGTGGGCGACGTGAAGCCACCTGTCCTTCCACAGCCGCGTCGGACCCCGGGTGGTATCCAAGGCCAGGTGCTGCTGATTGATCGCTATGGCAATGCTTTCAGTAACATAGACATGACAGCGAGTGAGTTTTCTAATGTCGAAGCGGTGACTTTCGGCGCCAGAGTGCTCGCGCCAGTGCGGACCTATGGGGAGGCGCCGCGGGGTACTTGCGTCGCGCTCGTCAACGCTTTCGGCGTCGTGGAAGCGGCCTGTGTCGAGGGCAATGCGGCCGAGGCCCTCGGGCTGGGTCCGGGCGACCCGGTGGCGATCAGGCTGGGCGCAGCGCGGGCGGCTTGACCCCGTCGCGTGAGGCGGCAGTTGAACTGGTCGCCCTTTCGTATATATTGCGCTGCCCCGAAACTGAAAGTTCGGCCCGTAATCCGCTGAGTTGGAAGGACTTTCCGACCCATGAGCGCACGCGAAGAGTTCAGCCTGGAAGACGAGTACGAGTCCGCCGGCGAGGAAGACCTCGACAAGCTGCTGGGTGCCGTCGAGCGTCGCCCCAAGCCAGGCAAACGCACCCAGCAGGCTGCGTGGAGCCGCGTGGAGGACGTGCTCGCCGAGCGCCGCCTCAAGCGTGAGCTGTCTGACTTCCTCGACGAAGAAGCCTGACTCCCCGCAGACCCAGCCCAGGGGCCATCGCGCCCTGCCAGGCTCTTCCTACAGGGTGGATCCCATGAGCGCTGCGCCATTCGTGGTGCTGAAGTTTGGCGGCACGAGCGTCTCGACGCTCGGCAACTGGCGGAGCATCGCCGCCGTGGTGCAGCGCTGCATGGCCGCGGGCGAAACGCCGGTCGTGGTGCACTCGGCGCTGTCCGGGATCACGGACAAGCTCGAGCGCCTGCTGTCGGCGGCGCTCGCTGCCGCGCACGGCGAGGTGATCGAGGAGATCCGCGCCCGGCACGTGGGGCTCGCGGCCGAACTCGGCGTGACGATTCCTGAAGGGCTCGAGCGGCATCTGTCCGATCTCGAGAAGATCGCCGGCGGCATCGCGCTGGTGAACGAGGTCAGCGACCGGGTGCGCGCGCGGGTGATGGCAGCCGGGGAACTCATGGCCACGGAGCTCGGCGCGGCGTACCTTCGTACCTGCGGCCTGGCGACGACGCTCCTCGACGCGCGGACGCTGCTGGCGGCAACGGCGCGTCGCGGCGCGACCGACCGATCCTCCGTGCTGTCGGCGACCTGCGATTTCGCGCCCGATCCGGCGCTGGCGGCGCGCGTCGCGGCGCTCGGAGGCGTCGTGCTGACCCAGGGCTTCATCGCCTCGGACGAGGACGGCCACACCGTCCTGCTGGGCCGCGGCGGCTCTGACACCTCGGCCGCCTACCTGGCGGCGAAGCTCTCGGCGGCGAGGCTCGAGATCTGGACCGACGTTCCGGGGATGTTCTCGGCGAATCCCCGCACGGTCCCCAACGCGCGCCTGCTGAAGTCGCTGCACTACGACGAGGCGCAGGAGATCGCCACCAGCGGCGCGAAGGTGCTGCACCCGCGCTGCATCCTGCCGGTGCGCAATCACGGCATTCCCCTGCACGTGTACTCGACGCCGACGCCCGGGCAGGCCGGCACCGTCATCAGCGCGACGCCGGCAGACAGCGGCGCGCAGGTGAAGGCCATCGCGCTGCGCAAGGGCATCACGCTGGTGTCCATGGACAGCCCGGGGATGTGGCACCAGGTTGGGTTCCTGGCGGACGCCTTCCGCGTCTTCAAGGAGCACGGCCTTTCGGTGGACCTCGTCTCGACCTCCGAGACCAACGTCACCGTCTCGCTCGACCCGCAGGCCAACACGCTCGACGCCGAGGCGCTCGATGACCTCGCCGCGGACCTGTCCGGCCTGTGCCGTGTGAGGCTCATCGGTCCCTGCGCCTCGCTGTCGCTGCTGGGCCGCAACATCCGGGGCATCATCCACCGTCTCGGCGAGGCCTTCGCGCTGTTCGAGGAGCAGAAGATCCACCTCATCAGCCAGGCGGCCAACGACCTCAACTTCACGTTCGTCATCGACGAGGATCAGGGTGACCGGCTGGTGGCGCAGCTGCACGAGCTGCTGATCCGCGCCACGCCGGACGATCCTGTGCTCGGCCCCACCTGGCAGCAGCTGCACGCGCCGGCGGCGGCCGCGACGCCGGAGCCTGCACCGTGGTGGGCGCGCCGGCGTGAAGACCTGCTCGCCGCGCTCGGCGACCGGCCCTGCGCGTATGTCTACGACCTCGACACCGTGCGCGCCCAGGCCCGGGCGCTGGCATTCATGCGTTCCCTGGGGCGCGCGCTGTATGCGATCAAGGCCAACGCGAACCCGGAAGTGCTGCGGGCCGTGGCGGGCTGCGGGCTGTCCTTCGAGTGCGTCTAACGCGGC
>JBBINN010000176.1:0-6353 GCA_037443885.1 Gammaproteobacteria bacterium | reverse complement strand
ACGCGCGGGCGGTAGGTGACCTGCCCGCGCCCGGGAGCTGCCGGCAGGAACACCTCCTCGATGCCCGCCTGCAGCGCCGGCCGCGGGGCAGCGGTCACGGCCGCGCCCGACGCCGCTGCGGCAGCAGGGCGGGCGGCGTGAGCCGCCGCCTTGCGCGGCGCCATCAGCCTCGCGATCTCGGGCAGGGTCAGCGGGCCGCGCAGGTAGGAGAGCGCGAAGCGCGTCCTGAACAGCATCGGCTCGTCTTCGTGGACGTTGCGCATCAGGAACACGCGCTGGCCGAGGCCGGACATGAGCCGCTCGAGCGCGGGACGGTCGAAGCCGCTGCCCGCGAGCGCGCCCTGCAGGCCGTCGATCACGCGCTCCTTGTCGCGCTCGGTCTGAAGCCGGCCGATGAACCACGTGCCGGCGTTGGCCAGCCCCTTGTAGTCGAGGTCAACGGGGTTCTGCGTCGCGAGCACGAGGCCGAGGCCGTAGGCGCGCGCCTGCTTGAGCAGCGTCAGCATCGGCAGCTTCGACGGCGGCATCGCCGTGGGCGGGAAGTAGCCGAAGATCTCGTCCATGTAGAAGAGCGCGCGCAGCGAGGACGTGCCGGGCTGGCCTCGCATCCAGGCGACCAGCTCGTTGAGCAGCAGGGTCACCACGAACATGCGCTCGGCGTCGCCGAGGTGGGCGATGGACACGATCGAGATCCGCGGCTTGCCTTCCGGCGTGTGCAGCAGGCGCTGGATGTCCAGCGGCTCGCCCTCGAGCCAGGCGCCGAAGCCCGGCGAGGCGAGCAGGTTGTTCACCGCCATCGCGAGCCCGAGCCGGTCCCTGGCGGGGTAGAAGGTCTCGAGGTCGAACACGCCGACCTTGTCGAAGGGCGGCTTCTGGATGGCGCCGATGAGCCCGGCGAGGTCCAGGGCACGACCTTCCTGCCAGCTGGCTTCCAGGATCGCGCACAGCAGGATGTGCTCGCGGCTCTTGAGCGGATCGGCGGCGACGCCCACGAGGCCGAGAAGCCCGGAAACGACCCCGCTCACGCGCTCGCGCAGCGCGGCGGCGTCGAGCGCGCCTTCCGGCGCCGCGAGGGACCGCAGCACCGACAGCTGCAGGCCGGAATCGCTGCCCGGGGTGTACACGGCGATGTCCACCGCCTCGCGGAAGCGGCGGATGCGCTCGCCGTCCTGGCCGGAGGCGGCCAGCCCCTTGCGCCAGGTCTCGGCCACGCGCGCCGGCCACTCGGCGGCGGGCACCCCCTTGCGCGCCGCCTCGGCCGGGTCGACCCACGGCGCGAAGTCCTCCGGCCTCAGCTCAGGGAAGGCGAGGAGGATATTGGCTATGTCACCCTTGGGGTCGATGACCAGCGCAGGGATGCCGTCGATCGCAGCCTCCTCGAGCAGCGAGATGCACAGGCCGGTCTTGCCCGAGCCGGTCATGCCGACGCAGACCGCGTGGGTGGTGAGGTCCTTCGAGTCGTAGAGCAGCGGCCCCCGCGGGCGGCGCGTCGGCCGCCACGGCGGGGTCGAACTCGCGGCCGAGGTAGAAGACGCCGAGCTTCTCGAAGTCGTCCATGGGCGATCCTGCTTTCAGTAACGGGGCAGCCTGATGTTGCCGAACACCGCCGCGGATTCCTCTGGTGTCGCCGCGCGCAGCGCCTGCTCCACCAGGCGGCGCTCCAGATGTGGCGCGAACAGGCGCATGAAGTCGTACATGTAGCCGCGCAGCAGCCGGCCGCGGCGCACCCCGAGCCAGGTCACGTGCTCGGGAAAGAGATGGGAGCCGTCGATGGCGACCAGGTCGGGATCCTCCTCCTCGGTGACGGCCATGCAGGCGACGATGCCGACGCCGAGGCCGAGCCGGACGTAGGTCTTGATGACGTCGGCGTCGCGTGCGGTGAGCGCCACGTCGAGCGGCAGCCGCGCCCGCTCGAACAGCGCCGGCAGCGACGAGCGCCCGGAGAAGCTGAAGACGTAGGTCACGACCGGGTGGCGGCTCAGGTCCTTCAGGGTCGGCTTCTCGATCCGCGCGAGCGGATGGCCCTTCGGGACCACGATGTCGCGGTGCCAGCGGTAGCAGGGCATCAGGACCATGCCCGGGAAGAGCTCCTGCGAGCCGGTGGCGATCGCGAAGTCAACCCTGTCTTCGGCGGCTAGGGAGGCGATCTGCTCCGAGGTGCCCTGGTGCAGGTGGAGCTTCACCTCCGGGTACTGCTCGCGGAAGCGCTTGACGATGCCCGGCAGCACGTAGCGTGCCTGCGTGTGCGTGGTCGCGATGGACATCGAGCCCTTCTTCTCGTCGCGGGCCTCGTCGGACAGGCGGCGGATGTTGCGCGCCTCCTCCAGGATGCGCTGCGCGCGTGAAACCACCTGCTCGCCGGCAGGCGTGAGCCGGCGCAGGGTGCGGCCCTGGCGCTCGAAGACCTCGAAGCCCAGCTCGTCCTCCAGCAGCTTGATCTGCTTGCTCACGCCGGGCTGGGAGGTGTGCAGCGCGCGCGCGGCCGCGGTGATGTTGAGGCCGTTGTCCACGATCGCGGCGAGGTAGCGCAGCTGGTGCAGCTTCATGGCGGCAGTATAGGCAAGCGGGCTGGCCGCCGGATGGGCCGCGTGCGTGCGGCGCCGCCGGCGCGGCCCGGCGCTAGGGCTCGTGATAGCCGTGGCCGAGGGTCTTGATCTCGACCACGATGCCGTCCTCGAAGCGCAGCTGGCGCATGAGCTTCTGCGGGCCGAGGTTGTAGATCCAGGTCTCCACCGGCACCTCGACGAGATCGTCGGAAAGGTAGTAGGGCCGGCCCTGCAGCCACATCACCGGCCGGCGCAGGATCGAGCTGCGACGGACCTCGGTCGGCTCGCCGCAGAGGGCGATGACCTTGGCGGCGCTGTCTCCGTCGGTCACCAGGCGCGTGCCGCAGCGGAAGGCGTCGGCCTGCGCCGGGCCAGCCGCGAGCGCGACCAGGGCCAGGCCCGCCGTGAGGAAGCTTCGGACCATGGTCACATTGTGCACCGAGGCTGCCTGAACAGGCACTGAAGGGCCGGGAGGCGGCCGCGCGGAGGCTCGACGCGGACCCGGGGGCCCGCGCACAATGCCGGCCCCGACCCGCCCCGAGGGAACTGCATGACGGTCGCAGGAATCGATCGCGTCTTCGAGCGCCGGCTCGCCACGCTGGTCAACTCCGGCGAGCACGGCGTGCTGCGCGGCGGCCGCAAGGGCATCGAGAAGGAGTCGCTGCGGGTCACTCCGCAGGGGCGCATCGCGCCCACGCCGCACCCGGCGGCGCTCGGCTCCGCACTCACCAATGACCACATCACGACGGACTATTCCGAGGCGCTGCTCGAGCTGATCACGCCGGCCTTCACGGAGACCTGGCAGCTGCTGCAGTGCCTGGTGGACCTGCACGAGTTCGTCTACAAGCACATCGGCGACGAACTCGTATGGGCGACCAGCATGCCCTGCGCGCTCGACGGCGACGAGAGCATTCCGATCGCCCAGTATGGCCGCTCCAACATCGGCCGTATGAAGCACGTCTACCGCCGCGGCCTCGGCCTGCGGTACGGGCGCGTCATGCAGGCCATCGCCGGGGTGCACTTCAACTACTCGTTTCCCGAGCGCCTGTGGCCCGTACTGCAGGAGGCCTGGCAGTCGCACACCGGCGGGCAGGACTTCGTCGACGAGGCCTACTTCGCGCTGCTCAGGAACTACCGCCGCCACGGCTGGCTGATCCTGTACCTCTTCGGCGCCTCGCCGGCGGTGTGCCGCTCGTTCTTCAAGGGAAGGGCGCCGGCGAAGGGGCTCGAGGAGCTCGATGCGCACACGCTGTACGGGCCCTACGCGACCTCGCTGCGCATGAGCGACCTCGGCTACCGCAACAGCAGCCAGGCGGAATTCTCGGTCTCGGTGAATTCCCTCGACGACTACACGCGCGACCTCGAGTCGCTCGTCTTCACCAGGAGCCCCGAGTACGCGCGCTTCGGCGTGGTAGTGGACGGCGAATGGCGCCAGCTGAACGACAGCGTGCTGCAGATCGAGAACGAGTACTACAGCTTCATCCGGCCGAAGCGCACGGCCCGATCCGGCGAGCGCCCGACCCGAGCGCTGCGGCGGGCCGGCGTGGAGTACGTGGAGCTGCGCTCGCTCGACGTCAGCGCCTTCGATCCGGTCGGCGTCGACCAGAACAAGATGCGCTTCCTCGAGGCCTTCGCGGCGCTGTGCCTGCTGAAGGAGAGCCCGCCGATCCAGCGCTCCGAGGAGCACGCGCTCGACGGCAACCACGTGCGCGTCGCGCGCGAGGGCCGCCGGCCCGGCCTCGTGCTGGACCTCGACGGGCGCCCGCAGCCGCTTGCCGCCTGGGCGGCGCAGCTGCTCGACGAGATGCGCGGGCTGTGCGAGATCCTCGACGAGGGCGACCCGGCGCGCCCGTACACGTCGGCGCTCGAGGCGCATCGCCTGAAGCTCGACGACGTCGAGCGCACCGCCTCGGCGCGCATGCTGCGCGAGCTGCGCGAGAGCGGCGAGTCCTTCTTCAACTTCGCGCTGCGCATGTCGGCCGGGCACAAGCAGTACTTCCTCGATCTGCATCCGCCCAATCCGCAGACCATGGCGGCATTCGCGGCGGAGGCGGCCGAGTCGCTCGAGGCGCGGCGACGCATCGAGGCGGCCGATCGCGTGTCGTTCGAGGAGTTCCTCGCTGCGTGGTACCGGAACTGAAACCCGCTTGACATAACTCCGACACCTGCGCGGCCGAGGATTTCCGCTAGGCGCAGGCTGGCTTCGGACATATACTGAAATCATTGAAGCGCGGTCTCCCTCTCCAGCGCGGCAATGGAAAACAGATGAAGATTCCCAAGGACGGTCCGATTGACGCGACGCCGTCGCTCGCCGGCGAAGTGCCGGCGGCAAACGACGACGCGATCGAGGGCGGCGGCAAGCCCGCCGGCTGGGATCCGTTCGAGGTGTGGCGCACGCGTGTCCGCGACGCGCGCCCGCGCGCTTCCGAGCCAGCGGACGAGCCGCCGCAGCCCTGAGCGCTTGCGCGGCGGCGCATGCCCGAGCCACTGCCGGACCCCTTGCATGACTCGCCGGCCGCCGGTCAGCTCCGGCGCGGCTTCCGGTCACTGAGATTCGAGCCCGCCCTCGAGGCCGATTACTGGCGCGACCAGTTCGAGCAGGGGCGGCTGCAGCTGCGGACCGGCTTCCTGCTGGCGATACTGCTTGCGGCCGGCTTCATCGCGATGCACCACCGGCTCCTGCCGCCGCCGGACCTGCCGACGCTGGCGCTGCGCTACGGCATCGTCTTCCCGCTGCTCATCGCGGGCTTCGCGGCCACCTTCGCGTCGGGCACGGGGCGGCTCCTGCGAGGCCTCGTCGCGGTCGCGGCGCCGATCGTGGTCGTGTCCGTGACCGCGCTGGTGCTTCTCGGCGAGCGCCACGCTGGCCAGTCCGTGTTCCCGGTGCTGGTCATCACCACGATGTTCGTCTACTACCTGCTGGGCCAGTCGTTCTACGGCGCGCTGCGGACCGGTGCGATCGGCTTCGCTGCCTTCGTGGCGGGCGCCTGGTCCCTCGGGCTCCCCGAGGAGGCGTTCGCCTACCAGGCCCTCCTGCTCGCGATCACCAATGTCGTCGGCGGCACGGTCGCCTATACGCTCGAAGCCGCACGGCGCACCGGCTGGCTCGAAGCCCGGCTGCTCGCCGAGATGGCCGACCGGGACGGCCTCACCGGGATCCACAACCGCCGTTGCCTGGACGGGCAGCTGCACGCGGCCTGGCAGCAGGGCACCCGGGAGCAGCGCCCCATGGCACTGCTCATGATCGACATCGACTGCTTCAAGGCCTACAACGATCGCTACGGCCACCAGGCCGGCGACGAGGTGCTGAAGCGGGTCGCGCGCGTGCTCGCGCAGAGCGCTCGCCGGCCGTTGGACCTGGTCGCGCGTTACGGCGGCGAGGAGTTCGTGGTCGTCCTCTACGACACCACGCGCACGCACGCCGCGGCGCTCGCCGAGCGGATCGTGGATTCGGTGCGCAGCCTCGGCATCACGAACGCCGGGTCCAGCTGCGCGCCGGTGGTCACGGTGTCGGTGGGCGTCGCCTTCGTGCAGCCCACGCAGGGCCGCAGCCCGGAGGGTTTCGTGCAGCTCGCCGACGCGGCGCTCTACGCGGCGAAGGATGCCGGCCGCAACCGCGTGCATGTCATGCAGGACGAGTACGCGCAGCTGCGCACCGGCTGCTTCGAGACGCCGAGGAAAGCTCTGCACGGGTAGTGCGCGCCACCCTTGCGGAGCTTCCCTGGCCGCGAGGGCGCCTGAGCGCGGGCAGCCTCAGGCGCCGACGAAGACCCGCCGCCCCCGCCAGGCCAGTTCCGCCACCGGGCT
>JBBINN010000175.1:4231-6363 GCA_037443885.1 Gammaproteobacteria bacterium | reverse complement strand
GTGTACTTCCTCGACGAGACCCGCGGCTGGGCCGTGGGTCACGACGAGATCATCCTGCGCACGATCGACGGCGGCAAGACCTGGGAGCGCACGCGTTTCGAGCCGGAGGCCAAGCAGCCGCTGCTCGACGTCTGGTTCGCCGATGCCGACCGCGGCCTCGCTGTCGGCGCCTACGGCGTCATCTACGAGAGCCGGGACGGCGGGGCGACCTGGGAGCGCGTGCCCTTCGAGCCGGAGGAGATCGGCGCTGCGGCGCCTGCCGCGGGCGAGGATGAATTCGAGGATGTGGACGTCGGCATCGAATTCCACCTGAACGCGATCGTGTCCGGGCCGGGTGACCGGCTGTATCTGGCGGCCGAGGCCGGCCGCCTGTATCGGTCGGACGATGCCGGTGCCAGCTGGTTCGAGCTGCCCTCGCCCTACGACGGTTCCTTCTACGGCATCCTGCCGCTCGACGGCGACGCGCTGCTGGCCTTCGGCCTGCGCGGGCACGTGTTCCGCTCGGAGGACGGCGGCAAGAGTTGGGCGCAGATCCCGACCGACACCGTGGCGCTGCTGCACGCCGCAGCCCGGGTGTCCGCCGAGACCGTCGTGATTGCGGGCACCACCGGGGTGATCCTCGTGAGCAGCGACGGCGGGCGCAGTTTCACGTTCACGCAGCAGGACGACCGCAAGGGTTTCGCATCGGTCCTGGCGGCGACGGACGGTGTGTTGATCGTGGCCGGCGAGTCCGGCGTCAAGCGGCTGCCGCTGCTGCCACCGAGGTGAGGCCATGGTGACCAGGGATCAGCAATCGGTCGGTGGCGGGCGCCTCGAACACCTGCTCGAGGGTCTCGTCTTTTCGAAGCGGCCGCTCATCGTCGGGCTGTTTGTAATCCTGACGGCGGTCTTCGCCTGGGTCGCGGCCACGGGCCTCAGGCTCGACACGAACTTCGCCAAGCAGCTGCCGCTGCAGCACGAGTATATCCAGACCTACCTCGACCACCGCGAGGAGTTCGGCGGCGCCAACCGGCTTCTGATCGCCGTCGTCGCGCGCGACGGCAACATGTTCACGCCGGAGTTCTTCCAGGCGCTCAAGGTCGCCACCGACGAGGTCTTCTTCATCAAGGGGGTGGATCGGCCCCGCGTGCAGTCCCTCTGGACGCCGAACACGCGCTACACCGAGGTGGTCGAGGGCGGCATCCAGGCGGGCGACGTCATCCCGCCGGACTTCCAGCCGGACGCGGAGGGCCTGGCGCGGGTGCGCGAGAACATCCTCAAGGCCGGCATCGTGGGACGGCTGGTCGCCAACGACTTCTCAGGCGCGATGGTCAGCGCGCAGCTGCTCGACGTCGACGCCGAGACCGGCGAGCCGGTGGACTATATCGCGATCTCGCGCGCCCTCGAGGAGAAGGTCCGCGAACGGATCCAGAACGGCGGACTCGACGTCGCCGTGGACGTCTCCGTCTCGGTGCACATGATCGGCTTCGCCAAGGTCGTGGGCGACGTCGCCGAGGGCGCGATGTCGGTCGTGACCTTCGCGCTGGTCACCGTGGCGCTGATGCTGCTGCTGGTGTGGGTCTACATCCAGTCGTTCCGGATCGCGCTGATCCCGCTCGTCTGCTCGCTTGCGGCGATCATCTGGATGATGGGGCTGCTGGTCGTGCTCGGCTACGGCGTGGACCCGCTGGGCATCCTGGTGCCATTCATCATCTTCGCCATCGGCACCAGCCACGGCGTCCAGCAGATCAGCGCCTGGAGCAACAACGCGCTATCGGGCCTCGACAGCCTCGAGGCGGCCCGGCGGGCCTTCCGCACGCTGTTCCTGCCCGCGATCGTGGCGCTCGCCTCCGACCTCGTCGGCTTCATCACCATCCTGTTCATACCGGTGCAGGTGATCCGCGAGATGGCGGTGACGGCGAGTATCGGCGTAGCCGTCGTGATCCTGACCAACCTCGTCCTGCTGCCGGTACTGGTGTCCTACGTGAAGGTCACGGACCGCTACCGCCAGCGCGTCGAGCGCCGCCAGCAGCGGCTGTCGGTGGTCTGGGACGGTCTTGCCCGGATCACCGAGCGCGGCCCCGCGGCCGTGATCATCGCGGTCGCGCTGGTCATCGGCGTGCCGGAGCCCATCTACACGTTCCCGCTCGACA
>JBBINN010000175.1:3818-4221 GCA_037443885.1 Gammaproteobacteria bacterium | reverse complement strand
ACCTGGTCGCCCGGATCGCCGAGCGCGACCGCGACGTGGCCGGGGTGCTGGTCGGCTGCGCGGCCGCGTTCCGCCTGTTCCTGTTCTTCGTCCCACTCATGCTCTTCGTCGTCGGCGTGCTCGGCTTCATCAAGGGGCGCGAGACGCCCATCGGCGACACGCAGGCCGGCGTGCCGGAGCTCCGCCCCGATTCGCGCTACAACCTCGACAGCCAGCTGATCACTTCCAAGTTCTCGATCGGCACCGACATCCTCAACGTCATCGTCGAGACGCCCGAGGCAGGCTGCATCGACCACCGCGTGATCGACGCGATCGACCGCTTCGCCTGGCGCATGGCCAACGTGGAGGGCGTTCGCGACGTCATGAGCCTCGCGGGTGTCTCGAAGGTCGTCAGCGCCGGGTG
>JBBINN010000175.1:0-3808 GCA_037443885.1 Gammaproteobacteria bacterium | reverse complement strand
CCTCAACTGGCGCAACCTGCCGCGCGAGGAGCTGCAGCTCGTCCAGGCGCAGAGCTACATCGACACCAGCACGGGCCTGCTCAACGCCGACTGCAGCGTCATGCCCGTGATGCTGTTCCTGGCCGATCACAAGGCGGATACCATCCAGCGGGTGATCGCCGAGGTGAAGGACTACCGCGGGCAGCACAGGATCGATGGCGTGACGTTCCGCCTCGCCACCGGCAACGTCGGCGTCATGGCCGCGCAGAACGAGGTCGTGCAGGCCAAGCAGTTCATGATCCTCGGCTGGCTGTTCGCCGCGATCGTCGCCATGTGCCTGATCAGCTTCCGTTCGGTGGCGGGAACCGTGGCCGTGGTGATCCCGCTCATCCTCGGATCGATCCTCGTGTACACGATGATGGCCTTCGTGGGCATCGGCCTGAAGGTGCACACGCTGCCCATGGTGGCGCTCGGCGCGGGCATCGCGATCGACTACGGCATCTACCTGTTCAGCCGCATGCAGGAGTTCCTGCGCGGCGGCTCGACCGTGCGGGAGGCCTACCGCGGGGCGCTCGGGGTGACCGGCGCCGCGATCATCTTCACCGGCGTGACGCTCGCGATCGGCGTCGGTACCTGGGCCTTCTCGCCGCTGCAATTCCAGGCGGACGTCGGCCTGATGCTGACCTTCATGTTCCTGGTGAACATGCTTGGCGCGATGCTGCTGCTGCCGGCGCTGGCAGCCTGGCTCATGCCTCGGGCCGGGAGCGGGCGAAGCGGCCGAGTCTGACGCGGGGGCGTCGCGGCGCCGGCCCGCCGGCACAGGCCCGCTGTGACGCGCGTCACACTGCGAGGCCACTCGTCGGACGCCCCTGACCGGCCGTCGGGTCGACTTGAGCCTGTCGCGGGCCGCCCATAGGGTCTGCAGCATGAAACGGCAAGCCGGCGTAACCCTGCTGGAGCTCATCGTCACCATGGCGGTGCTGGCGCTGCTGGTCGGCATCGGCATCCCGAGCTTCAACAGCGTGGTGCGCAACAACCGCCTTGCCACCCAGGCCAACGAACTGGTGGCAGCGCTGAGCCTCGCCCGCAGCGAGGCCAGCAAGCGCGGCCTGCCGGTGTCGGTCTGCGTGAGCAGCGGTGGCGCGACCTGCGATACGGGCTCCCCGGACTGGGCTGACGGGTGGATCGTTTTCGTGGACGCCGGTGCGGCGGGCGCGGTGGACGGCACCGACGAGGTGCTGCAGGTGGGCCGGCGGCTCGCCGCCGGCTACGGTCTCGAGGAGACGGAGGTCGGTGCCGCGTTCATCCAGTTCCTGCCCAGCGGCCTCGCCGAGCCGGCCGCCTGGCGCCGTCTGCAGCTCGAGTGGAGCGCGGCACCCGACGGGCGCCAGCGCTGCATCTCGATCGCGCCCGGCGGGCGCGTGGGCACTACCCGGGAGGCTTGCGGCGCATGAGTCCCGATCGCATGTCCAGCCGGCGCGAGGCCGGGGTGACGCTCGTCGAAGTGCTGGTGGCGCTGCTGGTGCTCTCCATCGGCTTGCTGGGCATCGCCGCCCTGCAGACCACGGGCCTTCGGGCCACGCAGGCGTCTGGCGCGCGCAGCCAGGCGGTGCTGATGTCGTACGACATCATCGACCGCATGCGCGCCAACCGCCGGGATGCGCTCGCCGGTGACTACGACACGACTACGGCCCAGGACTTCGCAACGGACCCGGACTCGGCGCCGGCCGGCATGTCGGGCGACGACCTGATCGCCTGGAAGACGCAGCTCGCGACGGCACTGCCCGAGGGCCGCGGTGCCATCGCGCGTGACGCCGCCAACCCGGCGATCGTAACAGTGACGGTTGAGTGGGTGGACCGCGACGACAACCGGGCGGCCGATGCCCAGGTCCTGCAGTTCCAGACGACCACCCGGCTATAGGACGGCGACATGAGGCGGCACGAAGGTTTCACGCTGGTCGAGCTGATGGTGGCGCTCGCGCTCTCGCTGCTGCTCATCGGCGGCGCGATCACGATGTTCTACTTCTCCCGCCTGTCGTATCAGACGACCGAGGACAGCTCGCGCGTGCAGGAGACGGGCCGTCTCGCGGTCGAGTTCATGCTCCGTGACATCCGCAATGCCGGCTGGCAGGGCTGCTCCCGCGAGGTTCCGGTCAACAACGTGCTGAATGACAGTGCCGATGTCCTTTGGAACTTCGCCGAACCCGTCGCGGGTTTTGACGTAGGCGCGTCGAACAGCGTGGACTGGGCGCCGGCCCTGCCGGCCGTCGTGGCCAACCCGTTGCCACTGCCCGGAAGCGACGTGCTGGTGGTCCGCGGCCCGCGCCGCGAGGCGAGGCCCCTGCGGACCGTCGTCGAGATCAACGACGGAACCGACGAGGTGCGGACGGGATTCTTCGACACCACGCCGCCGATCATAGTGCCGGGCGACACGGTGCAGATCGCGGACTGCTCCGCGATCGTGTGGTTCGCGGCGAGCGGCTTTTCACAGGATGCTGGCACGGGGCAGGGCCTGGTCGACCGCGTCGACTCCGGCGCGTCTCCGGGGAACGCGACCGTGGATCTCGGGTTCGGGTTCCAGGAAGGCGCTGAGCTGGTCCCGGTGGAGACAGTCATCTACTACGTCGGCGCCAACGAGCGCGGCGAGCCCGCCCTCTTTCGCAGGACCAGCCGAATGGCTGCCGCCGAAGTCTCCATCGAGCTTTTCGAGGGCGTCGAGGGTCTGCAGGTGCTCTACGGCGTGGACGACGACGGCGATCTCACCGTCGATGACTACCTCGATGCGGACGCCGTCGCCGCCGCCGGCCGGTGGCCGGAGGTGGTGGCCGTTTCGTTCGCGGTCCTCGTGCGCAGTCCCGAGGAACAGGGCATCGATCTCGAGACGCGCAGCTTCGAGCTGCTCGGTGTGATCTACCCAGACGGCGGTGCCGGCTTTGGCGACCGTCGGCGCAGGGACGTCTACGCGGCGACCGCGACGGTCCGCAACCGGGTGCAATGATGCGATACGGATCAGGAGTCTCCATGCGCGTCGGGGCGGCTGCCTCGCAGCGCGGCGCCATTCTCGCGATCGCGCTGCTGCTGCTCATCGTGCTCACCATCCTGGCCTTGACCGCCATGAACATGGCGTTCAACCAGGAGCGCATGGCCGGCAACGCGCGCAACGTCAACGCGGCCTTCCAGGCCGCGGAGTCCGGCCTGCGCGACAGCGAGCAGTGGCTGACGAACCGCATCGCACGGCCGGACCCCTGCGTCGGCGCACCATGCGCAGTCTACGACCGTGGCGGCCTGCCGGACCTCGATGTCGAGGCGCCGGACCTGCGTTTCCTGGACGACACCTGGTGGGACGCGAATGGGCGCACTTTCGGCGATGGGACGGACAGCCTCGCGATCCCGGGCGTCGCGAGGGCGCCGGACACCGTGATAGAGGCCTACGCCTTCGTGCCCGACTCGCTGACCGTTGGCGCTGGTCCGCCGACCGGACGGGACTTCTACAAGATCACCTCCCGGGGCACCGGGGGCGTGGAGGCGGCCCAGACCGTGGTTGAAAGCACTTTCACGCGTCGCTTCTGAGCGGCTGCGACCCAAGGAGAGACGACATGCAGCGCATTCGCAAGCACGTAGAGCGATCGGCGACGAGCCTGGTTGCCGCCGCCGCCGTGGTCGTCGGCATGCTGCCTCAGACGGCGGGAGCCGCGCCGCTCAACCTCATCGACACGCCCCTGTTCCTCACCGAGAGCGTCGCGCCCCTCAACATGATCGTGATGGGCCGCGACCACCGCCTCTACTACGAGGCCTACGACGACCGCTCGGACTTGAACGGCGACGGCGA
>JBBINN010000174.1:0-6444 GCA_037443885.1 Gammaproteobacteria bacterium | reverse complement strand
CCCGGCCGCCGCGACCGCGGCCCGCTCAGCGGACCTCCGGCGCCTTCTCGAACGTGTGGTACGGCGCCGGCGACGGCACCGTCCACTCGAGGCCCGACGGCTGCGCGTCCCACACCTCGGCGGTCGCCTTTTGGCCGGAGCGGACGCACTTCCAGACGATCCAGGCGAACATCAGCTGGCTGAAGCCGAACAGGAAGCCGCCGATCGAGGAGACGACGTTCCAGTCGGTGAACTGCACGTTGTAGTCCGGGATGCGGCGCGGCATGCCGGCCAGGCCGAGGAAGTGCTGCGGGAAGAACAGCACGTTCACGGAGATCGTCGACAGCCAGAAGTGCCAGTTGGCGAGCTTCATGTCGTACATGTGGCCGGTCCACTTCGGCAGCCAGTAGTAGACGGCGGCCATGATCGCGAACACCGCGCCCGGCACCAGCACGTAGTGGAAGTGCGCCACCACGAAGTAGGTGTCGTGGTACTGCAGGTCGGCCGGGGCGATGGCGAGCATCAGGCCCGAGAAGCCGCCGATCGTGAACAGGAACAGGAAGGCGATGGCGAACAGCATCGGCGGCTCGAAGCTGATCGAGCCGCGCCACATGGTCGCCGTCCAGTTGAACACCTTCACGCCGGTGGGGATGGCGATCAGCATCGTCGAGAGCGTGAAGAACATCTGCCCGGCCAGCGGCATGCCGACCGTGAACATGTGGTGCGCCCAGACGATGAAGGAGAGGAAGGCGATCGAGGCGATCGCGTACACCATCGCGTCGTAGCCGAAGATCGGCTTGCGCGAGAAGGTCTGGATGATCTCGGACACGATCCCGAACGCCGGCAGGATCATGATGTAGACCTCGGGATGCCCGAAGAACCAGAAGATGTGCTGGAACAGCACCGGATCGCCGCCGCCGGCCGGGTTGAAGAAGCTGGTGGCGAAGAAGTGATCGGTGAGCAGCATGGTCACGCCGCCCGCGAGCACCGGCATCACGAGGATCAGCAGGTAGGCGGTGATGAGCCACGACCAGGTGAACAGAGGCATCTTCAGCAGCGTCATGCCAGGCGCGCGCATGTTCATGATGGTCACGATCACGTTGATCGCGCCCATGATGGACGACGCGCCCATCAGGTGGATCGCGAAGACCGCGACCGGGAATGCGTCGCCGGTCTGCAGCACCAGCGGCGGGTAGAGCGTCCATCCCGCGGCCGGCGCGCCGCCCGGCAGGAACAGCGTGGAGAGCAGCAGCATGAACGCGAAGAACAGCAGCCAGAAGCTGAACAGGTTCATGCGCGGCAGCGCCATGTCCGGCGCGCCGATCTGCATCGGGATCATCCAGTTGGCGAGGCCTACCGTCGCAGGCATGACCGCGCCGAACACCATGACGAGCGCGTGCATGGTCGTCATCTGGTTGAAGAAGCCCGGGTCGACGAACTGCAGGCCCGGCTGGAACAGCTCGGCGCGGATGACGAGGGCCATCAGGCCGCCGATCAGGAACATCGCCAGCGAGAACACCAGGTACATGGTCCCGATGTCCTTGTGGTTGGTGGTCGTCAGCCACCGCTTGATGCCGGCCGGCTTCTCGTCGTGGTGCGCGTGGTCAGCCGTGTGCTCGTGGTGTGCCATGTCCGCTTACTCCGCCTTCGCCAGCACGGCCCCCGGGGCCGCGTTCTCGACCTTCGCCGTCGCCGCGACGCCCTGCGACGCCTGGCGTGCCTCGTCCTGCTGCGCCGCGAGCCAGGCGTCGAACTCCGCGCGCGGCTTGGCGATCACGACGATGGGCATGAAGCCGTGGTCGCGGCCGCAGAGCTCGGCGCACTGGCCGCGGTAGGTGCCCGGTTTGTCGGCGTCCACCCTGACCCACATCTCGTTGATGAAGCCCGGGATCGCGTCGCGCTTCATGCCGAAGTCCGGCACCCACCAGGCGTGGATGACGTCGTTGGCCGTGAGCAGCAGGCGCACCTTGGTGCCGGTGGGGATCACCAGCGGGCGGTCCACGTCGAGCAGGTAGTTCTCGACCTGGCGCGGATCGATGCCCGAGTTCAGCTGGCGGGCCTCGTTGCTCTGCTCCGACAGGCGGCTGAAGAAGGACACGCCGCTGTCGATGTACTCGTACTGCCAGAACCACTGGTAGCCGGTCACCTTGATGGTGAGCTCGGAGCCGGAAGTGTCCTCGATCTTCACGAGTTTCTCGACCGAGGGGATGGCCATGCCGACGAGGATGAACACCGGGACGATGGTCCAGGCGATCTCCATCTTCGTGCTGTGCGTGAAGCCGGTGTCGGCGACGGCGCCCTTCGACTTACGGAACTTCAGCAGCGCGTAGATCATCGCGCCGAAGGTGACCGCGGCGATCGCCACGCAGATCCACAGCATCAGCATGTGCAGCCAGTGCACGCCCTGCGAGATCTCGGTGACGCCCACCGGCATGTTGAGCAGGTTCCAGCCCGCGTGGGCCGGAAGCGCGGCGCCGGTGGCCAGCGCGCCGGCGATGGCCGGCAGGAAGTTCTTCGTCTTGACCATCGACCCCATCACCTCTTCAAGTAAACCTGTTCGCCTCCGCGGCGAGCGGCGGCGTCTCGCTCGGCCTGCCGACTAGGAGCGCGAGGCGCCGGTGCAGGCCGTGGCGCTCCTCCTCCGTCAGCAGCCGGCCGACCTCGCAGGCCCGTCCGTGCGACTCGATCAAGAGCCGGCTCGGGTGCCAGCCGTGCGACCGCACCAGCCGCGCCCGCGCCCAGTGGCGCGGGAACGCGGCCTGGCGGTCGCCGGCCGGGTCGCGCGTGACGACCCGTACCTCGGTATCGGTAAGGGTGATGGTCTGCGTGCAGCGGCCCCGCCGCATCGAGCTGCGCAGTGCCCAGGCCAGCACTGCCATCTCGAGCCCGGCGAAGGGCAGCACGGGCCAGAATCCGTTGGCCGCGAACATCCCCGCGATCGCGAACGAGCCAGCGCACACGAACCCGAAGAACATCCCCGCCTGGCGGGGCGTCAGCGAGCAGTTCGGGGTGACGTGGATGGCCACCTCGCCTGCTGCTGTCCCGGATGGCGCGTCGGTCACCATCGAACGATCCCGACCCATCGAAAGCCCGCGCATCCTACGGGAGCGGCCGGCGCCCCGCAACACGCCGAAATTCCTTGCGTGGCAGGGAATTGAACCCGTCTGTTCAGCGGCCCCATGCAGGCTGATTCGCGCGGCGGCAGGGAGCCGATGCGCGACCCAAGATCCGCATTTTTATTAGCGAATCATTTTTCACTTTCCGGCGGCGCCGATGCGCCGGTGGGTCGCGAGGTGACGCGGCGTCCAGGAATGCGGTGTGCGGTGGATGAAGCGATGCCGGGCGACGTGATAGCTGGGGTCGAAACCGTAGAAGTTGAAGCGCATGCGCTCCAGCTCCTCGGCCCGGTACCGGGCCAGCGGCTTGGCCGCGAAGTCCTGCGCGCGGGCGGCGTTGCGGGCCGCGAGGCGCGCGGCGAAGTCGTCGGCGGTCGCCAGCGCGCGCGCACGGTCCTCGATCTCGGCCAGCACTTGGGCACCGGCGGCGCCGAGCACCGCGTCCACCAGGCCGAGGCGCGAAGCCGCCGCGGTGCCGATCGGCAGGCGGTTGTCCATGACGCGGGCTATCCCCTCGGCGCCGACCCGGCGCGGGAGCAGGTAGGTCCAGTACTCCGAGCCGTAGAGGTTGCCCATGTTCTTGTAGTGGGGGTTCAGGATCACCCCGTCCCGGGCCCAGACCTCGTCGGTGGCGAGCGCGAGGAAGGCGCCGCCCGCGCCGCCGTTGCCGCGCAGGGCCGAGACGACCAGGCGATCCTCAAAAGACAGGATCTCGAGGCAAACGTCGTCGATCGCGTTGATATTTCGCCAAGACTCGTCCGCTGGATGGGTAGCTGCCTCGATCGTCCCGAGGTGGATGCCGTTCGACCAGAATTCCCGCCCGCCGAGCAGCACCAGCACCCGGCCGGGACGCCGGCGGATCGCCTGCAGGGCGTCCCGCAGGCGTTCGCACTGGGCCGTGGACATGGCGCCATTGAGGAAGTCGAATTCGAGGAATCCGACCGGACCTCGCTCGAAGTAGCGCAACTCCCGAAAGCCCGGGGTCCCCGGCTCGGCCTCGAGGGCGGTGGGCCACTCGGGAGTCCCGTCCAGCCGCGGGCCAAGCACGGCGGCAGCCGACAGCTTGAGCGGGGTATCGCCTGCTGCGGCGCGGAGGTGGCTGATCCAGACCGCGCCGTCGCGGGTCCGGCGCAGGATGGCGCCGTCGCGGGTCGCCAGCACGGCGCCGGGCGGGGCCGGCCCGGTGGGTGGTGCCGGTTCGGCCCAGGCGCCGTGCAGGCGGCAGGGCAGGCCAAGCACCTCGTCGAGCAGCCCGGGCGCGCCGTCGGCGGAGTGAACCCGCGCGAGGATCTCGTCGGTCGAATGAGATTCCCAGTCGAGCGCCCGGTCGGCCTGGCGGGCGAGCGGGCGCCGGCGCCCGCGCACGGCCGGATCCGACGGGTCGAGCGGGTGCGGCCTGAACGAGGCGTCGCCGATCCGCGGCAGCGCCTCGAGCACGCAGCGGGTCGCCGCCGCGGTCACCTCCCCGCGGTACAGGCTGCTCTTGGGCGCGAGCCGCATCGGGAAGGTCGCGCTGGCCCAGATGTCGCCGGCGTCCATCTCCGCGTTGGCCTGCAGCAGGGTGACGCCCCACTCGCGCTCGCCCTCGAGGATCGCCCAGTCGAGCGCGGAGGGACCGCGGTCGCCGACGATCCCGGGGTGCACCACGAGGCAGGGCACGCGCCGCCAGACGTCCTCGGGGATGGCCCGCTTGAGGAAGGGGGCGAGCACGACGTCGGGGCGGAACATGTCGACCGCCTCGCGCGTCACGTCGTCGTTGATGTCGAACTCGACCGAGAGCTCGTGGCCGCGCTCGGCGAGCTCGACGTGGAGCCGCTGCGCCAGGCCGTTGAAGGCGTGGGTGAGGAACAGGATTCGCAAGCGGCGCGGCCTCAGCAGATCCGCGGCAGCTGGTCACCCGTCAGCCAGTCCACCACGCGCCGCCCGCCAAAGGCCGTGTCCATCTGCACGAAGGCGTGCTCGTCCTCGATCACCTCGCCGATGATCGCGGCGTCGCGGCCGAGCGGATGGGCCTGCATGGCCGCGAGCAGCCGCGGCGCGTCGGCGCCAGCGCAGATCGCGATGAGCTTGCCCTCGTTCGCCACGTACAGCGGGTCGAGGCCGAGGAATTCGCAGGCGGCGTGCACCTCGCCGCGCACCGGGATGCGAGCCTCGCCGATGACGATGCCGGCGCCCGACTGGCGCGCGATCTCGTTCAGCGTGGTCGCGAGACCGCCGCGGGTCGGGTCGCGCAGCACGTGCACGTCCGGCACCTCGGCGAGCATTGCGGCCACCAGGCCGTGCAGCGCCGCCGTGTCCGACTGGATCGAGGTGCCGAACTCCAGGTTCTCGCGCAGCGACATGATGGCGACGCCGTGATCGCCCATGTAGCCGCTCACCAGCACCGCATCGCCCGGCCGCGCGCGACTGCCGGAAACGGTGACGCCCGGCGGCACCACGCCGACGCCGGTCGTGGTGATGAACACGCCGTCGCCCTTGCCCCGCTCGACCACCTTGGTGTCGCCGGTGACGATGGGCACGCCGGCCTCTCGCGAGGCGGCGGCCATGGACTCCACGATGCGCCGCAGGTCGGAAAGCGGCAGTCCTTCCTCGAGGATGAAGCTCGAGGCCAGGTACAGCGGCCGGGCGCCGGCCATGGCGACGTCGTTGATGGTGCCGTGCACCGACAGGCAGCCGATGTCGCCACCGGGGAAGAACAGCGGCGAGACCACGTGCGAGTCCGTGGCGATGACCACGCGGCCGGGCGGGACCTCGACCTGCGCCTGGTCGTCGAGCCGGGAGAGCGCCTCGTTGTCGAAGGCGGCGACGAACAGCTCCTCGACGAGCTGCGCCATGGCGCGCCCGCCGCTGCCGTGGGTCATCTCGACCTGGCCGTGGCGGAAATCGAGGGCCCGCGTGTAGCCGCGCCTCACGACGCGGCGCCCGCCGCGGCGGCACGAGCCGCTGTCCTGAACCGCCCGTAGGTGTAGTGGGCGGCGCAGGCGCCCTCGGAGGACACCATGCAGGAGCCGAGCGGGTTCTCCGGCGTGCAGGCCGTGCCGAAGAGCTTGCAGTCGGCCGGGTGCTTGAGCCCGCGCAGGATCGCCCCGCATTCGCAGGCCTTGTGGTCCGGCACCGTGCGGTGCGCGAGGCCGAAGTGGCGCTCGGCGTCGAACTGCGCGAAGGCCTCCTTGATGGCGAGCGCGCTGTAGGGCACTTCGCCGAGGCCGCGCCACTCGAAGGCGCGCCGCAGCTCGAAGACCTCCGCGACCATGGCCTGGGCCTTGAGGTTGCCGTCGCGGTTCACCGCGCGGCTGAACTCGTTTTCGACCTCGCAGCGGCCGTCGTTGACCTGCCGCACCAGCATCAG
>JBBINN010000173.1:6162-6450 GCA_037443885.1 Gammaproteobacteria bacterium | reverse complement strand
CGCGGCGCTGCCCTGGCTGGCCGGCGTTCCGCCAGGCCCGGCGCTGCTGCTGTCGGCGCTCGCGCTTGCCCCGCTGCCGTCGGCGCGGCGCTCGGTGCCGGGGCGAGGCTGTGCGTTCGAGGCAGTGGCTCACGGCCCCGGCGGGCTGTCGCTGCCGCCCGCGGCGCCTGCAGTGCGGCTGCTGCCGTCGACGCGGATTTTTCCAGCGCTCGTCGTGCTCGTGGCGGAGATCGGCGGGCGCCGTCGGATCCTCTGGATACCGCGCGGGTCCCTGCCGCCTGCCGATTT
>JBBINN010000173.1:0-6128 GCA_037443885.1 Gammaproteobacteria bacterium | reverse complement strand
CGCCCTGCGAGCCATGCGGCCGGGGAACGGCTCCCCGGGCTGATAGAATCAGGGTTTACACCGACAGGAGGCAGCGGGTCCCGGCCGCCATGCAGCGAGTCGCGAACTTATCGCGAACCCGCCGGTCAGAGCCGGCATGGAAGCGGCCGGTGCAGTGCTGACAAGCTTGCCCAACGGGGCAGACACAGGCGATCTCTCGCTGGTGCGCAGGGTACAGAAGGGCGACAAGTCTGCCTTCGATGCCCTCGTGCTCAAGTACCAGCACAAGGTCCTGAAGCTGGTGCAGCGCTACGTGCGCGATCCCGCCGAGGCCGAGGACGTGACCCAGGACGCCTTCATCAAGGCCTATCGGGCGCTGCCCGGCTTCCGCGGCGACAGCGCCTTCTACACCTGGCTGTACCGCATCGCGATCAACACGGCCAAGAACGCGCTGGTGTCCTCCGGGCGCCGGCCGATGACCTACGACCTCGACGGCGAGGGCAACGGCCCGGACCTCAGCCAGCGGCTGCGCGACCCGGACACGCCGGAGCGCCTGCTGCTGACCGACGAGATCCGCGCGACTGTGAACCGCGCCATCGACAACCTCCCCGAGGACCTGCGCACGGCGATCGTGCTGAGGGAACTCGAGGGTCTCAGCTACGAGGATATCGCGCGCACCATGGACTGCCCGGTGGGCACCGTGCGCTCGAGGATTTTCCGCGCCCGCGAGGCCATCGACCGCCACCTCAGGGTGGTGTTCGAGGGCGGCCTCGGGCGCTCCGGGGACGACACATGACCGACACCATCAAGGAACAGCTCTCCGCCTTCCTCGACGGCGAGCTGCCGGAGGCCGAGACCACGCTCCTGCTGAAGCGCCTCGAGCGCGACGACGACCTGAAGGGCACGCTGTCGCGGTACTCGCTCATCGGTGCGGCGCTGCGCGCCGACGGCGAGGTCACCGCCGCGCGCCACGTGGCGAACCGCGTGCGGGCGGCGATCGCGATCGAGCCGGCGCTGCCGGCCACCGCGGCCCGGGACTTCGCCGCGCGCTGGCTGAGGCCGATCGCCGGTCTCGGCATCGCGGCCGGGGTGGCCGCCGCGACGCTGCTCGTGGTGCCGCAGCTGAACCCGGCACCGGGTTCCGCCGCGCCCCAGTTCGCCCAGGAGATGGCGCCTGCCGCGGTCCCTGCCGTGGCCGCGCTCGAGGCGCCCGCCCTCGATGAACCCGCGCCCGCCTACACGACGCCGCCTGCGCCCGCCGGGGGTGGCCCGCTGGCCGGAGCGCAGTTTGCCGCCTATCTCGTCGCCCACAGCGAGTTCATCTCGCCGCTCGCGCGGCGCACGGTGATCGTGGCTCCGCCCGCCGAGAGCCCGGTCGAGGCGCAGGCCGAGGCACAGGCTCCGGCGGCCACGACCCCGGACGAGGAGGGCGAGGCCCGATGACCCGCGCGGCCGCCCTGGCGGCCGCGGCGTCCCTCGCGATCGCGATCCCGGGGACGGTCCGCGCCGACGACGATGCGCGCGCCTGGATCGAGCGCATGTCGCGCGCGCTCGCCGAGGAGAGCTACTCCGGCGAGTTCGAGGTCGAGTCGGCCGGCAAGGCCGAGACCCTGCGCATCGTGCACCGCGTGCGCGACGGCCGCATCGAGGAGCGGCTGACGTCCCTGTCCGCCGGAGGCCGGGAGATCGTCCGCAACGGCGACGAAGTGATCGCCTACCTGCCCGACCAGAAACTGGCCATCATCGAGCATCGTCGCGATCGCAGCGGCCTGCTCGGCCGCATGCCGCGCTTCGGTCCCGAGGTGGAACGCTGGTACGAAATCGTCCTCGAGGGACGCATGGCCGCCCTCAATGGCCGCTACGCGATGCAGGTGGCCGTGCGCCCGCGCGACGGCTACCGCTTCGGCCACCGCCTGTGGATCGACGAGGCCACCGGCATGCCGGTCAAGGCCGAGCTGTCCGGCGCCGACGGCCGGCCGCTCGAGCGGATGCGCTTCACGAGCCTCGAGCTGCGGGACGACATCGCCGATGCCGAGCTCGACCCGGGCTTCGACCGCCGCCGGTTCCGCTGGGTGCGGCAGGTGGCGCAGCCGGCGCCGGGGGCTGCGGACTGGTCCGTGCCGAGCCCGCCGCCCGGCTTCCGGCTGTCCGCCAGCGCCATCCAGGACATGGTCGGCACGCCGGCACCCGTCAGCCACCTGGTGTTCTCGGACGGGCTCGTGTCGGTGTCGCTGTTCATCCGCGCGGCGGCGCCGGGCGAGAAGCTGCCGGTCGGTGCGGGCCGGGCCGGGTCCGCATCCGCGCTCTCGACCATCGTCAACGGCTACCAGGTCACCGCCATCGGCGAGGTGCCCTCGAGCACGCTCGAGGCGCTGGCCAAGGGTCTGCACAGGGCGCCCGATGGCCGCCGCTGAACGGGGCGCGCGCCTCGTGCTCTACACGCGCGAGCATTGCGGGCTCTGCGACGAGCTCGTGGCCGAACTCGCCCCGTGGCTCTCCGCCCGCGGCGTCGCGCTCGACGTCCGCGACGTCGATGCGGACCCGGCCACGCGGCGGCGCTTCGGCCTGAAGGTGCCCGTAGTCACGGTCGACGGGGTTCTGGCCTGCTATGGTCGCCTCGACCTGGCGGCGGTGGAGCGGCTGCTCGATTCCTGAGCGGGTCCGTCGGCCCGCGCTGGTATAATCGCTGGACTTTTTTCACTGGCCGGACCGGCCCCGCGCCGGGGCGAGAGCCGCGACGGGCGTAGATGCAGCACATCCGCAATTTCTCGATCATCGCGCACGTCGACCACGGCAAGTCCACGCTCGCTGACCGCCTGATCCAGTTCTGCGGTGGCCTGGCGGACCGCGAGATGCAGGAGCAGGTGCTCGACTCGATGGACCTCGAGCGCGAGCGTGGCATCACCATCAAGGCGCAGTCGGTCACGCTGGACTACCGCGCCCGCGACGGCGCGACTTACCAGCTCAACTTCATCGACACCCCCGGCCACGTGGATTTCTCCTACGAGGTCTCGCGCTCGCTGGCCGCCTGCGAGGGGGCGCTGCTGGTCGTGGATGCGGCGCAGGGCGTCGAGGCCCAGAGCGTCGCCAACTGCTACACGGCGCTCGAGCAGGGCCTCGAGGTCGTGCCGGTGATCAACAAGATCGACCTGCCGTCGGCGGACCCGGAACGGGTGATCGCCGAGATCGAGAACGTCATCGGCATCGAGGCCGGCGACGCCGTGCGGGTGAGCGCCAAGACCGGTCAGAACGTCGACCAGCTGCTCGAGGCGCTGGTGCGGCGGATACCGTCGCCGGCAGGCGCGGCGGACGCGCCGCTGCAGGCGCTGATCGTCGACTCGTGGTTCGACAACTACGTCGGCGTCGTGTCGCTGGTGCGGATCGTCAACGGCGAGTTGAAGCGCGGCGACCGCATCCGGGTGATGTCCACCGGCCGCACCTGGGAGGTCGGACAGGTCGGGCGCTTCACGCCCAAGCGCGTGGAGCGCGAGGCGCTCAGGACGGGCGAGGTCGGCTGGCTGGCGGCCGGCATCAAGGACATTGGCGGCGCGCCGGTGGGCGACACCATCACGCACGACTCGAAGCCCTGCAGCAGCGCGCTGCCGGGTTTCAAGTCGGTCCAGCCGCGCGTGTTCGCGGGCCTGTTCCCGGTGCGCTCCGAGGACTACGAGTCGTTCCGCGACGCGCTGTCGAAGCTGCGGCTCAACGACTCCTCGCTGCAGTACGAACCCGAGGTGTCGGCGGCGCTCGGCTTCGGCTTCCGCTGCGGGTTCCTAGGCCTGCTGCACATGGAGATCGTGCAGGAGCGCCTCGAGCGCGAATACGACCTCGACCTCGTCACCAGCGCGCCGACGGTGGTCTACGAGGTCGAGTTGACCGACGGCAGCGTGGCCTTCGTCGACAATCCGTCCAAGCTCCCGTCCGGCGGGTTGATCGCCGAGCTGCGCGAGCCGATCATCACGGCGAACATCCTGGTGCCGCCGGAGCACGTCGGCGGCGTGCTCAAGCTGTGCCAGGAGAAGCGCGGCGTGCAGAAGAAGATGCTGCAGCTCGGCACGCAGATGTCGCTGCAGTACGAGCTGCCGCTGGCCGAGGTCGTGCTCGACTTCTTCGACCGGCTCAAGTCCGCGAGCCGCGGCTACGCGTCTTTTGACTACGAGTTCGCCCGCTTCCAGAAGGCGCCGCTCGTCAAGCTCGACGTGCTGATCAACGGCGAACGCGTCGACGCGCTGTCGCTGATCGTGCACCGGGACACGGCCTACCAGCGCGGCCGCGAGCTGGTGGACAAGATGCAGGAGCTGATCCCGCGGCAGATGTTCGAGGTGGCGATCCAGGCGGCGATCGGCAGCCAGGTCATCGCCCGTGCGTCGGTCAAGGCGCTGCGCAAGAACGTGCTCGCGAAGTGCTACGGCGGCGACGTCAGCCGCAAGCGCAAGCTCCTCGAGAAGCAGAAGGAAGGCAAGAAGCGCATGAAGCAGCTGGGCACGGTCGAGATCCCGCAGGAGGCCTTCCTCGCGGTGCTTCAGGTCGGCAGGAAGTAGGCGCGGCGCGCCCGGGAGCCCCGATGGTCTTCGATTTCTCCTTCGTGCTCGTCGTGCTCGCGCTGGTGACCGGGTTCGTCTGGGCCGTGGACCACCGGGTCTTCCGGCCGAAGCGCCTCGCCCGCGGCGCGACGGCCGAGCCGGTCCTCGTGGACTGGTCGCGGTCATTTTTCCCGGTCATCGTCTTCGTCCTGATCCTGCGCTCCTTCCTGTACGAGCCGTTCCGGATCCCGTCTGACTCGATGATGCCGACCCTCATCCAGGGCGACTTCATTTTTGTGAACAAGTGGGGATACGGGCTGCGCCTCCCCGTGGTCAACTGGAAGATGTTGCCGGTCGGCGAACCGGCCAGAGGCGACGTGATCGTGTTCCGCAAGCCGTCCGACCCGTCGGTGGTGTTCATCAAGCGGCTCGTCGGGATGCCGGGGGACCGGATCCGGGTGAGCGGCGCCGAGGTCCTGGTGAACGGCCAGCCGGTGCCGCTGGAGCCGGGCGACTTCTACCGCGGACCGAAGGAGGCCCAGTACCCGTTCACGCTCGTCGGCGCCGAGCGACTCGGCGAGGACGCACACGGGGTCATGTTCGACCCGTCGCGGCCGGCCAGCGAAGGCGAGTGGACCGTGCCGGCGGGGCACTATTTCATGATGGGCGACAACCGTAACAACAGCCGCGACAGCCGTTTCCCTGAAGTCGGCTTCGTTCCTGCCGATAACCTGATCGGCAAGGCCGTGGCGATCTGGCTGTCCTTCAACCCGGACGAAGGCTCGTTGCTGCTGTGGGAGCGGATGGGGTCGCGGATCCAGTAGGGCAGGGAGAATGCAAATGCGCGCCAGGCAACGTGGAATCACCTTCCTCGGGCTGCTGATCCTGATCCTCGTGGTCGGGACCTGGGTCTACGCGGCGATCCGCGTGGTGCCCCTGTACCTCGAGAACATGAAGATCGCCAGCACCCTCGAGAAGGTCCGGGACGAGTACAGCGCCAATCCGGGGACCACCGACTTCATGATCCGCAAGGCCATCGAGCGACACTTCGACATCGAGATGGTCACTGCGATCAGCGACCGGGACATCCTCATCCAGCGCAAGGGCGACGTGTTCGTGGTGACCGCCGCCTACGAAGCCACGGCGCCGTTCGCCTACAACATCGAGTTCCTCGTCACCTTCGACAGGACGGTCGAGATCCCGGTCCGCTGAGGCCCGGGATGCCGCTGGAAACGTCGGCCGCCTGGCTCGAGCGGGTCCTGGGCTGCCGCCTGCCCGACCCGGCCCTGCTCGACGAGGCGCTGACCCACCGCAGCTTTTCCTCGCGCAACAACGAGCGCCTGGAGTACCTTGGCGACGCGGTGCTGACGTTTCTGGTCGCCGGGATGCTCTACCGCGAGTTCCCGGACGCTTCGGAGGGAGAGTTGTCGCGTTTCCGGTCAAGCCTCGTCAGCGGCGAGTCGCTCGGCGCGATCGCGCTCGAGCTCGGCGTGGGCGACCACCTCCGGCTCGGCGAGGGCGAGCTGAAGTCCGGCGGCTTCCGCCGCGCCTCCATCCTCGCCGATGCGCTCGAGGCCCTGGTCGGCGCCATCTACCTCGGTGCCGGCCTCGACCCGACCCGGACGG
>JBBINN010000172.1:0-6458 GCA_037443885.1 Gammaproteobacteria bacterium | reverse complement strand
TGCACAGCGTTGAAGAAGTAGCCGAGCACGTCGACCACGGCGCGGGTCAGCAGGGGCGGGCTTCCACTACGTGCCGGGGAGTGTGGACAGCGCAAGGCCCTTCCTGCGGCACCTGCGCCCGTCGAGCGACCGCTTGCTTCGGTTCGTGGATCGCGAGCAGGGTCTCATCCTGCCTCGCGGCAATCCGCGTCGCGTTCGCAGCCTGGCGGACGTGGTGAGGCAGAAGCTGCGCCTCGTCAACCGGCAGGCGGGCTCCGGCACGCGCAGGCTGGTGGATGCGCAGCTGGAACGCGAAGGGCTCGAGCCAGCGGAGCTCGCGGGTTACGTCGACGAGGAATTCACGCACGCGGCCGTGGCCGCCACGATCGCCTCGGGCCGGGCCGATGCGGGCGTCGGCGTGGCTGCCGCTGCCGCCGAGTACGACCTCGCGTTCGTTCCGCTCGTGCGGGAACGCTACTACCTCGCCCTGCGCGCAGCCTCGCTGGCCTCACCCGCCGTCGTGGCGCTGCGGGAGTCTCTCAAGGGGCCAGTCTTCAGGGAACTGGTCGGCCGCATGGCTGGCTACGACGCCGAACACGCGGGTGAACTCGAGCGCGTTCGGTCCGCGGGCGCGTGACGGGCGGCGTCGAGTGGCCGGTGCAGGGTCGTGGAGAGCGTTTTCTCGTGGGACACGGGTGGGACAGCAGATGGCAATCGAGGCCAATAAACGGCAACGATTGACAGCAGTAGGATGCGGGTTAACCTCGGATTCTGTTGATGTTGAGCGTTGTATTCGATTGTGGAGGGACGATTCCCAAGCTGCTAACGTGGGTTCGATTCCCATCACCCGCTCCATCTTGATTCAGAGACTTAGAAGGGCCCCTCGGGGCCCTTCGTCGTTCTCAGGTATCTTGCCGAGATGTAATCGAACGATTACATTTCAGTCATGTACGTCGTCAAGACCCTGCCCGAGTTCGATGCATGGCTGAGAGGCTTGAGCGACAAGACGGCGCAACGTCGGCTGGTCGCGCGACTTCGCAAGGCCTCGCTCGGCAACCTGGGTGACGTGAAGCCCGTCGGTAAGGGCGTCGTCGAGATGCGAGAGCATTTTGGTCCCGGCTGGCGCATGTACTACACCCTGAGGGGCGACCAACTGGTCGTGATGCTCGGCGGTGGATCGAAGTCTTCGCAACGGACGGATATCGCGGTGGCGCAGCGACGAGCCGCGATGATCGAGGAGGGTTGACGGTGAAACGCAAGAAGATAAAGGCCAGTGAACTGCCTGAGTTCGACGCGGCAGAGTATTTGGATAGCGAAGAGGCGGTCGCCGAGTACCTCACGGCCGTCCTTGCCGAGAATGATCCGGCGCTGTTTGCGGCGGCGCTCGGCGACATCGCGCGTGCAAGGGGCATGAGCGAGATTGCGAAGTCCACCGGCCTCGCGCGCGAAGCTCTCTACAAGGCGCTTCGACCGGGCGCCCAGCCGAGGTTCGACACGGTGTCTCGAGTCTGTGCCGCCCTCGGAGTGAGGTTGGTCGCCGAACCGGTGTCCTGATACTTCTGAGTTGTCTGCCCGTCACACGTCAATCACACGGGAGATCATTGCCGCGTGTAAGTAATTGATCCGGCGGGCGGGGCGGGCTGACTGACGTGTGTTCGATTCCCATCACCCGCTCCAGCTTTCCGCGCCCTGAGTCGACTTCAGCCAACGCCAACCGGAGCCGCCCGCGCGAGCTGCGCATCGACTTTGCGGCTTTCCCACCTCTTCATTCTGCGCGCATGCGGCTGGTTCTGGCAGTCGTCCGCTCGAGTTTCACCTGCGACGCGCGGCTGCTGTCGATCGTCATCGCGCGCACCGCCTGGTTGGCTGCGCGTGCGCCTGCGGTCCTGCGAAGCAGCAGGAGGCCGTCGATCTGCGCGAGCGCCGCGAGTGCCGCTCCACGCCGCGTGCAGCCTGCTGGAGCGACGACTCGCGGCTCCAGCCAGTCGGCCCACCCCTCGAGCAGCGCACGAACCGCCGATCGGTACGGCTCCGAACCGTCGCTGGCCAGGCCGACGACCTGGAAGAACAGGCCGAAGACACGGTCGCTCGCCGGAGTGGCCAGCACGGGCCATGTGCGCTCGAGCAGACGCTCGAACGTGACGGGTTGCTCGTCGACCGCCGCGGCGACGGTCGCTTGCAGTTGCCGCGACAATTCGCCCAGCACGGCCGTCGACAGGTCGGTCTTGGTGGGGAAGTAGTAGACGACCATGCGGTCGCTGATGCCCAGCCGCCGGGCGACAGCACCGTAGGTCAGGGCCGCAAGCCCCTGGTCCATCGCGGTGGCCATGGCGGCGCGCAGGATCTCGTCCCTCGAGTGACGCCGGTATGCCATCGCTTGATGGTAGTGGCATCTGTTGCTATCCTCAATTGTAGTGTAAACTACAACACGAGCGGAGTTCACATGCTGCCGACAACGCGCGATGGCCTGGTCTCGGGAGTCGTCCTCGGCCTCGTGGTGGCGTTCGTCTTCGCACTGGTGATCCGGTACGTGCCGGCGGACTGGCTGCTCGACCCGCTGCCCCGCGGGATCCTCTACGCCGTCCAGGTCCCGGCCGGGCTGCTGTTCGTGCCGATCGCGAGCGCCGTTGCGCGTGCCCGGGCCGAAAGTCCGCGCCGGGTGCTGTTGTGGGCCTGCTGCGGGGCCCTGGCCTTCGACGGCCTCGTGCTCGGCTTCTGGCCGTCGCTGTATGGCCACGAGGGCGCCGCGCAGGCGATGGTTGCCGCGCTGCTGCTCTGGGCGTTCGCATGGATCGTCGCCGCCGCCATGCTCGCGACGCCCGACCGCGCGGCCGCTGCGTCGTAGCGCTGCGGCTGCTGGCCTGGCCCGCTGCTGGAGTCGGGACCGCTCGCTGCATTCCGCAGCCGGTTCGTGGAGCGCGGCGGGGCGATGAGAGATGCCACGTCCGTGGCTTGCGCGGGCAGCCAGTGAGTGCTACAAAAGTAGTATTCGTGCGCAACGCTGGATCGACTGATGGCTGACACGACTACGATTCGCTTGCCACCCAAACTGCGCGCGCGCATCCACGCGCTGGCGAAGCAGTCCGGACGCTCGGCCCACAGCTTCATCCTCGAAGCGGTGGAGCGGCATGCCGACTACGAGGAACAGATGCGCAACCTCGTCAAGGAAGCACTGGCAGCCGACGAGGAGATCGAGCGGACCGGCGAGGTGTATCGCGCGGACGACGTGCATGCCTGGGTCGAACGCCTCGCCCGCGGTCAGGACGCTGCGCGGCCGAAGCCGTGGCGACGGTAGTCTATTCGGCGCGGGCACTGTCCCATATCGAGCGTGCCTTCGAGTTACTGGCAAACGCGAACCCTGACGCGGCAATCGCGGCGGCCGGGGCGATCCGCTCGGCCGTCGAGAACCTGGCCACGCACCCGTTGATCGGGCGGCGCGTGCACGGCGACATCCGGGAGCTCGTGATCTCCTATGGCCAGACGGGGTACATCGCGCTGTACCGGTTCGTCGTCCCGCAGGACGAGGTGAGAGTGCTCGCGATCCGGCATCAACGCGAGATCGGATTCGTTCCATAGGCGGGTTGCGCCGTCTGTTGTCACGATGCGAGTACCCGGTGGGTGCGAGTCCCATCATCTGCCCCGCCCCGCCCGTACAAGGCGGCCGCAGCCCTGCTCCCGGCAGCTGCCGCCATGAAGTGGCTGCGCTGATTCCCGCCCAACCGACCTGCAGGCCGGATGCCTCGCTCCGGTTCGCGCCGCCCGGGAGCGCAGGGCGGCGCAGGAGCACCGTTGGTGCCTGCGGCCTCTTCCTGCTAACCCGCCGTTGTTTCCGATTCGACCATCAGGTCCAGCACGAAGACCGCTGCGTTCGGGTCGTCCTGGGCGCCAGCGGGCTGGAAGCGCTTGACCCGCAGCACGTTGCGCGTGCCTGCCTGGTGCGTGTAGCCCTCGATCGTCCCCGAGAAGGCGGTGAAGTCTCCGGGTGTACCCACGCGCAGGCCCTGCCCGTCGAAGGCGATCTCGCGCACCTGCAGGCACAGGCCGTCGCCGCTGGGAGAGTTGTCACAGGCGAGGCGCTGCGGACCGACTTCGAGGAAGATGGTGGTGGCCGGACCGTAGCGGGCTTCCGGTGTGAGCTGCCCGGTGAGCCGCAGGGTCGCGCCGGATTCGGCCAGCATCGCGAGCGTCGGCTCGGGTCCCGCCACCAGCCGCAGTTCCACCGGCGCCGCCAGCAGGCCGGAAAGGGCATCGTCGGCTGCCATCAGCGGCGGATCGCAGGCCATCTGCGTGCTCGCGGTCTGGCCCAGGGTGAGCAGGCCGTCGGCGCCCAGCCGATAGCCGCCGCGCAGGCTGTTGCAGCCGCCCTCGACCAGGAGCCGCGACCCGGCGAAGCTGAAGACGAAGCGACGGTCAGCCGAAGGGAACAGGCTGCCCATGGGCTGGTTGTCGGCACCCGTGGCGCTGGCGAGGGTCCAGCGGTGATCCTCCAGCATTTCGGCCAGGCCGCTTCGCGCTTCCGGCCGGCCCGAGGCAAGCTTGATCAGCGAGGCACCGGCCGCGTCCGGGCGCGAGCCATCGCTGTTGAGCACGATGATGCGTCCCTCGCCGACGGCGAACTGCCGGGCGTCACCGCTGTCGTCGAGAACGATGGTGTTGCCGTCCGGCTGCCACTTGAACTGACCCGCCGCGGTGGCAGCAGCTGCGCCGCGCACCAGGTCACGGCGGACGAGCTCGAAGCTGCCGTCCTGGCCGAGCGTGAGCCGCATCTGGGTGCCGGGGCAGTCCAAGCAGGCCACGATGCCTTCGTACACGCCGCTCCAGTCCAGGGAGTTGCGGCTGTTGTGCATGTCGGCGACGCCCGCATCAGCGGCTGGCTGCGGCTTGTCCCCGGAGCAGGCAGCGAGCAGGGCGACGACGAGGAACAGTCCGGGGATTCGCAGCGTCATGAAAGTCTCCGGCCAGCGGGGCGCTGGTCCATTGCCCTCTCATCCTACCCTATCAGCCCGCCGGTTCGGATCGCACCATGCGTCTGGATCACTCCGGATCCCGATACCAAAGCTTCCCTAGTGCTCGGCGTCGCCGCCCACCTTCATTCCCTTCATCACGGACTCCGCCGCGCCGGGGGGCATCAGGTGGCTGCGATCAAGCACGCGGTCGAGCTGACTCAGCGCATCGGCGGTCGACGGCGAGCGCGTGCCGAGCACGAACGCGGCGAGTTCCTGGCGCGTGAGCTGGAAGTGCGTCGGCGCCGCGGCGTTCGCGTCAGTGATCACGAGCACGCCGTTGCGCAGCTCGAGCCTCCGGATGCCCGTGTCGCCCTCGACGGCGAGCGTGAACGCCTGGCGCAGTCCCTCGGCCTTGCGTGGATCGACCAGGTAGCGCAGGAACTGCAGGTTCTCGTCCACGGACGCAGCAGCGAGCGCCAGCGCCGTGGGCGTGCCCAGGAAGCGACGGATTCCGTCGAGCGTCACGGGCTGGCCCTTGACCTTCATTCCTCCTTCGATCTGCAGCGCCTCCGTCAGGTAGAAGCCGCGGGCGTTGGCCGATGAAGTGCGCTGTCCGAGCCGTCGCGCCGCCTCTGCCCGCAGGGTGCGTGCCTCGGCGTCGTCCGCATCGAGGTCCAGCAGCAGAGACGTCAACCGCAGCGCCCACCGCCAGTTGCCGAGCCCGCCCTGCGCGTTGGCGCCCGCCGCGGCCTTGCGGACGGCGGCCGGACCGCCCATGAGCTCCACGGTGCGCACTGCTTCCTCGTTCTTGGAGAGTGGATTGATGTCGTAGACGTCGCCGCCGAACCAGCCGAGCGTGCCGTTGTAGACCTGCCGGACGTGGCTCTCGACCTGGCCGTAGTTTTCCCAGTCCCCGCGCAGGTGGCGCGGCATGTACACCTGTTCGGCCGCCTGCCGCCCGTCCAGGCCGTGGGAGATCAGGCGCAGCGGCTGATCGTGGATCAGTTGCACCCCGTCCACGGAGCGCTCGACGGCGTCGCGCACGGCGTCCTTGCCTTTCAGCGTCGGGCCGTGGATGTCGAGCAGGATTTCGGCGTTCTTGGATTCGATCCAGCGCGCGTCCTCGATGAACACGGACGGATTGCGGTACGGCCCGCCGCGAAGCGTGTACACGTTGAAGATGCCGCCCGGCACCATGAAATTGATCACGATCATGCGCTTGCGCGGAAAGTAGAAACCGACGCTGTCGCTGGTGTCCGAGCGGGCAGGTGCGACCTGCACCGGCTCACCGGCGACGACGAGGTCGACGACGCGCCCGTTCGGGAACAGCTGCGTCGGTGGCTGATAGCTGGAGCCCGCCAGCAGCTTCTCCGGCGTGAAGCCGAGCTGGTTGGGAAAGGCGTCGGGCCCGCTCCGCGGGTGAAACACACCGAACTGTGCCGCGGCGCGCGCCTGGTAGATGCCGCTCAGGACGCTGATGCCGCTCGACGTATTGCGATTGCGGTCCAGGTACTCGTGGCCCCAGACCTCGGT
>JBBINN010000171.1:0-6548 GCA_037443885.1 Gammaproteobacteria bacterium | reverse complement strand
CGCAGGTCCTCGTCGCGGAAGCAGCGCACGATCTGGTAGTAGCGGTCGAAGCCGCCCATCATCAGCAGCTGCTTGAAGATCTGCGGCGACTGGGGCAGCGCGAAGAACTTGCCCGGCTGCGTGCGCGAGGGCACGAGGTAGTCGCGCGCACCCTCCGGGGTGGCCTTGGTCAGCATCGGCGTCTCGAGGTCCACGAAGCCGTGGCCGTCGAGGTAGTTGCGCATCGCGCGGGTCACCGCGTGGCGCAGCCGCAGGCGCTGCTGCATCACGTCGCGGCGCAGGTCGATGTACCGGTACTTGAGGCGCACCTCCTCGCTCACTTCCTCGTCGAGCGCGAAGGGCGGCGTCGCGGAGGGATTCAGGATCTCGAGTTCCTGGGTCAGCAGCTCGACCTGCCCCGAGGCAAGGTTCGCGTTGGCCGTGCCGGCCGGCCGGCGGCGCACCCGGCCGGTGACGCGCAGGCAGTACTCGCGACCGAGATGCTCGGCGGCCGCGAAGGCGGCCGGCGTGTCGGGGTCTACGACGATCTGCAGCAGGCCCTCGCGGTCGCGCAGGTCGATGAAGATGACGCCGCCGTGGTCGCGGCGGCGGTGGACCCAGCCGGCGACGGAGACGATGGAATCGACGAGGCGCTCGTTGACCTCGCCGCAATAGTGGGTGCGCATGGACATGTTAGGACGGGGCGGGTCTGCCGGGGCCCCGGAGCCGGATTCTTCGAGAGGAACGGGATGTTACGGGCCGGCTTGTGGCGGTGCAAGACGACCGTCCACGGGCTTGTTCTTCCAGGTGGGGACGACCACGCCGAGGGTCAGCAGCATCTTGAAGGCTTCGTCCACGGTCATGTCCATGTAGACCACTTCGTCCCTCGGAATCAGGACGAGGAAGCCGGTGGTCGGGTTGGGGGTCGTGGGAACGAACACGGAAGTGACTTCCCGGTCGGTCTTGGCCTGGGCCTCCTCGAGATCGTGCGAGGTGATGAAGCCGATGCTGAACACCCCCTTGCGGGGAAACTCGACCATCACGACCTGCTTGAACGACTTGCCCTTGTCGGTGAAGACCGTCTCGGTGAAGGTCTTGGCGCCCGAGTAGATCGAGCGCACGACCGGGATGCGGTTCATCAGCGCTTCCCACCAGCTGACGATCTCGCGGCCGACGAGGTTGGTGACGGCCACCCCGGTCAGCAGGAGCACGAGGATGGCGAGCACCAGCTCGAGGCCCGGGATCGGAAAGCCGATCACCTCCTCGATCTTGAGCTCGGGCAGGACGCCGTTCACCAGACCCACGAGGAAACGCAGGATGAAGACCGTCAGGACGATCGGCAGCCAGACCAGCAGACCCGCAATCAGGTAGCGCCTGATCCGGCGTCCCGCGCCTCGCTCCCGTTGAGCGGTTTCCGGCGACACGGGCCCGCCGTCAGCGGCGCTTGCCGCCCGCGGACTTGCGGGCGGCCGGCTTGCGGGTGGCGGGCTTCTTCGCCGGCGCGCTGGCGGCCGGCTTCTTCACCGGGACGGTCGTCTTGCCGGACGGCTTCTCGGCCGCCTTGGCGGGCGCCTCGGCCTTGGTGGCGGGCGCGGCCTCGGCGGGCTTGGCCGCCTCGTCCGGCTTCGCCGCGGCGTCTGCCTCGCCTGCGAGGTTGCGCTTCTTTTCCTGCTCGGACTTGAAGTCGGTCTCGTACCAGCCGCCGCCCTTCAGCCGGAAGACCGGGGCGGAGATGAGCCGGGTCAGGCTGTTCCGGCCGCACTCCGGGCACTTCCGCAGCGGCGGGTCGCTGACCTTCTGCAGCTCCTCGTGGTGATGGCCGCACTTCGAGCAGGTGTATTCGTAGAACGGCATGTGGCGACAAGCTCCATCGATGGCGCGTGATTATGCCTGCTTACCGAAGGCGAGTTCACCCTCGCTCACGGAGATCCGGATGGTATCCCCCGGAACGAACTGCCCCTTCAGGATCCGCTGCGCCAGCGGGTTCTCGACCTGGTGCTGGATCGCCCGCTTGAGCGGCCGGGCGCCATAGACCGGGTCGAAGCCGGCCTCGCCGAGCTTGTCGCGGGCGGCGTCGTCCAGCTCGAGGGCGATCTCGCGATCGGCGAGGCGCCGGCGCAGGTAGCCCATCTGGATGTCCACGATGCGGCGGATGTGCTCCCGACCCAGCGGGTGGAACACGACGATGTCGTCGATGCGGTTGATGAACTCGGGCCGGAAGTGCTGGCCGACGATCTCGAGCACCGCGCCCTTCATGCGGTCGTAGTTCGCCTCGCCGGCGAGTTCCTGGATCACCTGCGAGCCCAGGTTGCTGGTCATGATGACCACGCTGTTGCGGAAGTCGACGGTGCGGCCCTGGCCGTCCGTGAGGCGGCCGTCGTCGAGCACCTGCAGCAGCACGTTGAACACGTCCGGGTGGGCCTTCTCCACCTCGTCCATCAGGATCACGGAGTACGGCCGGCGGCGGACGGCCTCGGTCAGGTAGCCGCCCTCCTCGTAGCCGACGTAGCCCGGGGGCGCGCCGATGAGCCGGGCCACGGAGTGCTTCTCCATGAACTCGGACATGTCGATCCGGACCATCGCTTCCTCGGTGTCGAAGAGGAATTCGGCGAGCGCCTTGCACAGCTCCGTCTTGCCGACGCCGGTGGGCCCGAGGAACAGGAACGAGCCGTTCGGGCGGTTGGGATCCGACAGTCCCGCGCGCGAGCGGCGGATCGCGTCCGCGACCGCGCGCACGGCCTCTTCCTGGCCGATCACGCGCCTGCCGATGGCCTCCTCCATGTGCAGCAGCTTGTCCTTCTCGCTCTCGAGCATCTTGGAGACGGGGATGCCGGTCCACTTGGAGACGACCTCGGCGATCTCCTCCTCGGTCACCTTGTTGCGGACGAGCGTGGCTTCCTTCTTCTCGGCCTCCTGGGCCGAGGCGAGGCGCTTCTCGAGCTCGGGGATGCGGCCGTACTGCAGCTCGGACATGCGCGCAAGATCGCCGGCGCGGCGCGCCGCCTCGAAGTCGAGCCGGGCGCGCTCCAGCTCCTCCTTGATGTGCGCAGCGCCGGACAGTGCCGCCTTCTCGGCCTTCCAGATCTCCTCGAGGTCGGCGTACTCGCGCTCCAGCTCCGACAGCGTTTCCTGCAGCTGCTCGAGGCGCTTCTTCGAGGCCTCGTCCTTCTCCTTCTTCAGCGCCTCGCGCTCGATCTTGAGCTGGATGATGCGGCGGTCGAGCCGGTCGAGCGCCTCGGGCTTGGAGTCGATCTCCATGCGGATGCGCGAGGCGGCCTCGTCCACCAGGTCGATGGCCTTGTCCGGCAGCTGGCGGTCCGTGATGTAGCGGTTGGAGAGCGTCGCCGCGGCGACGATCGCGGGATCGGTGATCTCCACCTTGTGGTGGACCTCGTAGCGCTCCTTCAGGCCGCGCAGGATGCCGATGGTGTCCTCGACCGAGGGCTCGCCGACGAACACCTTCTGGAAGCGCCGCTCGAGCGCCGCGTCCTTCTCGACGTACTTGCGGTACTCGTCGAGCGTGGTGGCGCCCACGCAGTGCAGCTCGCCGCGGGCGAGCGCGGGCTTCAGCATGTTGCCGGCATCCATGGCGCCCTCGGCCTTGCCGGCGCCGACCATGGTGTGCAGCTCGTCGATGAACAGGATCACCCGCCCTTCCTGCTTCGCGAGCTCGTTCAGCACGCCCTTCAATCGCTCCTCGAACTCGCCGCGGAACTTGGCGCCGGCGATCAGCGCGCCCATGTCGAGCGCGAGCACGCGCTTGTCCTTGAGGCCCTCGGGCACCTCGCCGTTGACGATGCGCCCGGCGAGGCCCTCGACGATCGCGGTCTTGCCGACGCCCGGCTCGCCGATCAGCACCGGGTTGTTCTTGGTGCGCCGCTGCAGCACCTGGATGGTGCGGCGGATCTCGTCGTCGCGGCCGATGACCGGGTCGAGCTTGCCGGCCGCGGCGCGCGCGGTGAGGTCGATGGTGAACTTGTCGAGCGCGCCGCGAGCCTCCTCGGCGTTCGCATCCTGGACCTTCTCGCCGCCGCGCAGCTCGTCCACGGCCTTGTCGAGCGCGCCCTTCACGGCGCCGGCGGCCTTGAGCGCCTGCCCCACCGGGCCCTTGTCCTCCACCGCCGCGAGCACGAACAGCTCGCTCGAGACGTACTGGTCGCCCTTCTGCTGGGCGAGCTTGTCGGTGACGTTGAGCAGGCGGCCGAGGTCGTTCGAGACGTGCACCTCGCCGGGCGTGCCCTCCACCTTCGGCAACCGGTTCAGGGCACCGAGCAGCTCGGAACGCAGCCAGTTGACGTTCACGCCCGCCTTGTCGAGCAGCGGCCGGACGGTGCCGCCCTGCTGGTCGACGAGGGCGAGCAGGACGTGGGCGGGCTCGATGAACTGGTGGTCGCGGCCCACGGCCAGCGACTGCGCGTCGGCGAGGGCAAGCTGGAACTTGGAGGTCAGGCGGTCCATGCGCATGGCGGCGCTCCCGGGCAATGGGGTCGGTTGCCGCCTGAGTGGGGCCGCGGCCGGACGAATTCAACCGAGCCGGAACGTTCTCCAGGCATCCCGGGCCGCCGGCATCCGGCTAGTGCGCCAGCTCGTGCGAGAAGTAGATGATCGCCATGCCCGCCACGATCAGCGCGACCTGCTGGACGGAGGTCCGCGCATCCACCCGCCGGTGCAGGCCCGGGATCAGGTCGGCGACGGCGACGTACAGGAAGCTCGCCGCGGCAACGGCGAGGGCATAGGGCAGGAAATGCAGGGCCTGGCCCAGCGCGAAGTAGGCCACCACGGCGCCTAGCACCGAGGTGAGGCTCACGGCCACGTTCGCGACGAGCGCCCGCCTGCGGCTCATGCCGGCATGCACGAGGATCGCGAGGTCGCCCACCTCCTGCGGGATCTCGTGGGCGAACACGGCGATCGCGGTGACCACGCCGAGGTGCGGGTCCGTCAGGAACGCCGCCGCGATCAGCACGCCGTCGAGCATGTTGTGAAAGCCGTCGCCCCACAGGATCATGGTGGCCGAGGCGCGCTGCCGGTGATGGTCCGAGGGCGAGGGTGCGTGCGCTTCGCAGGGCTCGTCGTGGCAGTGGCGCCAGAGCACGAACTTCTCGAGCACGAAGAAGAGCAGGATGCCCGTGAGCAGCGCGAAGCCCACGTAGTGGGTCTCGCCCTCCCCGGCGCCCTCGATCGCATGCGGCAGGAGCGCGAGCAGCGCCGCCCCGAGCAGCGCGCCGGTCGCAAAGCTGACGAGGTGCGGCAGCAGCGCGTGGCGGCGCGCCTCCGGCAGCAGCAGGAAGCTGCTGGCGATGGCGGCGCTCAGCACGCCGCTGCCGATGGTGAACAGCAGGATCAGGGCAAGGGTGGACACGCAGGCACTTCCAGGACGGTCGCTTTCAGCCTACAACACCTGTCAAGGGCCCCCGGGTCACTCGCGCCAGACGAGCGCGGCGAAGCGGCCCGTGACGCCGTCGCGCCGGTAGGAGAAGAACCTCGCCGGGTCTTCGTACGTGCAGCCGCCGCCGCCGTGAATCTCCGTGAGCCCGGCCGAGGCGAGGCGGTCGCGCGCGAGGCCGGCGAGATCGGCCCACCAGCGCCCGCGCGGGTTCGGCGCGAAGCGCCGACCGGAAGCCGGATCGGCAGCGACGAATGCCTGCCGGACCTCCTCGCCCACCTCGAAGGCCTGCGGCCCGATGCAGGGTCCGAGCCAGGCCAGCACGTCCCCGGCCGGGCGCTCCAGCGCTGCCAGGGTCTGCTCCAGCACACCGGCGGCCAGGCCGCGCCAGCCGGCGTGGGCGATGCCGACGGCGCCTCCGTCGCGCGCCGCGAAGATCACCGGCAGGCAGTCGGCCACCAGGACCGCGCAGACCTGCCGCGGCCCCATGGCCACGGCCGCGTCCGCGCGCGGCGCGGAGACGTCCTCTCCGAACCGTGCCACCGCCGCGCCGTGCACCTGCGTGAGCCACAGCGGCTCGGCAGGCAGGCGCAGTGCGGCGCGCAGCCGCGCACGGTTGGCGGCCACGGTCTCCGGATCGTCGCCGACGTGGCCGCCGAGGTTCATGGACGCGAACGGCCCGCCGCTGTGGCCCCCGCTGCGGGTGGTGACGGCTGCCCGCACGCCGGCCGGCGCCGGCCAGTCGGGGAAGATGAACTCGGGGTCAGGCACGCTGGCCTGCCTTCCCCGCGGCCGCCGCGTCCTCGCGCAGCGCCGCGAGCAGGTCCTCGAAGTCGGCCGGCCGCGGCGTCTCGAAGGCGAGCGGCCGGCCGGTCACGGGATGCTCGAATTCGAGGCGGGCCGCGTGCAGCGCCTGGCGCCGGAAGCCGCGCAAGGCATCGGCGAGCCGCGACGTGGCGCCGCGCGGAATCGCGAGGCGCCGGCCGTAGACCTGGTCGCCGACGATCGGGTAGCCGATGTGCGCGAGGTGGACGCGGATCTGGTGGGTCCGCCCGGTTTCGAGAACCACGCGCAGGTGCGTGTGCGCGCGAAAGCGCTCCAGCATCCGGTAGTGGGTCACTGCCGGCCGGCCGTCCTCGCGGATCGCCTGGCGGAGCCGGTCGGTCGCATGCCGGCCGATCGGCGC
>JBBINN010000170.1:1522-6671 GCA_037443885.1 Gammaproteobacteria bacterium | reverse complement strand
CTTCTTCGCGAGCCGCGGCATCGACATCGCCGAGCTGACCACCCGCAGCTACGCCGCGGCCCACACCGGCGCCCCCATGTTCGGCCTTTACATGGTCGTCAATGTGCCGTCGACCATCCACCTCGGCGCGATGCGCGAAGAGTTCCTCGACCTGTGCGACCAGCTGAACCTCGACGCCATCCTCGAGCCGGTCAAGAACTGATTCCCTGCCGCCGGAGGGCAGCATGAGCAAGGTGACGGTCGGCAATAAGGTGCCCGACTTCGCGATCCCCACGACAGCCGGCAGGCTCCGGCTGAGGGACGCCCGCGGCGGCAAGCTCGTGGTCTATTTCTATCCGCGCGACAACACGCCGGGCTGCACCCGCGAGGGCTCCGACTTCCGCGACCTCCACGCGCAATTCGCCAAGGCCGGCACGACGATCCTCGGCATTTCCACCGACAGCCTCGCCTCGCACCAGAAGTTCATTGCCAAGATGGGCTTCCCGTTCGCGCTCGGCAGCGACGAGGACCACGCAGTTGCCGAGCTGTTCGGCACGTGGAAGGAAAAGAACATGTACGGCCGCAAGGTCATGGGTGTGGAACGCTCGACCTTCCTGATCGACGCCGAGGGCGTGCTGCGCGAGGAGTGGCGCAAGGTGAAGGTGGACGGACACGCTGCGGCCGTCCTGGCCGCGGCCCGCAAGGCATAGGACGGTGGCGTCCCCCGGCGACGGCGGCGCGCAGCGGGTGTTCGTGCTCGACACGAACGTCCTGATGCACGACCCGGCCGCGATCTTCCGCTTCGAGGAGCACGACATCTACATACCGATGTCGGTGCTCGAGGAACTCGACTCGCACAAGACCGGCGTGTCGGAGTCCGCCCGCAACGTCCGCCAGGTCAGCCGGTTCCTCGACGAGCTGATGGCCGGCGCCGGCAAGGCGGAGATCGACCGCGGCATCCCTCTGCCGGCCGGCCGCAGCGGCCCGGACAAGCGGCCCTCCTCGGGGCGCCTGTTCTTCCAGACGGGACACTTCGACACGGGGCTGCCGGAGTCGCTGCCCGGGCACGGTGGGGACAACTCCATCCTTGGCTACGCGCTCGCGCTGCAGCGCGAGATGCCGTCCACGCCGGTCACGCTGGTGTCCAAGGACATCAACCTTCGGATCAAGGCGTCCATCCTCGGCGTTCATGCGGAGGACTACTACAGCGACCGCACCATCGAGGACGCGGACCTCCTTTTCACCGGCATGACCGAGCTGCCGGGCGACTTCTGGGACACCCATGGCGGCGACATGGAGTCCTGGCAGGAGCAGGCGCGCACGTTCTACCGACTGCGCGGCCCGCTCGCCCAGCAGTGGAAGGTCAACCAGTTCGTGTTCGAGCCGCAGGCGGACGGCTTCGAGGCGATCGTGCGCTCCGTCGACGGCGACACTGCCACGCTCGAACTGACGCGGGACTACCGCTCCGGACGCCACGGCGTCTGGGGCATCAGCGCCCGCAACCGCGAGCAGAACCTGGCGCTGAATCTGCTCCTCGATCCCGAGATCGACTTCGTCACCATCCTCGGCCCTGCCGGCACCGGCAAGACGCTGCTCACGCTCGCCGCCGGGCTGTCGCAGACGCTGGACCTGAACCGCTTCTCCGAGATCCTGATGACCCGGGTGACCATCCCGCTCGGCGAGGACATCGGTTTTCTGCCTGGAACCGAGGAGGAGAAGATGGAGCCCTGGATGGGCGCCCTCATGGACAACCTCGAGGTGCTCACCCGCGGCCAGGACGGCGGCAGCTGGGGCAGGGCCGCCACCCAGGACCTGCTGCGCAGCCGCATCAAGATCCGCTCGCTCAACTTCATGCGCGGTCGGACTTTCCTCAGCCGCTACCTCATCCTGGACGAGGCGCAGAACCTCACGCCCAAGCAGATGAAGGCCCTGGTCACGCGCGCCGGTCCGGGCACGAAGCTCGTCTGCCTCGGCAACATCGCCCAGATCGACACGCCCTACCTCACGGAGACCACGTCGGGCCTGACCTACGTGGTCAACCGCTTCGCGGGCTGGCCGCACTCGGGACACATAACGCTGGTCCGGGGCGAGCGCTCCCGTCTGGCGGACTACGCCTCCGAGACGCTGTGACCGTGCAGCGGTCAGAACTCGGCGCAGCGATTACGGTCTGATCCTCGATGAAGGCCTTTGCACGTCGCGCCCGCATTCCCATGGCCGCCGCCCTGCTGGCGCTCGCGACGCTGGCAGCCGCACCAGTCACCGCACAGGACTCTCGCAACGCCCTGCCCGACATCGGCAGCCCGGCCAGCACGACGCTGTCGCTCGATGACGAATACCGCATCGGCCGGATGATCATGCGACAGCTGCGCGAGGCGGGGCAGCTCGTCGAGGACCCGGAGGTCACGGAATACATTCAGTCGGTCGGGCAGCGGCTGGCGAGCCACGCCCACGAGGGCGCGCACCGGTTCACGTTCTTCGTGGTCAAGGATGCAGGCATCAACGCGTTCGCGCTGCCCGGAGGCTTCATCGGCATCAATGCCGGGCTGCTCACGGCCACCCGCAACGAGAGCGAACTCGCCGGCGTGCTGGCGCACGAGATAGCCCACGTCACGCAGCGCCACATCGCCCGCTCCATCCAGGCCGCCAGCAAGAGCAACATGGCATCGGCAGCGGCGATGCTGGCCGCCGTCCTGATCGGCGCCACCACCGGCATGCCGGCGGATGCCCTGATCGGCACGATCTCTGCCGCCCAGGGCCTCGCCGCGCAGCAGCAGATCAACTTCACCCGCTCCAACGAGGCCGAAGCCGACCGAGTCGGCGTGGGCCTCATGGCGGCGGCGGGCTTCGACCCGATGGGCATGCCGTCGTTCTTCTGGACGATGCAGCAGCGCACCGGAAGCGCCGGCGCCAACATCCCGCCGCTCCTGCGCACTCACCCCGTCACGACCGAGCGCATCGCCGAGACGCGCGACAGGGTGGAGCAGCTCGGCCGGCGCAATGCGGAGGACAGCACCGGCTACGGGCTGGTGCGTGAGCGACTGCGCGTGCAGATGCTGCCGCCGGAGTCCGACTTCCGCGGCCTGTATGCCGACGCGGCGAGCGCGGACCTGCCTTCCACCGACGCGCGGCGCTACGGCCGTGCGCTGGCGCTCGTGGCGACTGGCGCACCCGGCGAGGCCATCCCGATCCTCGCCGACCTGCGCGAACGCCACCCGGACGTGACGCTCTACCACGCGGCGCTCGGCCAGGCCCAGCTCGCGGCGGGCGACGTCGCGGAGTCGCGCCGCACGCTGGCCGAGGCGCAGCGGCTGTTCCCGCGCAACATCCCGATCACCGTCCGCTACGCCGAGACGCTGATGCGCAGCGGCGAGAAGAAGCTCGCTCACGAGATCCTGCTCGACCTGTTCAACAACGTGATGCCCACACCCGAGCAGGCGCGCTTCATCGCGCTGGTCGCGAGCGCGGCGGGCGACACTGCCGACGCGCACCACTACATGGCCGAGTACCACGTGATGAGCGGCGACCTTCAGATGGCCATCGACCAGTTCAGGCTTGCGCTGGCCGTCCCGGAGGTCACCGTCGTGCAGCGCCAGCGCTACGAGGCGCGGATCAGCCAACTCGAGGAATACCTGCCCAAGGGCCGCCGGTCCCGCGAGGTCGCGGGCGCAGCGGCCCCGTCCGGCGATTACCGCCAGCAGACGCGCTAGAATCGCGGCCGCCTGCGATCGCCCTGCCTCCCCGAACGGACCTGCCCGATGCGCCCGACCGGACCTGCTGCCAAGGCCCTGACCCTCGCCGTGTGCGCGCTGGTCGCCGGCTGCGCCACGACCCAGCGCGCGCCCTCGCCCAAGGATCCCTGGGAGGGCATGAACCGGGCCACGTGGGAATTCAACCAGGTGCTGGACAGGGGCCTTTTGAGGCCTGTGGCCAGGGCCTACGTCCGGTTCGTGCCCCAGTTTGCGCGCACCGGCGTCAACAACTTCCTGACCAACCTCGGCTACACGACCACGCTCGTCAACAACGTGCTGCAGCTCAAGCTGCTCGATGCCGCCAACGACACGGCGCGGCTGGTGCTCAACACCACGCTCGGCCTCGCCGGTCTGCTGGACCCGGCGACCGACGCGGGCCTCAAGCGCAACGACGAGGACTTCGGCCAGACCCTCGGCTACTGGGGCGTCCCCTCCGGGCCTTTCCTGATGCTGCCGCTGTTCGGCCCCTCCACGCTGCGCGACGGCCCCTCGCTGGTGGTGGACTACCACACGGACGTGCGCAGCCACCTCGACAACAGCGATCGCACCATCGACTTCGCCTACTCGGGGCTGACCGTCATCAACGCACGCGCCCGCCTGCTGCCGGCAGAGGCCGCCCTCGAGGGCGCCTATGACCGCTATGCCCTGGTGCGCAACGCCTTCCTCGAGCGGCGCGAATTCCAGGTGCGCGACGGCAACCTGCCCGAGAGGCCGGTGGATGCGGGATTCAGCGACGAGGAACTCGACGAACTCGAGCGGGAACTGGCCGAGGAGGAGACAGGCACCGGCTCGCCGGAAGCCGACGTCGACTCGCCTGATGCCGCCGCCGACGAGGCTGCGAGCCCCGCGGCAGAACCGTCGCCCGGTGAGGCCTAAGTTGCCGGCAGGAATTCGTCCACGCCGCCGAGACGCGCGATCGCGAGCACCTGCCCCGGAATCGCGCTGAACCGGAGCTCCCGGCCAGCGTCGCGGAGCGCGGCGACCCACTCGATCAGGAGCGCCACGCCGGCGCTGTCGGCATGCGTCACGCCAGCCAGATCCACCTGGACCGGACCCTGGCCGCCGAAGCACCGCAGGCCCTCGGCCAGCAGTGTCCCCGCGTTGCCGAAGCCGACCTCGCCCGACAGCGCGAATCGGCCGTCGCCACGCGGCTCCAGGCGAGCCTTGGGAGCGGACGCCAGCCGACTCACGACTTCGCTGCCTTCTCGGCGTGCACGGCGTTCTCCGCCTCGAGGCGCGCGATCACGGCCTCGAGGCCCCGGCTGTTGACCTCGGCGCCGACGTCCTCGCGGAAGTTGCGCACGTAGGAGATGCCTTCTATGGTCACGTCCCAGGCCTTCCAGCCCCTGGGGGTGGCGCGGAGGGTGTAGTGCACCGGCACCTTGGTGCCGTCCTTCGTGGTCACCTCGGTGCGAACCGTT
>JBBINN010000170.1:0-1507 GCA_037443885.1 Gammaproteobacteria bacterium | reverse complement strand
CGCGGCCGCGGGCCAGGTCGCCGCGGAAGGGCAGGATGGTCAGCTTGTCGGAGGTGAAGTCGGCCAGCGCCGTGCCGTACTTGTAGAGCATGGACTGGTAGAAAGCGTCCACGAAGCGCTCACGCTGCTTCGGGGTCGCATTGCGCCAGTGCGTGCCCAGGACGAGCCGCGCGGAGTACTCCGTGTCGAAGTGCGGCAGCAGGTACTGGTCCACCATTGCCTTGGCGAGCGCCGGGTTCTTCCGGACGGCTTCCCGGTCCCTGGCCAGGGCGTCGAGCAGCTGCTGCGAGGCCTGCTCGATCAGCTGCTGGGGTGCCGGCCCGGGGACCTCCTGAGCACCAGCGAGCGGGGACGCGAGAGCGAACGCGAGAGCCAGCATCGGGAGCGGGCGGGTCATGGTCACTGTGCCTCCGGATCTGTCGACGTGCCTTCGACAGCCCTCGAGAACAGGAACTTGCTGATCAGGCTCTCGAGCACGACGGCCGACTGCGTGAACTCTATTCGATCGCCGTCCTTGAAATAGGTTTCCGACCCGCCTGGGCCGATGGCCACGTACTGGCCGCCGAGCAGGCCCGCGGTGAAGATGGCGGCATCGCTGTCGTCCGGGATGCGGTCGAAGCCGCGGTTGACGCGCAGGACCACCCGGGCCCTGTACTCGTCGAAGTCGTAGCCGATCGACTCCACGCGACCGATGGTGACCCCGGACATGGACACCGGGGCCCCGGGCTTCAGACCGCCGACCTGCTCGAACCAGGCCGTGAGGCGGTAGCTCGAGTCGCCGAAGCCCACCTCTCGGCTGGTGATCTGGGTGATCAGGAAGAACAGCGCGGCGAAGCCGAGCAGCACGAACAGCCCGGTACCGAGTTCAATGGCGCGCGTGGCTCTCATATCAGACTCCTCAAAGCATGACCGCGGTCAGCATGTAGTCGAGCAGCAGCACGACCACGGACGAAGTGACGACCGTGCGCGTCGTCGCACGGCCGACGCCCTCCGCGGTCGGGGCGGCGTGGTAGCCCTCGTAGACCGCGATGGCGCTGCAGGCGACGCCGAACACGCAGCTCTTGATGACGCCTTCCATCACGTCGTCGATCTCGACGGCGCCCTTCATCTGGGACCAGAACTGGCCGGAATCGACGCCCATCAGCTGGACCCCGACGAGCTGCGCGCCGAAGATGCCGATCATGCTGAAAATCGCCGCCAGCAACGGCATGGCGATCACGCCGCCGAGGAACCGCGGCATGACGACGCGCCGCACGGGGTCCACCGCCATGATCTCGAGCGCCGCGATCTGGTCGGTGGCGCGCATCAGGCCGAGCTCGGATGCCAGGGCCGTGCCCGCGCGCCCGGCGAACAGCAGCGCCGTCACCACGGGGCCGAGTTCCTTCACGAGACCCAGCGCGGCGGCGGTGCCGAGCGACTCCTCGGAGCCGAAGCGCTGCAGCAGGTCGTAGCCCTGCAGGCCGAGCACCATGCCGACGAACAGGCCCGAGAGCATGATGATCACCAG
>JBBINN010000169.1:0-6706 GCA_037443885.1 Gammaproteobacteria bacterium | reverse complement strand
CGCCCTCGGCGCGGGCCGGGCCCTCCTGCTCCGGGACCGGAGTCGCGGAGGGCCTCGGCCAGCCCCTTCTCGTGCCAGCTCCGCGCTGCCGATCAACCGAAGTTGATCCGCGCCTCGAGGTTCGTCCGCGAGTCGGCGTTGTTGAGCGCCTCGTCGAGGTCGATGCGGTTGTCGCGGTAGAGGTTGAGCAGCGCCGTGTCGAAGGTCTGCATGCCGCGCTCGCTGGTCGTGAGCATGCCTTCCTTGACGCCGATGATGTCGCCCTTCTTGATCAGGTCCTGCATGTGGGGCGTGTTGATCATGACCTCGACCGCCGCGCAGCGCTTGCCGCTTCGGCCGCGCACCAGGCGCTGCGAGACGATCGCGCGCAGGTACTGCGAAAGGTCCAGGAACACCTGCGCGTGCTGGTCGCGCGGGAACATGTTGATGATCCGGTCGAGGGTCTCGGCGCAGTTGTTGGCGTGCAGCGTGGAGAGCACCAGGTGGCCAGTGCCCGCGAGCGCGATCGCCGACTCCATGGTCTCGCGGTCGCGGATCTCGCCGATCAGGATCACGTCCGGCGCGGCGCGCATCGCGCCGCGCAGCGCCCTGGCGAAGCTCCGGGTGTCGAGACCCACCTCGCGCTGGTTGATGATCGACTTCTTGTTCGCGTGCAGGTACTCGACCGGATCCTCGATGGTGAGGATGTGGTCCGACGCCGTCTCGTTGCGGTGGTTGACCATCGCCGCAAGCGTCGTGGACTTGCCCGAGCCCGTGGCGCCGACCATCAGCACCAGTCCGCGCTTCATCAGGGCGAGGTCCGGCAGCACGGCGGGCAGGCCCAGCTGCTCGAGCCGCGGGATGTTGACGCTGATGTAGCGCAGCACGATCGCCGGGTAGCCGCGCTGGTAGAAGATCACCGCACGGAAGCGGCCGACGCCGGGCTCCGAGATCGCGAAGTCGATCTCGAGCTGCTCGTTGAAATGCTCGAGCTGCTCCGCGCTCATCAGGCCGAATGCGATCTGCCGCACCGCGTCCGCCGTGAGGACCTGGCGGTTCACGGGGTAGATCACGCCCTCGATCTTGATCTTGATCGGTGCGTGCGAGGTGAAGAACAGGTCCGAGGCGTTCTTCTCGGCCATGAGCCGCAGCAGCGGCTTGACGCTGAATCGGCCGCCTGCCTCGCCCTCGTCCGCCAGGGCGTGCTCGCCCGTCGGCTCAGTAGAGTGCGCCTTCATTTGACTCATCGACTATCCTCAGCGAGCTGGCCGCCTCCGCCTGGAGCCGGTCCTCGCGCTTGCCCTCGAGCTTGATCCTCAGCCGGATCTCGTTCTTCGAGTCCGCGTTCCTGAGGGCCTCCTCGTAGGAAATGTACCCGGCCTCGTAGAGGTCGAACAGCGCCTGGTCGAAGGTCTTCATGCCCAGGCGGTTCGAGCGGGCCATGACTCCCTTGATCTTGGCGACCTCGCCGCGGAAGATCAGGTCGGAGATCAGCGGCGTGCCGATCATGATCTCCATGGCGGCGATGCGCCCCTCGGCCTTCTCGCGCGGGATCAGGCGCTGCGACACCATCGCCCGGATGTTGAGCGACAGGTCCATCAGCAGCTGCTCGCGCTTCTCCTCGGGGAAGAAGTTGATGATCCGGTCGAGCGCCTGGTTCGAACTGTTCGCGTGCAGCGTCGCGAGCACGAGGTGGCCCGTCTCGGCGAACTGGATGCCGTACTCCATCGTCTCGCGATCGCGGATCTCGCCGATCATGATCACGTCGGGCGCCTGGCGCAGCGTGTTCTTGAGCGCCGTGTGCCAGCTCTCCGTGTCCACACCGACCTCGCGGTGGGTGACCACGCAGCCGCGGTGCGGGTGTACGTACTCGACCGGGTCCTCGATGGTGACGATGTGGCCGCGGGTCTTCTCGTTGCGGTAGCCGACCATCGCGGCGAGCGTGGTGGACTTGCCCGAGCCGGTGGCGCCGACCACGATCACCAGGCCGCGCTTGGACATCACGATGTCCTTGAGGATGGGCGGCAGCTCGAGCTCCTCGAGCGTGGGGATCTTGGACTGGATGGTGCGCAGCACGCAGCCGGTGTTGCCCTGCTGGATGAAGGCGCTCACGCGGAACCGGCCGATCCCCGGCGGCGCGATGGCGAAGTTCGCCTCCTTGGTCGCGTCGAACTCGCGGGTCTGGCGGTCGTTCATGATGCTGCGAACGAGCACCGCGGCCTGCTCCGCGGTGAGCGGCTTGTCCGCCTGGGGACGGATCTCGCCGTCGATCTTGATCGCCGGTGGAAAGCCGGCGGTGATGAACAGGTCGGAGCCCTTGCGGTCGACCATGCGCCGCAGGAGGTCCTGCATCAGTCTGATTGCCTGTTCGCGCTCCATCTATGCCTCCGCGGCCCGGGGGCCGTCAGATCGAGTCCTTGTTCTGCGCCTTGTAGCGCGCCTCTTCCTTGGTGATCATGCCCTTGGACACCATCTCCTGCAGGCACTGGTCGAGGGTCTGCATGCCCTGCGCCTGACCCGTCTGGATCGAGGAGTACATCTGCGCGATCTTGTTCTCGCGGATGAGGTTCCGGATCGCGGGCGTGCCGATCATGATCTCGTGGGCGGCGACGCGCCCGCCGCCGACCCGCTTGAGCAGCGTCTGCGAGATAACCGCCCGCAGCGACTCCGACAGCATCGCGCGGACCATGTCCTTCTCGGCGGCCGGGAACACGTCCACGATGCGGTCCACCGTCTTGGCCGCCGAGCTCGTGTGCAGGGGGCCGAAGACGAGGTGGCCGGTCTCGGCCGCCGTGAGCGCGAGCCGGATCGTCTCCAGGTCGCGCATCTCGCCCACCAGCACGACGTCCGGGTCCTCGCGCAGGGCCGAGCGCAGCGCCTCGGAGAACCCCAGCGTGTCGCGGTGCACCTCGCGCTGGTTGACGAGGCTGCGCTTGGACTCGTGCACGAACTCGATCGGGTCCTCGATCGTGATGATGTGGTCCGGCCGGTTGACGTTTACGTAGTCCACCATCGCCGCGAGGGTCGTGGACTTGCCGGAACCCGTCGGGCCGGTCACCAGCACCAGGCCGCGCGGCAGCATGCACAGGTCCTTGAAGACCTTCGGCGCACCCAGGTCATCGAGCGTCAGGATGTTCGACGGGATGTTGCGGAACACCGCGCCCGCACCGCGGTTCTGGTTGAAGGCGTTGACGCGGAAGCGCGCCAGGTTCGGGATCTCGAAGGAGAAGTCGGTCTCGAAGAACTCCTCGTAGGCCTTCCTTTGCTTGTCGTTCATGATGTCGTAGACCATGCTGTGCACTTCCTTGTGCGTCAGCGGCGGCATGTTGATCCGCTTCATGTCACCATCCACGCGGATCATGGGCGGCACGCCCGCGGAGAGGTGCAGGTCCGAGGCCTTGTTCTTGACGGCAAAGGCCAGCAGCTGTGCGATGTCGACGGCCATTGACACTCCCTGACGGCGCGCGCGCCTGGATGCACGCGGAGCCGCCGTTCAGCCGGGCCGGCCCGCAGCCGGGCAGGACGCATTGCGGTCCCGACAGGCCGAGGCGAGTATAGCCCCCGCTACTGGGCACCAATATGTTAACCGTTCCGCAGAATCCGGCTTCCCGCCTCGCCGCCGTGCGCGGCCGCATCGACCGTGCGGCCCGCGCCGCAGGACGCGATCCCGCCTCCATCACCCTCATCGGCGTGAGCAAGGCCCAGCCCGCGGAGGCCATCCGGGCCGCGGCTGCCGCGGGCCTCGCCGACTTCGGCGAGAACTACGTCCAGGAGGCAGTCGGCAAGATGGCGGCGCTGGAGGACCTGCGCCTGACCTGGCACTTCATCGGCCCATTGCAGAGCAACAAGACCCGCCCGGTCGCCGAGCGCTTCCACTGGGTCCACAGCGTGGACCGGCCGAGGGTGGCGCGACGCCTCTCCGAGCAGCGGCCGCACTACGCGCCGCCGCTCATGGTCTGCCTGCAGGTTCACCTCGGCGGCGAGGCCACCAAGTCGGGCGCGGCGCCCGCCGAGCTGGCCGCGCTCGCCGCCGAAGTCGCGGCCCTGCCGCGGCTCGCGCTGCGCGGCCTCATGTGCGTTCCGCCGGCAGAAGCCGACCCGGGCCGGCAGCGCCACTGGTTCGCCGAGCTCAGGCGGCTTCGCGAAGGGCTGGAAGCCGATGGGCACCCGCTCGACGTGTTGTCCATGGGCATGAGCGCGGATTTCGAGCTGGCCATCGCCGAGGGCGCAACGCACGTCCGCGTGGGCACGGCGATCTTCGGCGCACGCGGCTGAGCGGCGTCGCTTAGACTCGCAGGTCCAATGAGCATCGACACCCTCGCATTCATCGGCGGCGGCCAGATGGCGCGCGCCCTGATCGGCGGCCTGATCGCCGGCGGCCACGATGCACGCACGATCCGCGTTGCCGACCCGGTGGCCGCGCAGCGCGAATCGATCGCCCGCGATTTTCCGGGTGTGGTGGCCGTCGCCGACAATGCGGCCGCGGCCGGGGGCGCCTCCGCCTGGGTCCTCGCCGTCAAGCCGCAGCAGATGCGCGAGGCCTGCGCCGGCCTCGCGGACCTCGCCGTCCGGCAACGGCCGCTGGTCATCTCCGTGGCGGCCGGCATACGCCTCGCGGAACTGTCCGCCTGGCTCGGCGAAGGCGTCGCGGTGGTCCGCAGCATGCCGAATCGCCCGGCACTGCTGCGGGCAGGAATCACGGCGCTGGTCGCCGGCCCCGGCGTCGGGACGGCCGCTCGCGAGCGCGCCGGCGCCCTGCTGGCGGCCGCTGGCGCCTGCGAGTGGATCGACGAGGAGTCGCTGATGGATGCGGTGACCGCCGTGTCCGGCAGCGGCCCCGCCTACCTGTTCCTGCTGGTCGAGATGCTCGAGGCTGCCGCCTGCGCGGAAGGGCTGCCGCCAGCCACCGCGCGCCGGCTCGCCGTCGAAACCATCCACGGGGCGGCGCGCATGGCGCGCGAACTCGGGGAGGAACCCGCCGTGCTTCGCGAGCAGGTCACCTCCAGGGGCGGCACCACGGCGGCGGCGCTCGCGGTGCTGGAGGCCGCGGGCATCCGGGAGACCTTCGCGCGCGCGGTCCGGGCGGCAAGGTTGCGCTCCGAGGAACTCGCCGGCGGAGGCCGCTGAGCCGTGGACGCCGTCATCTTCATCGTCGACACCTTTCTTTCGCTGGCCGTCTACGCGTTCCTGCTGAGGCTGCTGCTGCAGCTGTCGCGGGCCGACTTCCGCAATCCGCTGGCGCAGGCGATCCTCAAGCTCACCAGCTGGCTGGTGCTGCCACTGCGGCGGGTCCTGCCGCCGGTCGGCCGGATGGACACGGCATCGGTCGTGGCCGTGCTGCTCGCGCAGCTCGCGCGCATCATCGCGGTATCCTGGCTCGCCATCGGCGCCGTGATGGCGCCGCTGCCGCTGCTCCAGGCCACCGTCGTGGCCGTGCTGGTCGCGACGCTCGGCCTCTACACGGTCGCGATCATCGTCTACGCGGTGCTCTCGCTCATCGCCCCGGGCAGCTACAGTCCGGCCACCGCCCTGCTCGCGGCGCTGTGCGAGCCGCTGCTCGCGCCGGTGCGCCGGGTGCTGCCGCCCGTCGGCGGAATCGACTTCTCGCCGCTGGTCGTGATCGTCGCGCTGCAGGCGATCAAGCTGCTCATCACCTGATGCTGCGCCGCCACGTCCCGGCCGCGCTTGCCTGCCTCGCGATCGCCGCTTGCGGCGGCCCGCCACCGTCGCCGGTGACGGCGCCGCCGCAGTCCGATCCGGGCGTCGTCGTCCTGGGGAGCCACGAGCTGCGCTACGGCACCGTGCCGGCGGCCGAATTGCCGCGCGAGGTTGCCGCCGCCTATGGCATCGAGCGGCGCGCCGGCGTGCTGGTCCTCAGCGTATCGGTCCTGCGCCGCGAAGGCGGCAGCCTGCCGGTACCCGTCGAGGCCAGCCTGCGCGGCACCCAGCGAAGCCTGGTCGGCGATCCGGTGGCGCTCGCGTTTCGCGAGCTGCCCGGCGCCAGCGGGCCTTCCTGGGTCGCGGAAATCTCGCCGACCGCGCCGGGCATCGTGCTGATCGACTTCGAGGCCCTGCCAGTCGGGGGCGGGCCACCGCTCAGGGCGAACCTCAAGCGCGAGATCGCGGCGCGCTGAACTCGCCCTTGCCGTGGCGTGCCGGCCGCGCACGCGTCGCGCCAGCCGCGCAACGCGAAAAAACACGGGAGATTTTGCGTCGAACCCTCTTATGCAGCGGTTTTTTCCGTGGTATCGTGCGCGCCGTCTTTGAAAGAGGCGGGAAACGAGCCCGCCTGGCCAACCCACAGGAGATTACTCAATGGCGAAGAAGAACGCGGCGCCGACCAAGTCGCAGATCGTTGCGACGATCGCGGACCAGACCGAGCTGACCAAGCGGCAGGTCGCGGCGGTGTTCGATGCGCTGGGCGGCGTGATGAAGAAGTCGCTGAAGGGCGCCGGCACGTTCACGCTGCCGGGCGTGTGCAAGATGCGCGTCGTCAAGAAGCCCGCCACGAAGGCCCGCGAGGGCGTCAACCCGTTCACGGGCGAGAAGATGACGATCAAGGCCAAGCCGGCCTCGAAGAAGGTGCGCATCCGCGCGCTGAAGAACCTGAACGAGATGGTCGGCTGATCCAGCCGGCTTTTCGCAGCCTTTGCGAAGAACGAGGGCGGCGCGAGCCGCCCTTTGTTTTGAGGGCAGAGGGGACATTCCCTTTCCTGATTACGCAGCT
>JBBINN010000168.1:0-6707 GCA_037443885.1 Gammaproteobacteria bacterium | reverse complement strand
CCGGCCTCGCCAAGGCCGACAAGAAGGCCGGCCGCGTGGCCGCCGAGGGCGTGGTCATCACCCGGACCAACGGGCCGGGCACGGACGCGGTGGTCGTCGAGGTGAACTCCGAGACCGACTTCGTCGCCCGCCAGGACGACTTCCAGAGCTTCGCGTCGGACGTCGCCGTGGCTGCGCTGGCGGCCGGCGCCGACACGCTCGAGGCCGTCCTGGCGCTGCCCCTGCCGGGCGGCACCGTGGACGAGGTGCGCCGCTCGATGGTGGCGCGCATCGGCGAGAACATCGGCGTGCGACGGGTCGCGCGGCTGTCGGCCCCGACCCGTGTCGGCAGCTACGTGCACGGCTCGCGCATCGGCGTGCTGGTCGGCCTCGAGGGCGGCGACGAGACCCTGGCCCGCGACCTGGCCATGCACGTGGCCGCGGCGAACCCGCAGTACGTCTCGCCGGCCGACGTGCCGGCCGCGACCGTGGACAAGGAGCGCGAGATCCTCTCGGCCCAGGCCGCGGGCGAGGGCAAGCCCGCCGAGATCATTGCAAGGATGGTGGAGGGCCGCCTGCGCAAGTACCTGGCGGAGATCTGCCTGACCGGCCAGCCCTTCGTGAAGGACCCGGACACCACGGTCGAGAAGCTGCTGAAGGCGGCTGGCGCTCGGGTCACCGGCTTCATCCGCTTCGAGGTCGGCGAGGGCATCGAGAAGAAGCAGGAGAACTTCGCCGACGAAGTGATGGCCCAGGTGAAGGCCGCCGAGGGGCGGCACTGACCGGGCCGGCCCGCACCGCGACTCCAGGAACCCCGCTGCGGCGGGGTTCCTTATAATCGGCGTCGCTGAACCGACAGGGGGCCCGATGACAGACCCGTCCGCCCGACCGCTGAAGCGCATCCTGCTCAAGCTGAGCGGGGAGGCCCTGCTCGGAGACGAGGACTACGGCATCGACCCGGCGGTGCTCAGGCGCATCGCCGGAGAGATCCGCGAGGTGATGGGGCGCGGCATCGAGGTGGCGGTCGTGATCGGGGGCGGCAACCTGTTCCGCGGCGCCGGGCTGGCCCGCTCGGGCATGGACCGCTCCACGGCCGACCACATGGGCATGCTGGCCACGGTCATGAACTCGCTCGCGCTGCAGGATGCCCTCGAGCGAGTCGGATGCGACTCGCGGGTGATGTCGGCGCTGCGGGTGCAGCAGGTCTGCGAGGACTACATCCGCCGTCGCGCGCTTCGCCACCTCGAGAAGGGCCGCTGCGTGATCCTGGCCGCGGGCACGGGCAATCCCTTCTTCACGACCGACACCGCGGCGTCGCTGCGGGCGATCGAGATCGGCGCGGACCTGCTGCTCAAGGCCACCAAGGTCGACGGCGTCTACACCGACGACCCGATGCGCAATCCGCGGGCCCAGCGCTATTCGAAGCTCTCCTTCGACCGCGTGCTCGCCGACCGGCTCGGGGTCATGGACGCGACCGCGATCGTGATGTGCCGCGAGAACGGGCTGCCGTTGCGCGTGTTCAACCTGTTCAACGAGGGTGACCTGATCCGCATCGTCGACGGCGAGGACGTGGGCACGCTCGTCGTCAACGAGGCTTGATGGCTGGAGGCGATATGTTCGAGGACATCCGGAAAGACGCGAACGACCGCATGGGCAAGTGCGTCGCGAGCCTGCGCGAGCATTTCAAGCGCATGCGCACGGGGCGCGCCAACGTGGGCCTGCTGGACGGGCTCAAGGTGGACTATTACGGCGCGGAAATGCCCCTGAACCAGGTCGCCAACGTCACGGTCGAGGACGCCCGCACGCTGGTCGTGGCGCCCTGGGACAAGTCGGCCGTGGCGGCGATCGAGAAGGCGATCTTCAAGTCGGACCTGGGCCTCACGCCCAACACGGCCGGCGCCGTGATCCGCCTGCCGCTGCCGGCGATGACCGAGGAGCGCCGCCGCGAGCTCACCAAGGTGGCCCGTCACGAGGCCGAGAATGCGCGCGTCGCCGTCCGCTCCGTGCGCCGCGACCTGATGAACGAGCTCAAGGAGATGGTCAAGGAGAAGCTCATCTCCGAGGACGACGAGCGCCGCGCCCACGACGAGGTCCAGAAGCTCACGGATCACTACGTGGCCGAGGTGGACGCCGTGCTGGCGGAAAAGGAAAAGGACCTGATGCACGTCTGACGGTCTCCGCCGCCGCACGCGCAGCCCCCCGCATGCTCAAGCCGCAAGAACCCGTCGCTGCCGTCCCGCGGCACGTCGCCGTGATCATGGACGGCAACGGGCGCTGGGCGCAGCGCCGCCACCTGCCGCGCACCGCGGGCCACCGCGCCGGCATCAAGGCCGTTCGCGCGACGGTGGAGCACTCGGCCCGCCGCGGCGTGGGCGCCCTGACGCTGTTCGCCTTCTCGAGCGAGAACTGGCGCAGGCCACCCGACGAGGTGGACATGCTGATGAAGCTGTTCGTCGAGGTGATCGGCCGTGAGCTGGACGAGCTGGACGAGCAGGGCGTCCGCCTGCGCTTCATCGGCGACCGGTCGACGCTGGCCGAACGCTCCCGCGAGGGCATGCAGGCCGCCGAGCAGCGCACGGCGGGCAACACGCGGCTCCTGCTCAACGTGGCCGTGTCCTACGGCGGCCGCTGGGACATCCTGGCGGCGGCGCGGCGCGTCGCCGCGAGGGCCCGTGACGGCAGCCTCGATCCGACCGCGCTCGACGAGGCCGCCTTCGGGCGCGAGCTCGAGCTCGGTGACTGCCCGGACCCGGACCTGTTCATCCGCACCGGCGGTGAACACCGCATCAGCAACTTCCTGCTGTGGAACCTGGCCTACACCGAACTGTACTTCTGCGACACGCTGTGGCCGGATTTCGGCGCGGCCGACTATGACGCGGCCATCGAGTGCTTCGCGCGCCGCGAGCGCCGTTTCGGGCTGACCTCGGGGCAGGTGCGGGGCGCCCGCTGATGCTCTGGCAGCGGATCGTCACGGCCCTGCTGCTCGCGGCGGCGCTCGCCGTCGTGCTGCTCGTCCTGCCGCCGGCATGGGCGCTGGCCGCCTTCGGCCTGCTGGTGCTGGCCGGCGCCTGGGAGTGGGCCGCCTTCGCGGGCCTCAGGGCTGCACCGGCGCGCCTCGCCTACGTGGCGCTGGTGGGTGCCGCCGCGGCCGGGTTGTGGATCCTGGGTTCCGGCGGCGTCGAGGCGCTCACCTCGATCCTGTGGGTGGTGCTCGCCTGGTGGGTGGTGGCGTTCCTGTGGCTTGCGCTCGCGCCGGCGCGGGGCCATCCGGCACTGGCCGGTCTCGCCGGCGTGTTTGCGCTCGCGCCGCTGTGGCTGGGCCTGGCACGGCTCTACGGCTCGGGTGAGCGCGGCCACGAGCTGGTCATCTTCGTGCTGCTGCTCGCGGCCGCGGCCGACGTCGGCGCATTTTTCGCCGGGCGGCGTTTCGGGCGACGCAAGCTTGCCCCGCGCGTGAGCCCGAACAAGACCTGGGAGGGCTTCCTCGGCGGGCTCATCGCGGCCGGTGCCGTCGCGGTTGCAGGCGATGCGTGGTTCGGCCTGCCGCCGGCGGCGTTCCTGCCGCTGTGCATGGCGACGGTGCTCGCCTCCGTCGTCGGCGACCTGACCGAGAGCCTGTTCAAGCGCCAGGCAGGCCTCAAGGACAGCGGCCACCTGCTGCCCGGTCACGGCGGGGTGCTCGACCGCATCGACAGTCTCAGCGCGGCGGTCCCGGTGTTCACGCTGGGCCTGGCCTGGCTCGGGGTGGTGACGTGAAGGGACTGGTGGTCCTCGGATCGACCGGCTCGATCGGCGTGTCGACCCTGGACGTGGCGCGGCGGCACCCGGAGCGTTTCCGCGTCGTGGCGCTGGCGGCGCAGTCGAACCACGAACGGCTGCTGCAGCAGTGCCTCGAGTTCATGCCGGAGGTGGCGGCCCTGGCGGATCCTGGGGCGGCGGCGGCGCTCGCCGCGGCCGTCGCCGCGCAGGGCCTGCCGACGCGGGTCGTTTCCGGTCCGGAGGGCCTCGCCGCGGCGGCTGCCTGGCCTGCCGGGCACCACGTGATGGCGGCCATCGTGGGCGCGGCCGGCCTCGAGCCCACGCTCGCCGCGGCCCGGGCCGGCCGGCGCGTGCTGCTGGCCAACAAGGAATCGCTGGTCTGCGCGGGGCCGCTGCTGATGCAGGCGGTGGAGCAGCACGGCGCCGAGCTGGTGCCGATCGACAGCGAGCACAACGCCATCTTCCAGTGCCTGCCCGCTTCCGTGCCGGCCGGGCGCCGGGCGCCGGGCGTGCGCAGGATCCTGCTGACCTGCTCGGGCGGCCCGTTCCTGCACACGCCGGCGGAGACGATGGCCGACGTCACGCCGGAGCAGGCGGTCGCGCATCCGAAATGGCGCATGGGCCGGAAGATCTCGGTGGACTCGGCCACGCTCATGAACAAGGGCCTCGAGCTCATCGAGGCCTGCCTGCTATTCGGCGTGGGGCCGGCGCTGGTCGAGGTGGTCGTGCACCCGCAGAGCGTCATCCACTCGATGGTCGAGTACGTCGACGGGTCCGTGCTGGCACAGCTCGGGAACCCCGACATGCGTACGCCCATCGCCCATGCACTCGGCTGGCCGGAGCGGATCGAGTCCGGTGTAGAATCCCTCGATCTGGTGCGCATCGGCCAGCTCGGCTTCGAGGCGCCCGACCTGGACCGGTTTCCATGTCTCCGGATCGCGCGCCTCGCCGCCGAGACGGGCGGGACCGCGCCTGCGGTCGTAAACGCGGCGAACGAGGTGGCGGTGGCGGCTTTTCTGGACGGCCGGCTGAACTTTGCCGGGATCCCGGCGGTCATTGAGGGCGTGCTGGCACGTCACCCGGCCGCGCCCGTCTCGGACCTGGCCACGGTGCTCGAGGCCGACGCCTGGGCGCGGTCGGTGGCCGGCGAACTCTGCAAGACGCGCGCGACGGGCGGGTGACGATGGGCACGGTGTTCACCTCGGCGCTGGCTTTCGTGGTGGCGATCGGCGTACTGGTCGCCGTGCACGAGTACGGCCATTACTGGGTCGCACGCCGGCTCGGCTTCAAGGTGCTGCGCTTCTCCATCGGTTTCGGGCGTCCGCTCGTGAAATGGGTGGGCAAGTCGCCCGACCGGACGGAGTACGTCATAGCGGCGATTCCACTCGGCGGCTACGTGAAGATGCTGGATGCCCGTGAGGGCCCGGTCGAGCCCACGGACGAGGGCCGCGCCTTCCAGGACCGGCCGCCGCTCGCGCGCATCGCCGTCCTCCTCGCCGGGCCGGGCTTCAATTTCCTGTTCGCGCTGGCGGCCTTCTGGCTCGTGTTCATGCACGGCGTGCCGGGACTCAAGCCGGTGATCGGTGAGGTGCGCGTGGGCTCCATCGCGGAGCAGGCGGGAATGCGCCCCGAGGACACCGTCCTTAGCGTCGCAGGCCGGCCCGTCGCGACCCGCGAGGGCGCATTGCTCGGCATGCTGGACGCGCTCGTGGACGGCGGCACGGTGCCGCTGGTGGTGGCGGGCGAGGGCGGCGTCGAGCGCAGCCTGCTGCTGGCCGTGCCGCCGGAGCGGCGCCGCGACCTGACGGAGCCGGGCGCCCTGCTCCGTGGCCTCGGCTTCGGCTTCTGGCTGCCACGCCAGCCCGTGATCGTCGAGGCCCTGACCGAAGGCGGACCCGCCGCCGCGGCGGGCCTCGTGGTGGGCGACGAGGTCGTCGCGGTGGACGGCGAGCCGGTGACGGACTTCCCGGCCTTCGTGGAGCGCATCCGCCTGCGCCCGGCGCAGGAGGCCTGGCTGACGGTGCGCCGCGGGGGTGGTGAACTCGATCTCCCGGTCGCCGTCGCGGCCGAGTCCGTCGACGGCGTGCTCGTCGGGCGGATCGGCGTCACCGTGGGCGGCAACCTGCGCTTCCCGGACGACATGCGCACGCTCGAGCGCTACGGGCCCTTCGCGGCCGTGGCCCCTGCGGCCGGCGAGACCTGGTCGAAGACGCTGCTCACCGTGAAGTTCCTCTGGCGCATGGTCACCGGCGACGTGTCCACGAAGAACATCTCCGGCCCGATCAACATCGCCCAGTACGCGGGCCTCTCGGCGCTCGGCGGGATAGGGTATTTCCTCGGCTTCCTGGCGCTGGTGAGCATCTCGCTCGGCGTGCTGAACCTGCTGCCGATCCCGATCCTGGACGGCGGCCAGATCCTCTACCAGCTGGCCGAGATCGTGAAGGGTCGGCCGCTGTCCGAGGAGCTGCAGATCGCGGGCCAGAAGGCCGGCGTCGTGCTGCTGGTCGCCCTGATGGGATTCGCCTTCTACAACGACATCGCGCGGCTGATCGGCTAGCTGCGCACGGAAACCGCGCCACACATGCTTCGCAGGCTCATCGGCACCATTCTGCTCGCCCAGGCCCCCCTCGCGCTGGCCCAGTCCGGCGAGGAGTTCGTCGTGGGCGACATCCGCGTCGAGGGACTGCAGCGCATCTCCGAGGGCACGGTGTACAACTACCTGCCCGTCAACATCGGGGACCGGATGGACCGGCGCCGCGGGCAGGAGGCGGTGCGCGCACTGTTCGCGACCGGCTTCTTCCGCGACATCGAGCTTCGGCGCGACGGCAGCACGCTGGTGGTCGCGGTCTTCGAGCGGCCCTCGATCGAGAGCTTCGAGATCAAGGGCAACAAGGACATCAAGACCGAGGACCTGCAGCGCTCGCTGCGCAACGTCGGCCTCGCCCAGGGCAAGACCTTCGATCGCTCCG
>JBBINN010000167.1:5363-6730 GCA_037443885.1 Gammaproteobacteria bacterium | reverse complement strand
CGCGCCAGCGCGGGCTCGAGCGCCGCGGCAATCGCGGCCGCGTCAGGCGCGGGAATCGATGCGGTCGGGAGCTCGGGACCTTCCATGGCGCGGCCAGCCTGAGGCGCGGAACCCCGCGCGGCAATCGCGGAAAACCGTTGGGAATCCGGAAATAGCCCGCCCTCGCATGCAGGACGCGGTCCGCCCCGGCACCCGGCGCGGCATGCTCACGCGCGCAGTCCCAGTCGTTGCTGTGGTCATACCCTGGTGATACCGTATGGCCATGAAGATCGCCATTTCGGTGCCTGACGACGTGTTCGAGGCCGGGGAGCACCTCGCCCGCCAGCTCGGCCTGTCGCGCAGCCAGCTGTACAGCGACGCCCTCGCCGCCTACCTGAGCACGCGCGGTGCAGAGGCGGTCACCGCACGGCTCAACGCAGTCTATTCGTCCTTGTCTTCATCGCTCGATCCGGCCCTGGCCGCGGCCCAGCTGGAACGGCTCGCCGATGAAACGTGGTGAGGTCTGGTGGGCCTCGCTTCCGGCACCCGCCGGCTCGGGACCCGGGTTCCGCAGGCCCGTCCTCATCGTCCAGTCCAATCCCTTCAACGTGAGCCGGATCGCGACGGTCGTCGTCGCGGCCATCACGTCCAACCTGTCCCTCGCCGAAGCGCCGGGAAACGTGCGCCTCGGCCGCGGCGACTCCGGGCTACCGAGAACTTCCGTCGTCAACGTGTCCCAGCTCGTCACGCTCGATCGCCAGCAGCTGAGCGGAAAGCTGCGTGCCTTGCCGACCGCGGTGATGCGGCAGGTCGACGAGGGGCTGCGCCTCGTGCTCGGCGTCTGACGCGAACGCCCCTGCGCGCTTCAGGACCTGCCGGCGCCCTCCAGGCGCAGGCTAGACCGTGATCGCGAGGCCGCGGTAGATCCGCGACCGGTAGCGGCTCTCCTCGGCCTCGACGATCGGCGCGGCGGCGAGCAGCACGGCATTGGCGAAGCGGCGGTACTCCTCCGCCTGCTCGCTCGCGTCGCGCGGCTCCTCGCTGCGCATGCGCCGCGTGAGGTTGACCTGGTTCACCGGCACGCCGGCGTAGAGGCGCTCGTTCTCGACGCCGAGCGTCGCCGTGAAGGCGTGCAGCGTCGTCTTGACGAAGTTCGCCATCGCGAACTGCGCGAGCGTGCCGCCGACCGGCACGTCGGGCGAGACGAGGATCAGCCGCGTGCCCTTGAACAGCGACACCTTGCGCGCCACGCGGAAGTGGTGCGTCAGGTTGGCCTCAACCAGCTCGCGGAACGCCGTCGGCGACAGCGGTGCTTCGCCCTCGGGGCCGAACAGGGCGTCGGGCAGCGGCGAGAACTCGACGACGTGCTCGGGGAAGCCGAGGGTGCG
>JBBINN010000167.1:0-5353 GCA_037443885.1 Gammaproteobacteria bacterium | reverse complement strand
GACAAGGTCGGCGAAGCCTGCCGCATCGAGGTGGTCCTGGCCCTGGATGCCGAACAGCGCCGGCGGGATGGGCGCGAACGGCGTCGAGATCACCGCCGCCGGCTTGCCGCCGGCACGGAACGCGGCGTCGAGGCCGGCCTCCAGGTCGCCGTCCACCGTCAGGTAGTGGACGCGGTCGTGACCGAGCGCGCGGCCGAGAGCGGCCTTGATGGCCTCGCCCGCCGCGGCGGTGCGGGTGAGCATCATGATGCTGCCGACATGGGCCTCGGCGAGGAACAGCCGCGCCGCGGCGGCGATCGGCTCGGCCATGTGCTCGCCGATGATCCAGATCGTCTCTCCCTCCATGCGGTCCACGCGCTCCTGCTTGGCTGACCCGAACAGCTCGCGCTCGGTGATCGTGCGCTCCTGGTGCAGGCCGCCCGAGGGCTCGAAGGTCTCGCCGGAGATGGCGCGGTCCGCCATGAAGAACACCGTGGCGAGCGCGACGTCGGTCTCGGTGGGCATGCGCCGCAGGTGCAGCATCCCGAGCACGCCCTTGCGGATCTTCTCGGCCTCGGCCTGCCAGCCGGCCGGGTCGAGGAAAGGCTCCGGCGGCTCCGGCAGCGCCTCCAACCACGCGGCGGCGCGGGCGTACTCCGGCTCGCCGGCGAACATGCAGCCGCTCCTGAGCCGCGCGACGAGCTTCAGGGCCATCGCGCGCGTCATGAGGAAGCGCAGGCAGGAGAACTCGCGCTCGTCGTCCTCGCCGGCGCCTTCGGCGACGATCCTCGCCGCCAGCTTGCGCAGAGGCTCGGGCGCCGTGGACGAGTGCGCGAGCAGGCCGACGTCGTTCGCGGCGAGCGACTGCAGCACGTCGTCCATCGCCGCCCCGGCCTCGAGCGACCTCATGACCGCGCCGTGCAGCTGGTTGAGACGCTTGTTGTTGGCGATGAGCTTCGCACGCCGGTCGAAGAGACCGGCCTTGCCGCCCTTGCCCTTCAAACGCTGCCCCTCCACCGGACCGGGCGCGATGGCGTTGATCTGGATCTCGGGCCCGACGAAGCGCGCGAGGTTCTCCACGAGCGCGCGCTGGCCGGCCTTGGAGACGGCGTAGTCGGCGCGGTTCGGGTAGGGCACGGCGATGTACTTCTCGCCGCCGAAGTAGGAGCTGACGTTCAGGATGTAGCCGGAGCCCTGCGCCTTCATGCGCGGCACGACCTTCTCGATCAGCGAGTAGTTCGAGTTGAGGTTGGCCTCGAGCGTCGCGCGCCAGGCGTCGGGATCCATGTCCACGACCATCTCCTCCGCGCCGGCCACGCCCGCGTTGTTGATGAGGTAGTCCACACGGCCGAAGGCGGCGTAGGTCGCGTCGAGGGCCCGCCTGAGGGAGCGCTCGTCGCCGACGTCGATCTCGCCGAGAACGTGCACGCGATCCTGCGGCTGGTAGTAGCCGATGCCCTCGAGCTCGCGGATGATGGCCGCGCGCATCGTCTCCAGCGCCTCGGTGCCGCGGGCCGTCATCATCACCCGTGCGCCGCCGATCGCGAGCAGGCGGGCGAGCTGGCCGCCGATGCCGGCCGAGCCGCCCGTGATCAGGACGCACTTGCCGAGGTGCAGGCCCATCAGCGACTCGATCCAGCCCAGCACCGAGCGCTGCGAGCCGGTCGACTCGGCGATGCCCACGGGCACGTACAGGCAGATCTGCGGGATGCGCCGGCGGAGGAACAGAAGCCGCGCGGCCTGCCCGGCCGCGAAGGGCAGCGACTCCTCCTCGGCGTTCGACCAGCGCAGTATCTGGTTCGACCACTCGGTGGCGGCGCGGTCGCCGCCGCGCACCTGCACCTCGCTCTCGTCGCGCCAGATGCGGATCAGCTCCTCGATCGCGGCACGCAGGATGTCGGCGTAGACGTTGCCGGCGCCGTCGTCGCCGTTCGACATGAACACCGCGCGCGGCGCGGAATTCCTCGGCGCCGTGGCCCTCCAGAAGCGGGTCAGCTCGCGGGCGACGGAGATCGCCCCGCACAGCTCGGTCGTGAGGAAATTGTCGACGTCGGTATCGCTCACCTCGCACAACGGCTCGCGGAAGCGGTACGCGCCGTAGGCGGGCAGCACCACGGCGCCGTGCAGCGGGCCGTGCGCCAGCGAGGCCTGGGCGCGCGACGTCGAGAGCACGTCGGCGAGCGTGCCGGCGCGGCTGCGGTCGAACAGCACCGGCTCGATGTTGACGTCGTGGCCCTCGCGGGACAGCGCGGCCAGCGCGGCGCGCACGCCCTCCTCCGAGCCGAGGCCGAGCAGCACGTGGGCGCCGGACGCGGCCTGGACGCGCGCGATCTCGAGCGCATCCGCCACCTGGTCGCCGGCCGCGACCAGCACGGTCGCCCCGCTGCCGTCGAGGGTGCGAAGCTCGGGCCGCGCGGTGAAGGTGGAGCGCGACTCCTGCCACACCTGCATGCCGTTCGTGACCTCGAAGCTCTGCGTCGAGAAGGCCTTCGACTCGTCGCTGCCGAGGAAGACCGCCGCGGCCGCGACGTCGTCGATGGTGGGATAGGCGGGCGCGAGCGTGCCGTCCGCCTTCTCGACCGACAGCGCCATGGTGCCGAGGAAGTCGTTCGCGGTGGTGCCCAGGTCGACCTTCTTCAGCTTGTCCATCGCCGCGAACACGTTGTGGATGCGCTCGCTCTCGATGGGACCGGGGTAGATGACGTTGACGCGGATGCCCTTGGGGCCCAGCTGCAGCGCCAGGTGTCGCGAGAAGGTGTTGAGCGCGGCCTTGGGCACCACGTAGGGCGCGCGGCCGTAGTAGCGCGTGCGCGAGAAGATGGTCGAGACGTTGATGATGCTCGAGCCGGGCTTGAGGTGCGGCGCGGCGGCCCGGCACATGTTCCAGGTCAGCCCGAACAGGTTCGAGATCGCCTCCCGCACGGTCTCGGTATCGTTCGCGCCGGCCGCGCGCAGCGCCTCGACCTCCTCGCGCGTCAGCGGCGCCTGGCCGAGCGGGGTCTTGGGGCCGGTCGAGCCGGCGTTGTTCAGGAGCACATCGAGACGGCCGAACTTCTCGATGACGGACTCGATGCCGAGGCGGGCCTGGCCGGGATCCGCGGCGTCGAAGGGCAGGATGAAGGCCGCGTCGGCGGCCTTGCCGATCTGGCCGCGGACGCGCTCGAGCGTGGCCTCGAGCTTGCCGCGGTTGCGCCCTACCATCACGACCTGCGCGCCTTCCTCGAGGTAGCGGCGCACCAGCGTCTCGCCGAAGTTGCCTCCGGCGCCCGTGATCATGGCGACCTTGCCGGCCAGCCGGCCGGACTTCGACGTGGTCTTCCTGCGCGTGGTCATGGCGTCCCTTCTCCGCCGCTGCGTGCGGCCCATTCCTGGTAAAGCTCGTCGCGGTTGCGCAGCCCCGTGCGGGGGAGCGCGTGGTTCAGCACGTAGTTCGCGCCAGCGTGGCTGTTGTCCCACATGGACTGGTGCGCCTGCGGCAGGTCCTGCCACGGCACGACCGTCGGCGGCGACACCTCGAGCTGGCCGGCCGCGATCATGTCGTTCATGCGCGTCACCTCGTAGGCGTTGCACAGGTGCGTGCCCTTGATGGTCGCGGTGGGCATGAGGATGCGGCGCTGGCGCATCCACACCTGCGGCGCATAGAACGTGTAGCGCCGGCCCGAGAGGTCCTCGCAGTACACGACCCGGCCGGTGTGCGGCTTCACGAGCGAGATGCTGGCGGCGAGCGCGTCGTGGCCGGCGCGCTCGATCACGAGGTCCGGGTAGCCGCGCGGGTTGTCGGCCGAGCGCAGGTAGCGCCCGATCGCACCGCCGAAGGGCTTCATGGTCCGGTCCTGGTAGCGGCGCACGGCCTCCTTGAAGGCCTCCGTCTCGCGCTTGGCGTCCGGCATCGCCGGCAGCGCGTCGGGCCACTCGAAGTCCGCGCCCTCGCGGCGCTTGATGTCCTCGAGCGAGACGACCCCGCGCACGGCGTCGCCGAAGCCGAGCGACTGCACGAACTCGCGCTGCGCGTCCGTGGCCGTGGCGACGACGAGGCGCGCGCCCATGGCGCGCACCGCCTCGATCGCCTCCAGGCCCACCGGGTCGAGCAGCCCGTCGGCGCCGCGGCCGGCCTCGCCTACGCCGTAGTAGAGCAGCACCGCCTCGCCGCCCGTGAGGCGCGCGCGGCGCAGCATCTGCTCGGGCGTCGCGCTGCCGGGCTTGCCCACGAACGAGAACCAGTAGCCGCTGGTCGCGCCGTAGAAGGTCAGCGTGCCGCCCTCGGCGAGCAGCTGGAACGAGCGGGGGAACGACTCCTGGCCGGCATGCGACACGGCGTAGTCCGCAAGCCTTCCGCCCGCCTGGTCGCGGAAGGCCTGGAGGATCGGCTCGCCCGCCTTCACCCACTCGGCGATGGCATCGGGCCTGGCGGGCACCGGCGTGAAGGCCTTCGCCCAGCGCGGATCCTTGCGGTCGACGGCGCCGGCCCCGCCCTGCGACTTGACGAAATCGGCGCGCTCGCGGCTCGACACCAGCCCGATCGCCGCGAGTCCGCCTCGGGCGGCGGCCTTCAGCGCCTCGAGGCCGGTGCCGGTGGCCGCACCCTCGACGAAGATGCTGCGGCCCGGCTCGATCGCGAGCGTGGTGAACAGCGCGCGGGTGATCGTGCCGAGGTTCAGCACGTAGGAGCCGGCCTGCTCGAGGGTGAGGTCGGGCGGCACGGGATGCAGCTGCGGGCCCTGCACGCGCAGGAACTGCTGGTGGCTGCCCGTGTCGGTCTGATAGCCCTGGATGTTGAAGCCGGCGTACATCGGGTCCTGGCCGGCATAAGGCGAGAGCAGGTCGCTCTGGCCGCTGTAGATGGTGACGAGGTCGCCGACCTTGAGCCGGCCCTCGCGCTTCACCTCGCAGCCGAGCGCCGCGACGAGGCCCACGCCGCCGGAGCCCGTCACCTGCCAGTCGAGGTCGTGGTTGTCGAAGGGCGAGACCGGGACGCCGGTGATCGCCCAGATGTCGTTGAAGTTGACCTCGGAGGTCAGCACGTAGACGAGCGCCTCGTTCGGGCCGGGAACGTCCACCGGCACGACGATCTCGCGCTCGACGTCCTTCGGCAGGCCGTGGTCGGGCTCGCCCGTCGCCGGGCTTCGCACCACGGCGTGGCCGTACTGCCACTTCGGGACGGGCATGAAGCCGGGATAGAACGGCGCGCCCACGGGCAGCAGCTCGCCGCGCGCCTCGAGCTCGGCGGGCGGCCGCGGCGCCGGCCTGCGCGTCGGCAGCGGCGCGCTCTGCTTGTCGAAGAAGGCCTGGATGCCGGCCTTGCCGCCAGCAGGATCCACGATCGCCTCGGCGAAGAGCCGCGCCTCGCGCTCGAGGCCCGCGGCCACGCCCAGCG
>JBBINN010000166.1:0-6784 GCA_037443885.1 Gammaproteobacteria bacterium | reverse complement strand
GGTCGTGTAGTAGTTGTCGAAGCTGATCAGGAAGCGCTCGAAGCTGCTGCGCCGCTCGACGCCGACCTGGGCGATGAGCTGCTCCGGGCTCACGCCCTCCGCCTGGGCGCGCAGCATGATCGGCGTGCCGTGGGTGTCGTCCGCGCAGACGTAGATGCAGTCGTGGCCCCTCAGCCGCTGGAACCGTACCCAGATGTCGGTCTGGACCGTCTCCGTGACGTGGCCGAGATGGGTCGGCCCGTTGGCGTAGGGAAGGGCGCTGGTGACGAGGATCTTGCGGGGCATTGTCGGGTTCCGGTCGTGAACCACGAATTATGCCACCGGTGGGGACTGTCCCGAGACCGGAAGGGGACAGTCCCCTGCGGGGACAGTCCCCGGGGAGTCGCCGGGGCAGTCCCTAGTCCATGTCCCGGACGGGCTCGAAACGCTGCTTGTTGATGGCCTTCTCGAAAGCCGAGCGGCCGGAGATCACGCCCGCATCCAGCAGCTGCTGGATGGCCGTATCCATGGTCCGCATGCCCTGCGAGGCGCCGGACTGCATCGCGTTCTCGAGCTGGTCGATCTTGCCCTGTCGGATCAGGTTCGAGACCGCGGACGTATTGACGAGGATCTCGAGCGCGCAGGCACGCCCCTTGCCACCCCGCTGCAGGATCAGCTGCTGGGAGATCACGCCCCGCAGCGAGGTCGAGAGCATAATGCGCACGTGCGGCTGCTTGTCGGCCGGGAAGGCGTTGACCATGCGGTCGACGGCCGCGGCCGCGCCGTTCGTGTGCAGGGTCGCCATCACCAGGATGCCCATCTCGGCCGCGGTGATCGCCGTCCCCATGGTCTCGAGGTCGCGCAGCTCGCCCACCAGGATCACGTCCGGGTCCTCGCGCAGGGCCGAGTGCAGCGCCGCCGAGAAGGAGGGGGCATGGGTGCCGATCTCGCGCTGGCTCACCAGGCAGCCCTTGCGCGGGTGCACGAACTCGATCGGGTCCTCGATGGTGAGGATGTGCCCCTTCATGGTCTGGTTCAGCTCGTCGAGCATCGCCGCGAGCGTGGTCGACTTGCCGGAGCCGGTCTTGCCGGTCACCAGGATAAGGCCGCTCGTCATCTTGCAGAGGTTGCGGACGGCGTCCGGCATCTGCAGCTGATCGAGGGTCATGGCCTTGGACGGGATGGCGCGGAATACGCCGCCCATGCCGGTCAGGTGGCGCAGCACGTTGACGCGGAAGCGGGCGAGGCCGGCAAGGCTGTACGCGAAGTCGGCGCCCTCGCGTTGCTCGAAGCGCTCCGCCGCCTGCCGGGGCATGACCTCGTAGAGGGCCTCCCGGACGAACTCCGGGGACAAAGGCTCCTCGCGCAGCACCGTCAGCCGGCCGTACTGGCGGATTCGCGGGGGCTGGCCGGCCATGAAGTGCAGGTCCGAGCCGTTGCGGCGCAGCACCTCTTCGAGCAGCGTGTCGATGCGGGCCATTGCGGCGGCCTCAGCCGGGGGCCACGTCGATCTGCGGCAGGATGCTGCGGTCGACGACGTACTTCGCGAGCAGCCTGCGGTCGCTCGCGTAGGCATAGGCGTCGTCCGGATCGACCTCCTTGGCCTGCACGGCCGAGAGCAGCGCCTGGTCGAGCGACTGCATGCCGCTCTCCTTGCCCGTCTGCAGCTGGGCGGGGATCTGGTGCGTCTGCTCTGTCTGGATCAGCTTCGCGATTGCGCGGTTCATGACCATCACTTCGCATATGGCCCGCCGGCCGCGGCCCTCGGGTCGCTTCACCAGCACCTGGGTGACGACCGCGATCAGGCTCTGCGCCAGGAAGCTCTTGGTCTGCTCGCGCTCCTCGGTGGGGAGCGCGTCGATGATGCGGTCGATGGTCTTGACGGCACTCGTCGTGTGCAGCGTGCCGAGCACGAGGTGCCCGGTCTCGGCCGCCGTCATCGCCATAGAGATCGTCTCTGGGTCGCGCATCTCGCCCACCAGGATGACGTCCGGGTCCTCGCGCATCGCGGCACGAACGCCCTCGGCGAAGGACGGCAGGTGGGTGCCGAGCTCACGCTGGATCACCTGGCTCTGCTTGCTGCGGTGCACGAACTCGATCGGATCCTCGAGACTGATGATGTTGAGCTTCCGCGTGGTGTTGAGCAGGTCGATCATCGCGGCGAGCGTGGTGGACTTGCCCGTGCCCGTCGAGCCGGTCACGAGGACCATGCCCTGGTGGTAGTCGCAGAGCTTCTTCACCACGGGCGGCAGGGCGAGGCTGTCGAGGGTGGGGATGTCGCTCGGGATCGCGCGGAACACGGCGCCGATTCCCGTGTCCTTGCGGAAAACGTTGACGCGGAAACGGCCGCCGTCCTCCGACACGTAGGAGAAGTCCACATCCTCGCCGGAGCGGAAGCGGTCCTGGTGATGCCGGGCCAGGATCTCAATGATGTAGCTCTCGAGCTCCGTGGCCGCGAGGTCGCGGAAGCGGATCGGGATGAGGTCGCCGTTCATGCGCAGCATCGGCGGCACGCCGACAGCGAGGTGCACGTCCGAGCAGCCCTGCGAGGTGCCCAGCTTTAGGAAAGCGTCAATCCGCGGCATGACCGCGGCAGTCAATCACAAGAAGGCTTCGAGCGCCAGCCTCAGTTCGTCCATGCTCTGGAAGCGCTTGGACTTGTCCACGGACATGGCCTTCATGACCAGGTCGGACAGCTCCGACGGCAGGTCTGGATTGATCTCGATGGGCGGCCTGGCCCGGCCCTGGACGTGCTGGTACATGACGGACATGTGGTCGCCGCGGTGGTAGGGCGGCATTCCGGTGAGCATCTCATAGAGGATCACCCCGAGGGAGTAAACGTCGGCGCGGGCGTCCACCTTCTTGCCGAGGATCTGCTCCGGCGCCATGTACTTGGGCGAGCCGATCACGTAGCCGGTCTTGGTGAGTTGCGTGTTCTCCTCGCGGGCGGCCGCGGCGACGCCGAAGTCCACGATCTTGAGCACACCCTTCTCGTTGATCAGCACGTTGGCTGGCTTGAGATCGCGATGCACGATGCCCTGGATGTGGGCCACCTGCATGCCCGTCGCGATGTCCATGCCGAAGCGCACCGCACGCTTCAAGTCCATGGGCCTGCCCTCGCCGACCTCCCCGCCGAGGGTGTGCGAGGGGAAGTACTCCATGGAGATGGCGAAGTTGCCGCGGATGCGCAGGAAATCGAAGATGCGGATCACGTTCGGGTGGGTGATCTTGCGGCTGTAGCGCAGCTCATGGACGAAGCGCTGCATCATCTCCTCGTCCTGGGAGACGCTCGGGTTGAGGAACTTGAGGACCACACGCTCGTCCACCATGGTGTCCTCGAACAGGAGCACCGTGCCGAAGGCGCCCTTGCCGATCTTCTCGATGAAGCGGTAGCGGTTGTCGAGCAGGTCGCCGCTCTTGAGCGTGGAGATGTCGAGTTTCGACTGGGTCTCGGCCGCCTTGACGATCGCTGCGATGTCCGCCGATTCCACCAGCATGGTATGTGCAGCGTCGAGCGGGCCGAGGGCGGGCGGGGTTCCGCTCGCGCCGATGCCCGTGCTCGCGGCGCCGCCGCGCCCGGCCCCGGTCGCGGAACGCGGGCCGCTGTGCGAGATGGACGGCCGGTACAGCGCATCGAGCTCCGAAATCGCGCGGCGGGCGGTCGAGGCGACGGTTGGCTCGGACGAGGCCGCGAGCGGCAACATCCGGGCGCGCACGGCCTCGTAGCTGGGCTCTTCGGTGAGCTTCGTCAGCGCCGTCAGCGCCTCCGTCACGGCGCCCACGTCCTTGCTGGTGAGCACGCCGAGGACCGGCTCGGTGGCGCGTGGATCCTTGATGAGGCCCAGTGCGCGGATGACCGCCGGCGTGGCCTTGCCGCCCTGGGTCAGCATCTCGAGCAGCCGCGGCACCGCCTTCCTGCTGCCGATGGAGCCGAGGGCATCCACGGCGCGCTCGCTGACCCACCAGTCCTGGTCCCTGGTGGCCTCGATCAGGTGGTTGACTGCGCGCTCGTCGCGCGTCTGGTTCAGGATCTCGATGGCAGTGCGGCGAATGTGCTCGTCGCGGTCGGTGACGAGCGCCAGCGCCGCCCCGATCACCCGTGGACCGCCGATCTTGCCGAGCGCATCGGCTGCGCGGCTGCGAACCCACCAGTCGTCGTCCTTGATGGCCGCGAGCAGGTACTTGACCGAGGATTCGTCGCCGACCTCGTTCAGTACCTCGACCGCGGCGCGGCGCGCGTACTCTGATTCGTCCTTGAGTACCTCGACGAGGTGGCGCACGGTGTCCGGGTGCTTTGCGTTACAGAGGACCTCGACGGCGAGGTTCTGGACGTCCATCTCGCTGTCGCGCAGCGCCGGCGCGACGATCGCCGGGTCGATCGGCGCATTCATGCTGGCGAGCGCCTGCAGGGCGGCCGAGCGCACCAGCTTGTTCGGGTCGCTGACGCAGGCCTGCAGCGCCATGGCTACGCGCGGCTGCTTGAAGCGAGCCAGCACCGCGATGATGTGGACGCGGCCGACGGGGTCCTTGCCCTGGACGCGGGCCAGCAAGTCGTCGAGCGAGGACTCGTCGGCCATCTCGCCGATGATGCGGAACAGCGCGGCCTTCTCTGCCGGTTCCTGGACGTAGGCGGCATTCAGCAGGTCGCGCAGCGCCAGGCGGTCGCGCTGCGCGCCAATGACGCTGAGCAGGGCGGGCCGGGACACCGCGGGATTGCCCAGCAGGTCCAGCAGCTGGGTGGGGGAATAGTTGCGCGCCGACGCCAGTGCCCAGGCGACGCCCGCGACCGTCCGTCCGTTCTCCTCCGCCAGGGCCCGGGCCAGGCGGGGAAAGGTCTTGTTGTCGATCAGGGCAATCAGGACGTCAACGAAAGCGACGGTTTCCTTCTTGTCCGCCGTCGCGAGGGCGGCGAGGATCGGGTCGACAGCCGACCCGCCCAGGCTCTTGAGACGCTCGAGGGCCTTGCGCGCCCGGGCACTCTCCGGGTCGCCGGACTCGCGGATCTCGGCGATCAGGCGGTCGGCACGAAAGGCGGACAGAAAACCCATTCAGACCCTCGGGCGGCCGGCTCGGGACCCGCGGCCCACTGATGGACAATCCGAGTCACAAGAGGCGCCGGCCGGAGGACGGCGTCCATGATCTGACTCGTGTTGAAAGTATGCCACAGCGACGCGGCCGGACCCGCGCCTCCGGGGCGGTTCCGCTACAATCCAGGCCCCCCTTGGAACCGAAGCCCCTGGCGGTGCCCGCGCGGGCCACTGCGGAGCGGAGAACGGACGGATGCAGCAGGACAACGCCGCTTGCCAGGTGGCCGTCGCGAGCTATGTCGAGCCGCTGCTCGGCACGACCCTCGGCGCGGCCGGGGCGCTCGAAGCCGTCACCGTCGAGGGCGGCCGGCTGCGGGTCGAGCTCGCACTCGGGTTCCCCGTCGGAGGTTACGAGGACACGCTCCGCAGCGGCCTGGCAGCCCACCTCGAGAGTCACGGCCTGCGGCAGCCGCTCGAGGTGATTCTGCGGAGCCGCATACCCGCCTTCGTCGGCAACCGCAGCGTCGCCGCCCTGCCGGGCATCGCCAACGTGGTCGCCGTCGCCTCCGGAAAGGGCGGGGTGGGCAAGTCCACGGTCGCTGCCAATCTTGCCCTTGCGCTCGCCCGGCAGGGCGCACGGGTGGGCTTGCTCGACGCGGACATTTACGGCCCCAGCCAGCCGCGCATGATGGGCCTTTCCGGCCAGCGTCCATCGGCCCCTGACGGCAGGAGCCTCGAGCCGCCGGTGAGCCACGGCGTCAAGGTCATGTCCATCGGCTTCCTGGTGGACGAGGAGCAGCCGATGGTCTGGCGCGGGCCGATGGTCTCGCAGGCGCTGACCCAGCTGCTGACCGGCACGCGCTGGGGGGAACTCGACTACCTGCTCGTGGACATGCCGCCGGGCACCGGCGACACCCAGCTCACGCTCGCGCAGCGCGTGCCGCTGTCCGGCGCCGTGATCGTCACCACACCCCAGGACATCGCCCTGCTCGATGCCCGCAAGGGGCTCATGATGTTCCGCAAGGTCGAGGTGCCGGTACTCGGCATCGTCGAGAACATGAGCGTGCACGTCTGCCCGGAGTGCGGCCACGCGTCGCACATCTTCGGCGCGGGCGGCGGGAGGGAGATGGCGGCGCGCTACGGTGTCGAGCTGCTCGGCGAGCTGCCGCTCGAGCTTGCCATCCGCGAGCAGGCCGATGGCGGCTGCCCCACCGTGGCAGCTGCGCCGGACTCGCCGGCCGGGCTGGTCTACCAGGCGATCGCGCGCCGCGCCGCCGCATCTCTCGCGCGCGTGGCTTCGGGTGGTGCGGCGGCTTTCCCGAAGATCACCATCGAGGACGAGGAATGAGCATCAAGTCGGACCGCTGGATCCGCGAGCAGGCCGAGCACCACGGCATGATCGAGCCCTTCGCGCCCGAGCAGGTGCGCATGCTCGAGGGCCGGCGCATCGTGTCCTATGGCACCTCGAGCTACGGCTACGACGTGCGCTGCGCCAACGAGTTCAAGATCTTCACCAACATCAACTCGACGATCGTGGACCCGAAGCAGTTCGACGTGAACAACTTCGTGGACGTGACCGCCGACGTGTGCATCATCCCACCGAATTCTTTCGCGTTGGCGCGCACGGTCGAGTATTTCCGCATCCCGCGCAGTGTCATGGTCGTGTGCCTCGGCAAGAGCACCTATGCGCGCTGCGGCATCATCGTGAACGTCACGCCGCTCGAGCCGGAGTGGCAGGGCCACGTGACGCTCGAGTTCTCGAACACCACGCCGCTGCC
>JBBINN010000165.1:0-6822 GCA_037443885.1 Gammaproteobacteria bacterium | reverse complement strand
CGTGGTCGGTGAACGAAGCTCTCCTGCCGAACCTCGGTGAGACCTTCATCCCTCCCCTGCCTGCGCGCATGCGCATCGACGCCCTGCGCCAGCGCGGCGACTGGCGCGTCGCGATCCTCACGGGCGGCTACGATCCGCTGCAGCGGGTGCGGGGGCTCGGACGCCGATCGCGTCGGCGGGCGCCTGGCGATCGTCTCGGCCGCGACCGGAGCGCCGCTGTGGCAGGCAGCCTCGGCGGCGGCACCCGGCGTCACGCTGGTCCACCCCGAGCTCACCGCGAGCTTCGCCGCCTCGCCACGCGCGGTGGATGCGGACGGCGACGGTCTTGCCGACAGGGTCTATGCGGTCGACGTCGCGGGCCGGCTGTGGCGCTTCGACTTTGGCGGCGAGGCACCCTCTGCCCGGGTGATGGCACGGCTCGGCCTGAGCGGCCGCCCCACGAACCCGGCGGATGCGCGCCGCTTCCACGCCACGCCCGACGTGGTCTACCTGCGCGAGGGCGAAAGCCCGAGGCTGGCGCTGGCCTTCGGCTCGGGCTGGGCGGAGCGCCCCCGCGAGACGGTCATCGCGGATCGCTTCCACGTGATCTTCGACAGCCTCGGCAGCGCGCCACCGGGCGACCCGGCGCCGCTCGGCGACGAGGACCTCGCCGACGTGACCACTGGTGCCGCGTTGCCCCACGACGCCGCCGGCTGGTACCTGCGCCTCGACGCGCACGGCCCCGGCGAAAAGACCTGGGGCGCATCGCTCACCCTTGGCCATCGCCTGCGCTTCATGACCTGGCAGCCGCTGGCGCCGGATCCCGAAGCGCCCTGCGGACCGCCGCGCGGCACGGGTCGGCTCTACTCGCTTTCCGTCGCCACGGGCCAGCCGCTCGAGTTCGTGGACGAAGCGCCCGCGCCATCCGTGGAGCTGCCCGGCGAAGCGCCGCCCCCGCCGCTGCGCCTCGTCCTGCCGCTGTCCTCCGGCCCCGGCTGTGCATTGCCGCCCTGCCGCGGCGAGCCCTTGCTGGTGATCGGTGAGCACGCATGGCCTGCGGGCTTCGGCAACGACCCGGTGAAGACCTCATGGCGCAGGCTCGAGACCGCGGACTGACGCTGATCGAGCTGCTCGTGGCGCTGGTGATCGCCGCGACGCTCGCCGCCATGGGGCTGCCGGCCTACCGCGCGCAGGTGCTGCGCGCCCACCGCTTCGAGGCGATGGAGGCGCTGCTTGCGCCCGCGGCGGCACAGGAGCGCTTCCATCTCGCGCAGGGCCGATATGCCGCCTGGCTGTCGGGCCAGGGCGACGGGGAACCGGCGCTTGCAGTGCCGCCGACGACGCCCGGCGGACGCTACCGGCTCGAACTCAGGGACGCCGGCGCCGACCGCTACCGCGCGCTCGCACGACCCGTCAGCGGTCGCGGGCAGGACTCGGACGCGCGCTGCGCGGTGTTCGAGATCGAATCCACCGGGCGGCGCAGCGCGCACGACGCGGGCGGCCGCGACTCGACGCAGGAGTGCTGGCGCTGACGGCGTCAGGCGGCCGGCGTCGCGCGCGGCGCCTGCTTGAGCTCACGCGGCAGGCCGAAGACCACGTTCTCCTCGCGCCCGACGAGCTCCACCGCGGGCATGCCGCCCCACTCGCGCAGCCGCTCGACCACGCGCTGCACCAGCACCTCGGGTGCGGACGCGCCGGCGGTCACGCCGACGACCTGCTTGCCCTCGAACCAGTCGGGGCGCAGGTCTTCCGCGCCGTCAACGAGGTAGCCCGGGATGCCGCGCGTTTCGGCGATCTCGCGCAGGCGGTTCGAATTCGAGCTCGTGATCGAGCCGACCACCACGATGACGTCGCACTGCTCGGCGAGCTTCTTCACGGCGTCCTGCCGGTTCTGCGTCGCGTAGCAGATGTCCTCGCGGCGCGGGGTCACGAGATCCGGGAAGCGCGCCTTCAACGCCTCGACGATGCGCGCCGTGTCGTCCACCGACAGCGTCGTCTGCGTGACGAGCGCGAGCGAGCCGGGATCGCGCACGTCGAGTGCGGCCACGTCCTCGATGGACTCGACGAGGTGGATGCGCCCGCCGCGGGAGGCGTCGAACCGACCCATGGTGCCCTCCACCTCGGGGTGTCCCGCATGGCCGATCAGCACGACGTCGCGGCCGGCACGCGCGTACGCGATCACTTCCATGTGCACCTTGGTGACCAGCGGACAGGTCGCGTCGAACACCGCGAGCCCGCGCCGCCCCGCGTCCTCCTCCACGGCACGCGACACACCGTGCGCGCTGAAGATCACGGTGGCGCCCGCGGGCACCTGGTCGAGTTCCTCGACGAAGACCGCGCCCATCTTCTGCAGGCGCTCGACCACGAAGCGGTTGTGTACGACCTCGTGGCGCACGTAGATCGGCGCGCCCAGCAGGCCCAGCGCCCGCTCGACGATGTCGATCGCGCGGTCCACGCCGGCGCAGAAGCCGCGGGGATTCGCGAGCAGGATCCTCATGCCTCGCCCTCCGCCCGCCGACCGCGGCGCCCCTCGAGCAGCGCATCCAGGATCAGCAGGCCGGCGCCGATCGTAATCGCCGTGTCCGCCACGTTGAAGGCGGGGAAGTACGCAGCTTTCCAGTGGAAGTGCAGGAAGTCGATGACGTAGCCGAAACGCACCCGGTCGATCACGTTGCCGAGCGCGCCGCCCATCACGAGCACGAGTCCCAGCGGCAGCCAGAACGGGGTCTTGCGCGGCAGCGACCTGAGCCAGAACACGATGCCGATGCTCACGCCCGTGCCGAGGGCGATGAAGAACCAGCGCTGCCAGCCTGAGGCCGTCGCGAGCAGGCTGAAGGCCGCGCCGGGGTTGTGCAGGCGGGTCAGGTCGAAAAACGACCAGACCTCGAGCACCTCGTAGAGCTCGAAGCGGCTCTCGATGATCGCCTTGGTCGCCTGGTCGGCCACGATGACCGCCAGCGCGATCCACAGCCACTTGAGCGATCCCGGTTTCTCCATGTCGGTCACGCGAATTTCCTCGTCTCGCCCGGCCCTTCCAGGTTGCTCACGCAGCGCCCGCACAGCTCGGGGTGGCCCGCATCATGGCCGACGTCGGGGCGGCGGTGCCAGCAGCGCGCGCACTTCGCGTGCTCGACCGGCCGGACGGCCAGCCAGGCGCCCGTGGCAGCGACCGACTCGGCGGCGACCGCATCGGCGGGGCGGGCCGCCTCCGGCAGGATGCGCGCCTCGGAGGTGATGAGCACGAAGCGCAGTTCCTCGCCCAGGCCGCCGATGCGCGCCTGCTGCGCGGCATCGAGATACACATCCGCCTGCGCCTCGAGCGGCGCGCCGATCCGGCCCTCGGCGCGCAGCAGCTCGAGCTCGCGCGCGACGTCCGCCTTGAGGGCGAGCACCGCCTCCCAGTCGATCCCCGGACTCGGGTGGACGTCCGGAAGTTCCCACCACGTCGACAGGAACACCGACTCGTCGCGCGGGCCGGGCAGGAAACCCCAGATCTCCTCCGCGGTGAAGGACAGGATCGGGGCGAGCCAGCGCACCATCGCCTCCGCCACGTGCCACATCGCCGTCTGAGCGGATCGGCGCGCCGCGCCGGATGCCGGCGTCGTGTACAGGCGGTCCTTGAGGATGTCGAGCCAGAAGCCGCCGAGGTCCACCACGCAGAAGTTGTGCACCTTCTGGTAGATCAGGTGGAACTCGTAGTCGCGATACGCCTCGATCACCTCCTGCTGCAGCCGCCGCGAGCGCTCGATGGCGAAGCGGTCGATCGCGAGCAGCTCCGCGGGCGGCAGCGCGTCGCGCGCCGGATCGAAGCCGTGCAGGTTGCCGAGCAGGAAGCGCACCGTGTTGCGGATGCGGCGGTAGCTGTCCGCCATGCGCTTGAGGATCTCGTCCGAGACGTTCATCTCGGCGCGGTAGTCGGTGGCCGCGACCCACAGCCGCAGCACGTCCGCGCCGAGCGAGTCCACCACCTTCTGCGGCGCGACCACGTTGCCGAGCGACTTGGACATCTTCCGGCCCTTCTCGTCCACGGTGAAGCCGTGGGTGACGACGGACCGGTAAGGCGCCTCGCCCTTGCCCGCGACCGAGGCCAGCAGCGAGCTCTGGAACCAGCCTCGGTGCTGGTCGGAACCCTCGAGATACAGGTCCACGGGGAACGGGATGGCCTCCGGGCGCAGTCGCGGCAGGCAGTGGTGCACGACGCCCGAGTCGAGCCAGACGTCCATCACGTCGTCGGTCTTCTCGTAGTCAGCGGCCTCGGCACCAAGCAGCTCGCGCGGGTCGAGGTCGAACCAGGCCTCGAGGCCGGCGGCCTCGACCCGCTCCGCCACCTGCTCCAGCAGGTCCGCGGTGCGCGGGTGCGGCTCGCCCGTCCGCCGGTGCACGAACAGCGCCAGCGGCACGCCCCAGGCGCGCTGGCGGGAGATGCACCAGTCGGGGCGCGTCTCGACCATGCCGGCGATGCGCTGCTCGCCCCAGGCCGGCAGCCACTGCACGCCGCGGATCGCCTGGAGCGCGGCCGCGCGCAGGCCATGGCCGTCCATGCTGATGAACCACTGCGGCGTGGCGCGGAAGATCACCGGCGTCTTGTGGCGCCAGCAGTGCGGATAGCTGTGGCGGTAGGGCTCGTGGTGCAGCAGCGCGCCGCGTGCCGCGAGCGTCGCGACCACGGCGTCGTTCGCCTCGAAGACCTTCTGGCCCGCGAACAGCGGCGTGCCCTCGACGAACCGGCCGTCCGGGCCGACCGGGTTGTCCACGGGCAGGCCGTAGTGGCGGCCGACCGCGTAGTCCTCCACGCCGTGGCCCGGCGCGGTGTGCACGCCGCCGGTGCCGGAATCGAGCGTCACGTGCGTGCCGAGGATCACCGGCACCGTGCGCTCGTAGAAGGGGTGCGCCAACACGAGCCGCTCGAGCGCCTGGCCCGCCACCCGGCCGAGCGTGCCGGCGACCGATGCGCCCGCGCGCTTCGCCACCGCCTCGAGCAGGCCCGCCGCGACCACCACCAGCTCGCTGCCGGCGGCGGTCTCGAGGCGCGCGAGGTCGTACTCGAGGTCCGGGTGGAGGCATACTGCCTGGTTGGCGGGGAGCGTCCAGGGCGTGGTCGTCCAGATCACCACCGAGGCTGCTGGCGCCGCCGCAGCGTCGAGCCCGAAACGGCGCGCGAGGTCGGCCGGGTCCGTCGCCGCGAAGCGCACGTCGATCGAGGGCGACGTGCGCTCCTCGTACTCGACCTCGGCTTCAGCGAGCGAGGAGCGGCAGTCCAGGCACCAGTGCACCGGCTTGAAGCCGCGCAGCAGGTGGCCGCGCCGGACGATCCCGGCGAGCGCGCGCAGTTGCTCGGCTTCGTAGCGCGGCAGCATGGTCAGGTAGGGCCGCTGCCAGTCGCCGAGGACGCCGAGGCGCTCGAAGTCGGCGCGCTGGCCGTCCACCTGACTCGCCGCGAAGTCGCGGCAGGCCTGGCGGAAGGCGCGGGCGTCGAGCTTGTGGCCGACGCGGCCATGCTTCTTCTCGACCTGCTGCTCGATCGGGAGGCCATGGCAGTCCCAGCCCGGCACGTAGGGCGCGTCGCAGCCGTCGAGCGTTCGCGCCTTGACGATGATGTCCTTGAGGACCTTGTTGACGGCATGGCCGATGTGGATCGAGCCGTTCGCGTACGGCGGGCCGTCGAGCAGCACGAAGCGCGGCCGCCCGGCGCCGCGCTCGCGCAGCCGCTCGTAGAGGCCGCCGCTTCGCCACCGCTCGAGCAGCGCGGGCTCGCGCCGCGCGAGGTCGGCCTTCATCGGGAAGTCCGTGAGCGGCAGGTTCACCGTCTTGCAATAGTCCACGAGGTCTCCTGGTCGGTTCAGCCGGCCGCCAGCAGCCGTCGCGCCTCGGCGGCGTCCACGTGCATGCGGGCGAGCAGCGTTTCGATGTCTGGGAACTTGATCTCGTCGCGCAGCCGCGCGACGAACTCGACCTCGATGTAGCGGCCGTAGAGGTCGCCCTCGAAGTCGAACAGGTGGGTCTCGAGCAGCAGCTCGCCGCCGCCGACCGTCGGCCGCGTCCCGAGCGAGGCGACGCCCGGACGGGCGCCCTCGCCGACGCCGCGCACGCGCACCGCGAAGATGCCGAAGAGCGGCGTCACGCGCCGGTGCAGGCGCATGTTGGCGGTCGGGTAGCCGAGGTCACGGCCGAGCTTGCGGCCGTCGATCACGCGGCCACTGATGCTGAAGTCGCGGCCGAGCAGGCGGCGCACCGCCGGCAGGTCGCCCGCCGCAAGCGCCGCGCGCACGCGGGTCGAGCTCACGCGCTCGCCGTCCTGCATCACCGGCGCGACCGCCTCCACGCCGAAGCCGAGCCTGCGGCCGTGCCCGGCGAGGAGATCCACCGTCCCGGAACGGCCGCGGCCGAAGCGAAAGCCCGAGCCGATCACCACGTGGCGCGCCGCGAGGGCCTCCGCGAGGACCTTCTCGGCGAACTCGCCCGCGCTCAGGGCGCGCAGCCGCTCGTCGAAGCGCAGCAGCACGAGCCGGTCCACGCCCGCGGCGGCGAGCGCAGCGGCCTTGTCGCGAAGCCGCATGAGGCGCGCTGGTGCGTGCGCCGGGTCGAAGTACTCGCGCGGATTCGGCTCGAAGGTCACCACGGCGGTGGGCAGTTCGAGCGCGCGTGCGCGTTCGCGCAACCGGTCGAGGATCGCCCGGTGGCCGAGGTGCACGCCGTCGAAGTTGCCGATGGTCAGGGCGAGGCCGCGGCTCGACGGGCGCAGGTTGACCAGTCCGCGGATGATCTGCATGCGGGGCGGCTTTGCCAAAATATTGAATTATAAGGGTTCAGCGCGGCGATCCGCTGCGGAAATCGGCGGGCCGC
>JBBINN010000164.1:0-6903 GCA_037443885.1 Gammaproteobacteria bacterium | reverse complement strand
TTGGAGGCGTGCCAGGTGGCGAGCTCGATGGCGTCCTCGTCGAGCACCCGCGCCACGGCCTGCCGGTCGCCCTCCTTGCGCTCGACGGCGACCGCGAGCCAGGCGAGGAATGTCTGCACGCCCGAGCCGTGGAACCCGCCGTGCGCCAGCGCCTCGCGGTTGGCGTCCATGAACTCACCGGCCTCGGCGAGGAGCCGCAGGAGGTTGGCCCGCGCCTGGTCGCCGTCCGGCCACTGGGCCACGACGTCGAAGAGACCCAGCGCCCCGAGCGTGTCGGCGACGATCGCGTACACGGTCCGCTCCACCGAGCCGGCGGCGAGCGCATCGAGCCGCCCGAGCAGCGGCTCGGCGAGGCGGCCGGTGTCCATCAGCTGCGCGAGGCCCTGCTCGAGGGTGAGCGAGCCGAGCTCGGTGACCGCGAGGTAGAGCGCGGCGTGGCGGTCGGCGGGGTTCGCGACGTAGGCGAGCGCCGCGCGCGCGATCTCGACCGGCCGCGAGGCATGCCAGCCGTCCGCCTGCCGCCGCACCGCGAGGCCCAGGGCGCGCAGCGTGTCGGCGTACTCGGCGAGCAGCTGGTGCGTGGGCGCGAGCACGGCGATGTCGCTGCCCCGCAGCGGCCGGACCTTGCCGGTGCGCCGGTCGGTGATCGCGGGGGTCTCGTTCAATAGCTGCTGGATCCGCTGGCCGAGGGCGTACGCCCGGATGCGGTGCTGGCCGCTGCGGGCCCTGGTCGTAAAGCGCAGCGCCTCGAGCGGCGCGAGGGCGCTCGCCTTGGCCTTCGGCTCGAGCGCGGTGTAGGCCGCGCCGAAGAGGCCGGGGCCGACGGCGTTGATGAACGCCATGAGCGGCGGCTGCGAGCGCCAGTTGCGCGTGAGCGGCCGGCAGGCCGGCGCGTGCTGCCCCTGCAGCGCCTCGAACAGCCGCGGGTCCGCGCCCTGGAAGCCCATGATCGCCTGCTTGAGGTCGCCGACCACGAGCGTAGGCACGCCGGCCTCCGCCAGCTCCCACAGCAGCGCGAACTGCAGGGGGTTGGTGTCCTGGAACTCGTCCACGACCAGGCAGTCCACGCGGCTCGCGAGCGCCTGGCGCACCCCGGGTCGGTCGCGCAGCAGCTGGCGCGCGTGGGCGATCATGTCCACGTAGTCGACGAGGCCGGCCTCGCGCTTGGCCTCGGCGTACTGCACGAGCACGTCCTGCCCGGCGGTGAGCAGCGCCTCGATGTGGCGCGTGGCGTGGGCGAGCGGGCCGGGGTGGCGCGGCAGGGCGTTGGCCGCTGCCATCACCGCTTGCGCCCTGGCGTCGTAGCCGTCCGGCAGGGGCGAGCCGCCCTTCGAGGTACGGAGGTTGCGCAGCGACTTCCACAGCGCCCAGTCGCGATCGAGCGCGCCGGGCTCTTCTGCGCGGCGCAGGGCGCGGAAGTCCTTCTGCAGCGACTCGGTCGCCGCCTTGTTGCCGGGGAACCGGTCGGCCTGGCTCTGCGGGAAGTCGAGGAGCAGCGCCTTAACGCTCGCTCGAAGCGCGGCGCTGAGCCGGGCGCCGTCTTCGGTGGGCCCGTAGCGCGCGGCGATCCATTCGGCGGCCTGGGCGGCGTACTGGGTCGAGGGCGCCTGCCAGCCGACCGAGCGCAGCAGGCCGACGACCTCGAGCACGTCCTCCCGGAACTGGTCTTCGGGTGTCTTCTTGGTCGCCCAGTCGAACTTGTAGCCGAAGGCCTCGAGGTCGGAGGCCAGGTCCTCCGCCGCGCCGGAGCGCGCGATCGCCATGCGGATCAGCGCGCCCTGCTCGTCCTCGTTGAGCAAGCGCGGCTGTGGCGAGCTGCCCGACTCGAACGCGAACTCGGTGAGCACCCTGAGGCCGAACCCGTGGATGGTGGAGATGTACGCCCGGTCGAGCGCGAGCGCGTCGGCGACCCGCCCGAGCCCGAGGAGCTGCGCGCCGATGCGCTCGCGCAGCTCGGCCGCGGCAGCCTCCGTGAACGTCACCGCCACGATGCGCTCGGGGGCGACGAGGCCCGCGCTCACCCACTGCCCGAGCTGCTCCTGGATGGTGTAGGTCTTGCCGGAGCCGGCGCCCGCCGGAATGATCGTGAGCCGCGGGAGCGTCATGGCGCGCCCTCCTCGGCCGGCCGGCGGAAGATCGAGGTGAGCGGGCTCTTGTCGAGCGCGTACGGGTTGAGGCCCGCGCGCTTGTCGAAGAAGTCCTCGTCGCCCACGCGATTGAGCTTGAGCTTCCCGATGCGCGCGTCGGCCACGTGCTGCGCGATGCGGGTCAGCGCCTCGCGCGAGATGTCGTTGCCGATGTGCCGCCAGCCGGCGAGCCGCGGCGCCTCGGGGAGGGCTGTGTCCGTGAGCGGCGCCTGGTCGTTCAGCATGTAGTAGACGATGCCGATCGACTTCGCGGCCGCGAGGCGCCTGGCGAGCGCGGGGTCCTTCGGGTTCTTGGGCCCGCCGGTCTCGAGCATCGCCCGGTACAGGCTCGCCTGGCTGTCGTAGCCCTTCTGCATCTGCTCGACGCGCTTGCGGGACTTCGAGCGCTTGTAGTCCACGATCAGCAGGCGCTCGCCCGGCAGGCCCAGGATGAGGTCGGTCTGGCCGTGCACCGGGATGCCGCCCCACGTGCCCTGCAGCCACTCCTCCTCGGCGAGGACCTCGGCGCCGAGCTGCTCGAGCAGGTCGCGCCAGGCCTCGGCGGCCTTCGTCGTCTGGGCGACGAAGTTGCGCCGCTCCACCTTCCACTGCGCCGAGCGCAGGAAGGGCGCGATGCGCCGGACTTCCTCCTCGACCAGCGCCTCGACGCGGCCGGCGAGATCGCCCTTGGCCGGCAGCGGCGCGCCGCGCTGGAACAGCCGCTCGAAGACGGCGTGCGCCAGCGAGCCGAGCAGGGGTGGGGTGGTTTTTTCAGGAGCCCATTTCAGCGGCTCGGCCTCGACTCGGCGCAGCAGCCAGGCAAGCGGCGAGACCATCAGCGTCTCGAGGCTGCTGGGTGATTCGGGCTTGAGGGCGCCGTCGGCGTGGGTTCGCAGGGCCAGCAGGTCGCGCTGGAACGTGAGGTCTTTTGTTTCAAGCGTCCGCGGCGGCGTCGGGGCCGCGGGTGGTGCGAGCGCAAGCGGGCTCACCTGCGCACGCTCATCCGCCGCGTCGAGCTCGGCGATCAGCGCGTCGGCCGATGGCGGGCCGTCGAAGAGCCGGTGCATGAACACGAGGCTCTCGGAGGGGGCCTGCGCCTCGCCCGCCGGGTCGCGCCGCGGCACGAGGAAGGTGACGGTCTCGGACGCCGCGCCGAGCTGGCGGCGGAAGCGGCTGCGGCGGGCCTCGAGCAGGTCCGCCGCGCGCTCCACGGGGAGGTTCGTCGTCTTGCGTATGGCCTCGACGTCCTCGGCCGAGAACACAGGGTCGTTCGCAAGCGCACTCGGGTAGTGCCCCTGCGCGAAGCCGAGCACGATCAGCCGCTTGACCGCCCGCCACGGCTCCTGCGACTCGCGCCAGACGGTCACGCCTTCGAGGTTGAAGTCGGGCGTCTCGCCGGTGGTGATGAACTTCGGCGTGACGGCCCGCCGCAGGGCCTGCCAGTCGAGGGTGGCGGCGGCTGCGAGCAGGGCCTGGATGGTTTGCGCCGCCTTGTGCGCCCGCAGGACGGCCTCGGCGAGCGCCTCGCCGCCGTCGAGCAGCGCGACGAACTCGGCGAGCGCGGCAGAAAGGCTGGCCGGGTCGTCGTCCTCGCCGCGGATGAGCTCGAGCATGCGCCGGGTCGCGGCGTCGGCGTTCTTCGGGGCACTCAGCTCGTAGTCGCCGTCCATGACGTCTTGCGCGAACACCGCGCCCTGCTCGCGGCCCCAGGGCATCAGCGGCGAGGACAGGCACACCGCCAGCGCCATCGCCGGCGCCGGCTTCTGCCGGCAGTGGAGGAAGTGATAGACCGCCTCTGCGCCGAGGTCGCGCCGCCAGCGCTCGGCCGGCAGGCCCGAGAGCGCGAGGCCGGCGAGGCGGAAGGCGTCCTCGAGCGCGGTCGCGTACTCAAAGCTGTCGGGTACCAGCAGGCCGATGTTGGCGGGCTTGAGGCCGGGATCCTCGCGAAGCAGTGCCTGCACCGTGCCCGCTGCGACTTCCGCTTCCTGCAGGAAGTCGCGCACGCCGGCCCATTGGACGGAGGGATCGCGTGGTGTCTGGGTGGGGGTGGGCTTGTAGAGCTGGCGCTGCAGGGTGGCGAGCGCGTGGGCGCTCGACGGGACGGAGGGGTCGGCGAGGGTCGCCTCGAGTGTTGCGGTCAGCGTCGGGTCGGAGGTGGTCTGCGACGCGTCGCGGTTCAGCTTGTCGACGAGTGCCTGCTGCCAGCGGGTGAGGGCCGGCAGCCCTTCGACCTGCTCCACGCGCAGCGTCAAGAGCGCGTCGCCGGTCGGGGCCGCCAGCAGCTCGCGCAGCAAGGCGAGGTCGTCGGGGAGGTCGGGGCCGAGTGCCGCGGCGAGCGCGAGCAGGTCGGCGAGGTGCCGTCGCGGACGCGGCGGGAGGGAATCCAGTCCCTCGGTCGCCAGGTTCCCGCTCGGGTCCGTCGCCGAGAGCACGCGCCGCAGCGCGCCCTCCACCGCCTGCGCCGTCTCGTCCGGCGCGACCTTGAAGCTCTCCGCCCAGAAGGCCTGGTCGAACGAGGCCAGGGTCGTCTTGAATCGCACGGGCCAGTCGCCGTCGCGCACCGGCACCAGGTACGCCCGCCGCGCCCACTCCAGGAGCTCCGGCCAGGCGCCGACGACGACGCCCGAGCGCGCGCCCTGCCCCGCGATCCGCCGCCGCACGCGGCGGGCGGCGCCCGCGTCGGGGACGAGCAAGAAATGCAAGGCGGGCATGAAGCGCTCCCTGCCGACAAGTCCCTGTGTGGAGGTCAAAGATACGCCAGCGCCGGGGTCACCGGATGACCCCTCTCGGAACTTCCCTATCCAGTCCCGCGCCGACGCCCCTCGCGCATCGCTACCGCGACGAGCTGCGCGGCGGGGAAGCGCCCGCGGGCGAAGGGGTGCCGGTGCGTTGCACCAGGACTTTTTACGGACTATATTTGGTCCCGTCAGCACCCGCCGGCCCAATCCAGTGCGCTACTCGACCCAGATCAAGCCAATCAGCTACCTCAAGGCAAACGCCGCGGAGGTGCTGAACGAAATTGCGGAGCAGCGCCGGCCGTTCGTCATCACCCAGAACGGCGAGGCTCGTGCTGTGCTGCAGGACGTGGCCTCCTATGAGGAGACCCAGGAAACGCTGGCCCTCCTCAAGATCCTGGCTCTAGGCAACCAGCAGCTGGCGCAAGGCAAAGTCAAGCCGCTGGCCGACGTCGCCAGGCGCCTGCGCGAGGGCCCGGCGGCGGAATGAGCCGGTTCGAGGTCCTGCTCACCGCCGACGCCGAGCGGGATCTCGAGGATCTCTACAGATACATCGCCAGCTCGGACTCACGCGCAAACGCCGACCGCGTGCTCGATCGCCTGCTCGGAGCGGCCGAGAGCCTGGCGTCGAATCCAGAGCGCGGCTCGCACCCCAGGGAACTGCGCTCGGTCGGAATCACCGAGTTTCGGCAGGTTTTCTTCAAGCCTTACCGCGTGATCTACCGGGTCATCGAGAAGCGGGTCGTGGTCTATCTCGTCGCGGACGGCCGGCGGGACATGCAGGAGCTGCTGTCTCAACGCCTGCTGCGCAGCCAGGATTAGCCCGCCGGAAAAAGGTGCCGGTGTTCCAGTTGCGTAACCGGCGGTCAGCGCAGCGGCCGGAGAACAACCTGGCCGTAACGCAACCGCAACACCGGCACCTTTCCTCAGACCGGCGGGTGCCGCTGGTGCCAGGCGGTGGCCGACTCGTAGGCGTGGCCGATGCGCAGGAGCATCGGCTCCGACAGGCGCCGTCCCATGAGCTGCATCGCGTAGGGCAGGCGGTCCTCCTCGGAGAAGCCGCAGGGCAGCGTCAGCGTGGGCGTGCCGGCGAAGTTGGCGGGGATCGTGAAGTACATCTGCGCCTTGTCGAACAGCGGCGCGAACGCCTCGGTATCGCCGTGCAGATCCACGCCGGCGATCGAGAAGACGTGGCCGCCGGACGGGCAGATCACCGCGTCGACGGTCTCGAGCAGCGCGTTGAAGCGGGCGTTGAAGTCCTCCCGCTGCTGCATCGCCGCGGCGTATTGCGCATCGGAGACCGCCGCGCCGCCGGCGAGGAACTCGCGAAACGCGGGGCCGTACTCGCCTTCGCGCGACGGGAAGTTCGCGGCGTGCGCCCGGGCCGCCTCGTAGGCGCACATGGGGTACCAGACCTCCCTCAGCTGTCGGGTGCCTTCGGGCATGGTGACCTCGACGATCGTCGCACCCTGGCGCTTCAGCACCGTCAACGCCTCCTCGATCGCCGCCACGAGGCCGGGGTTCGCGTCCTCGGTGACGAAGGCGCGGTCGTAGCCGATGCGCAGGCCCGACACGCCCGCCTCGAGGTCGGCCAGCAGGTCGGGCACGGGGTCCTCGAGCGAGGTCGGGTCGTTCGGGTCGCGGCCCGCGATCGCCTGCAGCACGATGCCGGCGTCTGCGACGCGACGCGTCATGGGGCCGACGTGGTCCATGGACTCCGCGAGCGGCAGCACGCCGTGGCGGCTGACGCGGCCGTAGGTGGGCTTGAGGCCGACGATGCCGTTGGCCATCGCGGGAAAGCGGATCGAGCCGCCGGTGTCGGTGCCGAGCGCGGCGAAGCACAGGCCCGCCGCCGGCGCCACGCCCGAGCCGCTCGACGAAGCGCCGGACCAGAGGTCGGCCCGCCACGGGTTGACCGGGATGTCGAAGTCGGGGTGATAGCCGGCCATCGCCCCTTCGGTGAGGTTGAGCTTGCCGAGCATCACCGCGCCCGCGGCCTCGAGCCGCGCGACGACCGTGGCGTCGTAGTCCGGCACGAAGTC
>JBBINN010000163.1:4094-6935 GCA_037443885.1 Gammaproteobacteria bacterium | reverse complement strand
GGACGGTCAGTTCGCCTTCGAGGCCGGTCACCGGTTCGTCCAGCCCCGCGAGCCCCAGTCGAAGACCCTTGCCCCGGGCGCGCACGACGATCACGCGATCCGCGAAGCGCTTGAGCGGCAGCAGCATTACCGCCTCGCCGGCCAGCCGGCCCGAAGCCTCGAGCCGCGCGAAGTTGCGACCGAGACCGGGACCGAGCGGACTGCCGGCAAGCAACCGCCGCGCGGCCGCCGCGTCGCCGACGACATCCGTGCGAAGGATGAGCAGCGACTCGCGCCAGTCCGCGAGCTCCGCCGTGCCGCGTGACACCTGCAGGCCTGCCAGCCGGCCGGTCAGGCCCGTCGCGGTGAATCCCGGCCCGGCAAACGCGACGTCGAAGTCGAGCCCCTCGGCCCGCGGCCAGCCGGGCGCATACGCGAGGACGAGGCCTTCGACCACGCCGTTAGCCTCGAAGCGACCCTGGCCCTCGCGGTAGGGGAAGCCGCGCGCGGGACCCGAGATGTGCACCTCGCCGCGCACGAGGCGCCCCCCCTTGAAGGCGCCGTCCAGCCACTCGAGCGGTTTCGGATTCAGGCGCGACACAGGCAGGTATCGCGACACCTCGGCGGCGTCGAGCTCATGCACGCGGGCCGCGATGTCCATGATCGGCGACTCCCCGGAGCGCAGCAGCAGCTGCACGCGTCCGCTCGCATGTCCATGGCCTGAGTCCACCGCAACGTCGTCGGCCAACACGCGCAGCCCCTCGGGCACACGCTCCCAGGCGGCTTGCGCCGCGACGAGCGGAAACGTCTGCGGTGCGCGCCACTCGGCGGGCCAGTCCACCGCGAGCTCGCGGGCCTCGAGCGCGACCACGCCCCGCGCGCCTTCTGCCTCGATGCGGCTCTTCCGATCTCGGCCGGCGAGCCCGTCGAAGCCGGGCGCCCGCCCGCGCGGCGAAAGGCCGAGGCCCGCGAAGCTCAACTTGCCCTCGAGGTCGGGCAACCGGCCTGCGACAAAACCGCTGGCGACGAGATCGACGTCGCGCAGGATGCCGCGCGGCGCCAGTGCGCGGGCGATCTCGACCCCCGCGGAGGGCGGCGCGAATTCGAGCAACGGCAGCAGGTTGTCGAGCCTGAGGAAGCGGACCTCGAGCGCCACGCGCTCGGGCCGCCCGTCGCGCAGCTCCAGCGTCGCGGCGAGCGGACCGCGCTCCCACTGCAGCCCCTCCATGGAGAGATCGAGGTCGCGCAGATCGATCCGCCAGCGACCATCCTCGCCCTCGACTTCGAACCTGGCGGCCGCCCGGCGATATCCGGCGGGCAGCGCGTCCGTCACGGCCGGCAGCACGAGGCCCTCGAAGTCCATCGCGCCGGACGTCCGGGCCAGCGCGCGCCCCTCGCCCTGCGCCTCGAAGCGCAGCGAGCCGCGTCCCGCCGATGGCAGCAGCGACGCCCGCGGAAAGCTCTCGAGCAGACCGGCGAAGTCGATCTCGCGCGCCTGCACGGCGAGACGCCACTCGAGCGCAGCCGGGTCGGCGAGCTCGCCGGCCGCCTCCGCCGCGAAATCCACCCGGTCGCCGAAGCGGCGCGGCAGGTTGACGCTGCCTTCCACGGCGACGGCGTGCGCGCCGCGCGACAGCTCGAGGTCCACGCGCCTGAGCTCGAAATCCGCCCCCTCGCGGCCGAGGTCGCGGAAGCCGAGCGTCGCGTCGCGGATCTCGACCACGCCGCGCGGCAGCCGCTCGAGGCTGAACTCGCGGCGCGGCCGGTCGGGGTCGACCGTGATGCCGGCCTGGCCGGCCAGCTCGATGTGCCGGTCCGGGAAGATCAGGAGATCGAGGCGCGGCGCCTCGAGGATCACGCGGCCGATCTCGACGCGGCGGTGGAGCAGCGAGCGCAGCACCGCCAGGCTCACCCTTCCGGCCCGCGCCGTGACCAGCACCTCGCCGCGCTCGGCCCCGACCACCCGCGCGCCCTCGAAGAAGATCTCGGGACCATGGCGGCCGAAGCGCGCATCTAGCGAGTCGAAGGAGAGCTGCAGCCCGGTCTGCGCGCGAACCTGCTCGGTGACCCGCAGCTGCAGGCCGGGCAGCTGCGCGATCGCGACGCGCAGCGCGCCGACCACGAGCGCGGCGCCGATCACGAGCGTCGCGATGCTGCCGGCGATCCAGCGCCAGGCCTTGGTGCCGGCGGCGGTCACTCGCCCGTTACCTCGCTAGATGAGCACCACGTCGAACTGGTCCTGCGCGTACTGGCCCTCCGCCTGCAGGCGGATCGGCTTGCCGGTGGCGAGCTCCAGCTCCGCGAGGGCCGCCGACTCCTCGTCCAGCAGCAGCTCGATCACGTCCTGGTGGGCGAGCACCATGCATTCCTGGAAGTCGAACTGCCGCGACTGGCGCAGCACCTCGCGGAACACCTCGTAGGCCACGGTTTCGGGCGTCTTGACGAAGCCGCGGCCCTCGCAGGTAGGACAAGGCAGGCACAGCAGGTGTTCCAGGCTCTCGCGCGTGCGCTTGCGGGTCATCTCGACCAGGCCCAGCGAAGAGACGGCCGAGACGTGGGTCTTGGCGTGGTCGGCGGCAAGGGCCTTTTCCAGCGCCTGCAGCACCTGGCGCCGGTGCTCCTCGTCCACCATGTCGATGAAGTCGACGATGATGATGCCGCCGAGGTTGCGCAGCCGCAGCTGCCGCGCGATGGCGACGGCAGCCTCGAGGTTGGTGCGGAAGATGGTGTCCTCGAGGTTGCGGTGGCCGACGAAGGCGCCGGTGTTGACGTCGATCGTGGTCAGGGCCTCGGTCTGGTCGATCATGAGGTAGCCGCCCGACTTGAGCGACACCTTGCGGTCGAGCGCCCGGCCGATCTCAT
>JBBINN010000163.1:0-4084 GCA_037443885.1 Gammaproteobacteria bacterium | reverse complement strand
CACTCAGAGCCCACCTGTTCCTCCTGCAGGACCTCCTCTATGCCGTAGAGGTCGAAGATCGGGCGGTTGCCCGTGTAGCTCTCGATGCGGCCGGCGCTCTCGGGCATGAACGTCCTCGCGAACTCGAGCATCCGCGCCTGCGCGGCGGGCGCGTCCACCAGCACGCGCTCGATGTGCTCGCCGAGCTGGTCGCGCAGCATCCTGAGCTCGAGCGGCAGGTCCTCGTGCACGAGGCGCCCCGCGGGCGTCGCCGCGCCGCGCCGGCGGATCACGTCCCACAGCCGCTGCAGGAACAGCATGTCGGCGCGCAGCGCCTCGACGCCGCAGTCCTCCGCCGCGGTCCGCACGATGAAGCCGCCGGTCGCCTCCGGCCCGGCGAAGGCGGCCACCGCCTCGCGCAGCCGGGTGCGCTCCGCCTCGTCCTCGATGCGCGCCGAGATGCCGACGCCGCGGCCCTGCGGCATGTACACGAGGTAGCGCGACGGCAGCGTCACGTAGGTGGTCAGACGCGCTCCCTTCGTGCCGAGCGGATCCTTGAGCACCTGCACGAGGATCTCGTCGCCCTCGCGAAGCAGCTCGCGCACGCTCGACGGCGGCGGTGCCTCGATGGCGCCGTCGAGGCCCGGCGGGGCGACGATGTCCGAAGCATGCAGGAAGCCCGTGCGGTCGAGCCCCACGTCGATGAAGGCCGCCTGCATCCCCGGCAGGACGCGCGACACCCGGCCCTTGTAGATGTTGCTGATCAGCCCGCGGCGGTTGGCGCGCTCGATGAAGAGTTCCTGCAGGACGCCGTTCTCGACCAGCGCGGCCCGGCTCTCGCGCGGCGTGACGTTGACGACGAGCTCGGTACTCACGTGCGTGCCTGCCAGGTCACCACGCCCGCGGCCGCGAGCAGGCGCCCGGCCTCGAAGAGCGGCAGACCCATGACTCCGGAGAAGCTGCCCTCGAGGCGCTCGACGAACACGGCCGCGAGCCCCTGCACCGCGTAGCCGCCGGCCTTGTCGCGCGGCTCGCCGCTGGCCCAGTAGCGGCGGCACTCGTCCTCGCCGATCCGGCGGAAGCTGACGCGGCTGACGCTCACGTCCGCCAGCAGCGCGCCGCCCGCCAGCACCGCGATGCCGGTCATCACCTCGTGCGTGCGCCCGCCGAGCGTCATGAGCATGCGCAGGCACTCCCCCTCGTCGGCCGGCTTGCCGAAGATCTCGTCACCCAGGACCACCGAGGTGTCCGCCGCGAGCACCGGGCGCGCTGGCCGGCCGGCCAGGGCGGCGGCCGCCGCCCGGGCCTTGTCGCGGGCGAGGCGCTCCACGTAGACCCGCGGCGGCTCTCCCGGCAACCGCGCTTCGTCGAGGTCCACCGGGAAGACCTCGTGCGGGACGCCGATCTGGTTCAGCAGCTGGCTGCGGCGAGGCGAGGCGGACGCGAGATAGATCGACTCGTAATGCATTGATCCCAAAGGCTATACAGGAACGCCCCGACGCGCGGGGCGAATGCCCAAGCATAGCCTCAAGGCGGGCGGAAGTCCCGGCCCGTCACCCCGCCCCGCTCCACCGGGGCCGGCGCCCGCGCCGCGGAACGCCGCGATTCCCGCGCCGTCCGCGGTTGCCCGTGTCAGTCGAGCAGCTTGCCGATGGCGTTGCGCAGCGTCGCGGACTCCGGGGCCACGCTGCTCTTGAAGTGCTCGACGACCGTGCCGTCGGCGGCGACCAGGTACTTGTTGAAATTCCAGGAGGGCTCGCCGGCCTGGCGCCCGAGTTCCCGGAAGACCGGGTTGGCAACCTCGCCCTTGACGGGTGACGGCGCCACCATCGTGAAGGTCACGCCGTAATTGACGTAGCAGACCTCGGCGGTCTTCCCCTCGTCGCCGGCCTCCTGCCGGAAATCGTTCGACGGAAAGCCGACCACCACGAGGCCGCGCTCGCGGTACTCGCGGTGCAGCGCCTCGAGGCCCTCGAACTGCTTCGTGAAGCCGCAGTGGCTGGCGGTGTTCACGATCAGCAGCGGCTTGCCCGCGAACTCCTTGCACAGGTTCACCGTCTTCGAGGAGTGCAGGCGCTTGAACTCGTGATCGAGATACGCAGGACACTGCGCCGCCGAGGCGGCGCCGGGCGCCAGCAGCGCCACGGCGGAAATCGCGAGCAGAGTGGAGAGTGCGAGTCGGGTCACGGTGGCGATACTCCGGCAGGGTGGTTCCGCGGCTTCCGGCCGCGCCGCCATGGCGCGCCCCCGGTACCACGCCTGTTCGCAGGCACGCGGCGCGGCGGATGCAGCGCCGCCCCTCACGCGCGGTGGTAGGGATGGCCCTTCAGCAGGCTCGCAGCCCGGTACAGCGCCTCCGCGACGACAACGCGCACGAGACCGTGCGGCAGCGTCAGCGGCGACAGCGACCAGCGGTCGTCGGCGCGCGCCAGGCAGGCGGGATCGAGGCCGTCAGGGCCGCCGACCAGCAGCGCGAGGTCGCGGCCGTCGGCCAGGCGGGATGCGAGCCAGCGCGACAGGGATTCCGTGTCGTGGGCGCGGCCCTTCACGTCCAGCGCGCAGAGGAAAGATCGCGGCTCGACCTTCGCCAGCATGCGCCGGCCCTCGTCGGCCCGCGCAGTGGCTGCATCGCCGCCGGCGCCGCTGCGCCTGCCCAGGGCGATCTCGACGAGTTCGAGGCGAATCTCGGGGCCGAGCCGGCGGGCGTATTCTTCGTAGCCGGCGCCCACCCATGCGGGCAAACGCGTGCCGACGGCAAAGAGCCTGACGCGCAGGGCCGCCAGCCCGGCTCAGGCCGGCGCCGCCGCCGCCACCGGCGCGCCCCAGAGTTTCTCCAGCCCGTAGAACTCGCGGATCCGCGGCAGCATAACGTGCACGAGCACGTCCTGCAGGTCCACCAGCACCCACTCGCCTTCGCGCTCGCCCTCGACGCCCATCGGCCGGAAGCCGGCCTCGGCGCACTTCTGCAGCACGCGGCCCGCGATGGACTTCACGTGCCGGTCGGAGGTGCCCGAGGCGATGATCATCGTGTCCGTCACGTCCGTCAGCTTGCGGACATCGAGGACCCGCACGTTGACGGCCTTCATGTCGTTGAGCGCGGCGACGGCGATGTCCGCGAGGCCCGGCGGCTCGGCCGGCCTCGATGGCTTGCGCGCTGTCGATTTCTTCGCCGCCCGCGGCGGCGCTGTCTTCCTCGCGGCCCGGGGCGCCGCGGGTTTCCCGGCCTTCGCGTTCGCCGGGATCGTCTTCTTCTTGGCGGGGCTCTTGCGTTTCGTCGGACGTGTGCGGGTTTCGCTCATCCCTCGTTTTCACCTGGCCGGGCATAAGCGCCCGTGTCGAGGATCATCCTACGCACGGGCTCAGGCATCAAGTAGCGCGGGTCGCGGCCGGATTCGAGAACGCTGCGAAGCTCGGTCGCCGACAGCTCGACCTGCGTCCCGGCGAAGAAGAACACGCGACCGGCCGGCGTGGCGGCGAGCTCGCCGGGCATTGCCGCGAGGCGCCGGGCCACGAGTTCGCCGAGCGGGCCGGCGGCCGGCGGCGCGAACCCCGGGCGGTGGGCGACGGCAAGGTGCGCGAGGCTCGTGAGCTCGGTCCAGCGGTGCCAGGTCGGCAGGCCGAGGAACGCGTCCATGCCGAGGCACAGCACCAGCGGCCGGGGCCCGACCTCCGCCCGCAGCTCTTCCAGCGTCAGCACGGTGTACGAGCGCCCGCCGCGGCGAAGCTCGCGCTCGTCGAGCGTGAAGCGCGGCTCATCGGCGATCGCGGCGCGCACGAACTCGAGCCGCTGCGCCGCCGGCACGCGTGGGACGGGCCGGTGCGGAGGGTCGGCGGCGGGAACGAACAGGACCCGCTCGAGGTCCAGGCACTCGGCCAGCTCGAAGGCGGTGCGCAGGTGACCGTTGTGGATCGGGTCGAAGGTGCCGCCGAAGATGCCCAGCGGCTGCATGGCGTCAGACGGCACGCGCGAGGTCGACGCCCGCGAGCGAAGCCACCAGTGCTTCCAGCTCCTCCCAGGGCCGACCCTCGCCGCGGCCCTTGATGGCCCGGTCGGCGCGGGCCGCGAGGTGCGCCTTGCGGGCTTTGCGGGCGCGCTGTCGTCCCG
>JBBINN010000162.1:4822-6945 GCA_037443885.1 Gammaproteobacteria bacterium | reverse complement strand
CCGACGCCGTCGGTGCCGGCGACCAGCACCGGCCGGCGCCAGCGCTCGAGCGGCAGCTCGACCAGCGAACCGAAGCCGCCGATGCCGCCCAGTACCTCGCTGCGCATTGTGCGCCGGACGTGGGGCTTGATGCGCTCGACGAGCTCGTCGCCCGCGTCGATGTCCACGCCGGCGTCGCGGTAGGTAAGGGAGGTGGGATCGCTCATGGGCTGAGGTACTATTCTAACCCCATCCCGTCGCCGGCTCGCTGCCACGATGACGCACACCGACCCTGCCCGCCGCCGCCTGGCCTGGCTAGCGCCGGTCCTGCTGGCTCTCTCACCGCTCGCCGGGGCGGCCGACATTGGCAACCTGTACGAGGTCAGCGTCCCCGTGCGGGGTGCGGGCGAGGCCGCCGAGCGGCGCGCGTTCGTCGAGGCCATGGGCGCGCTGCTGGTGAGGGTCACCGGACGCCGGGATGCGCCCGGCCTGCCGGCGCTTGCGCCGCTGGTGCAGCAGCCCCAGCGCTACGTCCGCACGTACCGCCGGGCGCCGGGCGGCCTTATGGCCGTCAGCTTCGACGGCAACGCGATCGAGCAGGCCATCGCCGCGGCGGGGCTGCCGTTCTGGGGCGGTGAGCGTCCACTCACGGTGGTCTGGCTGGTCGACAGCCGCGGCGAACTCGTGAACGCCGCCGCCGCGGGCCCCGAGCGGCGCACCGTGGATCTGGTGGCCGCCCAGCGCGGACTGCCGCTCGCGTGGCCGGTGGGCGATGCTCTCGACAACCCCCCGCAGCGGGCCCAGCAGGCGGCCTCGGGCAACCTAGCAGCCCTCGTGGACGCTGCGGCGCGTTATGGCGCGGACGGGGTACTCGTCGGCCGGCCGGAGGACGGTGGCTTCCGCTGGATCTTCACCTCGGCGGGCGAGACCCGCGAGGCACGCGGTTCGCTGGAGGAGGGTGCGCACCTCGCGGCGGATCGGCTCGCCGCGCGGCTCGCGATCGCCGGCGGCGCGAGCCGCAGCGAGCTCACGGTCGAAGTCACCGGCGTGGACAGCGCCGCTGCCTACGCGGAGGTCGGACAGCTGCTGGTCGCCCTCGAGCCGGTGCGCTCGGTCGCCATCCGCGAGGTCCGGCCCGATTCCGTCCTCTTCGCGATTACGGTCAGGGGCGACGAGGCGGGCCTGCGGCGCGCCATGGCGACCGGCGGCCGCTTCTTGCCCGCCGGAAGCTCGCCGTCGGGACCGGTCTTCCGCTACCAGCCGTGAGCCTGTCGCTGCTGCCCAACCTGCTTTGCGTCCTGCGCATGGTGCTGGCCGTCCCCCTCGTTTGGACGCTCATCGAGGGCCACTTCGCGTGGACCTTGGCGATCTTCGTGGTCGCCGCCGCCACCGACGGCCTCGACGGATTCCTGGCGAAGCGGCTCCACTGCGAGACCGAACTCGGCAAGCTGCTCGACCCGATCGCCGACAAGCTGCTGCTGGTCAGCGCGTTCGTTACGCTCACGATCATCGGGCTGGTGCCGCTGTGGCTCGCTGCGACCGCGGTGGCGCGCGACCTGGTGATCGGTGGCGGGGCGGCCGTCTACCGCCGCCTGTTCGGGCCCCTGCAGGGCCGGCCGACCTGGCCTAGCAAGATCAACACGGTCTTCCAGCTGTCCTACGGACTCGCCGTGGTCGCCGCCGCGGCCGCGCCTGCGTTCGTCCCGCAGGCGATCGTCATCGCGCTCGGCGCGACGATGTTCGTGACGACCGTCGTTAGCGGCGTGGACTATGTGTCCCTGTACGTTCGCAAGGCGGCGGCCGTCTCGCGCGCCCGCGCTGCCGCTGCATCGTGACCATGCGCCAGCTGCCGCTCGGCGTGAGGCTGCGGGTCGGATCGCGGTTCTCGACCTTCTTTGCCGGGGACAACGCCGCCGCGGTGGCCGAGGTCGCGCAGCTCGCGGCGCTCGCCGGCCCGCAGGTGGCCTGGCTGCACGGGCCGCCGGGCAGCGGCAGGACGCACCTGCTGCAGGCGGCCTGCGCCGCATCCGGGGAGGCCGGGCATGCCGCAGCCTACCTGCCGATGCGCGAGCTGGCTGCGGGCGGCGCCGGCGTACTCGCCGGGCTCGCGACGCTCGACCTCGTCTGCCTCGACGACGTCGAGT
>JBBINN010000162.1:0-4773 GCA_037443885.1 Gammaproteobacteria bacterium | reverse complement strand
CTGGTGGCCGTGTCGTAGACCGCATAGGCCGCGGCCGGCTCGCCATCGCGGCGCGCGAGCCGCCGGCGCGCAGCGGATTCGCGCTGCCGGACCTCGCCTCGCGTCTTGCCGCCGCGAGCGTGCGGCCGCTGCGGCCTTTACCGGAGGAGTCCCAGGGCGCGGCGCTCGCGGCGCGCGCCGCCTCGCAGGGTCTCGAGCTGCCCGGGGACACGCTCCAGTACCTGCTCCGTCGCGCGCCGCGCGATTTCGCGGCGCTGTGCCGCCTGCTCGACGAGATGGACGTCGCGTCGCTCGCGGCGCAGCGGCGCCTGACCGTGCCGCTGGTGCGCGAGGTGCTGGACGGTCACGGTCGCTGAGCGTCGGAGCCCGCACGCAGCCAGGCCACGATCGCAGCGAGGGCCGCGAAGGCGAGCAGCCCCGCCGTGAGCGCATAGGGCCGCGCCGCCGGATTGGCGACCGTTTCGGTCACCGACCAGGTCATGGCCGGCGCGAGCGTGAGCGGTGCCCAGCGGTAGCTGCGCCGCCGGCGCGCGATCAGGCCCGGCAGGGGTGCGGCGAGCGGCGCCACCGTCAGCAAGGCGGCGACGATCGCGCCCGTGCGCGGCAGCACCGCTGCAGACCAGGCGAGCAGCGTCAGCGCGAGCAGACCCCAGGCGGCCAGCACCGCGGCGCGCACGCGCTCGGCGCGGGGGTGCGTCACGGCGTGCGGCCCGCGAGGCGCATGGCCGTTTCCGCCAGGCGCCGCCCCAGCGCCTGCGCGAGCGCGCGCTCGTCTGCATCCAGCGTCGGCTCCTTCGACTGCCCGGCGACGCGGCTCGCGCCGTAGGGCGTGCCGCCGCCGCGCGTAGTGGACAGCGCTGGCTCGGTGAAGGGCAGGCCGACGAGCAGCATGCCGTGGTGGAGCAGCGGCAGCATCATGGACAGCAGCGTGCTCTCCTGCCCGCCGTGCGGCGTCTGTCCAGATGCGAACACCGCCGCCGGCTTGCCGGCGAGGGACCCTGACAGCCACAGCGACCCCGTGCCGTCGAGGAACGCCTTGAGCGGTGCGGCCATGTTGCCGAAACGCACCGGACTGCCCAGCGCGAGGCCCGCGCATTCCTCGAGGTCGTGCAGCTCTGCGTAGGGCGCGCCGCTGTCCGGCACCGGCGGCGCGGTCACCTCGGTCACCGACGCGACCGGCGGCACGCAGCGCAGCCGGGCTGCGGCGCCAGGCACCGACTCGATGCCGCGGGCGACGTGGCGCGCCAGCTCGGCGGTGCCGCCGTAGCGTGAATAGAACAGCACCAGGATCTCGGTCATAGAGCAGATTCTCCTGCCGCCGCCGGGGCTTGGCGAAACCGGCTGCGCATCCTGCAAGCATTGCGGCTTCGGCGCAACGATGGCCCCGGCATCCGCCGCCGGGCTTGCTTGACGCTGGCTCGGTGGCGCTGCTAGGGTCGGAAACATTCGCCAATGCGTTCAAACGGTTACATGATGCGCGCAGCCAGCGTCGCGGTCCTGCTCTCGGTCCTCGCGGCCTGTGGTGGTGCGCCCGTGCAGCAGATGAGCGACGCGCGCCAGGCGGTCCGTGCGGCGCAGGCCGCGGGCGCCGACGAATACGCGCCCGAGCAACTCGGCAGGGCCAAGCGCCTGATCGAGGAAGCCCAGGAGGATCTTCGTCGGCACGACTACCGCGCCGCCGAGCAGGCCGCCAGCGAGGCGCGGCGCAGCGCACTCGAGGCGCTCGAGGTCTCGCGCTCGGCGCGGGCCGCTTCGGCTGCGGATCGCACGTGACTCCCACGTGGGTGGTGCGCCGCGCCCGGGTCGAGGGGCGCGTCCAGGGCGTCTATTTCAGGGCCAGCACGGCCGAGCGCGCCACGGCGCTCGGCTTGCGCGGCTATGCGCGCAACCTGCCCGACGGTGCCGTGGAGGTGCTCTGCGCCGGCCCCCTCGGGGCGGTCGAGTCGCTGCTCGACTGGCTGTGGCAGGGACCGCCGATGGCGCGCGTGGACGCGGTGCGCGTGGAAGTGGCCGACGGGGTCGCGATACCAGAGAGGTTTCTGAGCCGCTGACGCCCAGGCCTCAGCGGTGCCAGCGCGACTCCAGCCTGCCGAGCACGAGGTCTGGGTAGGTCCGCTGGCCCAGGCTGCCGTTGTACCGGCCGAGGGCGCGGAAGTAGTCGCCGCGCTCGCGCTCGAGGTAGTGCGCGAGGATGCTCGTGCCCATGCGGATGTTCATCTCTATGTCGATGAGGTCGCGGCGCTGCAGGCCGAGGTGGGTCGGCCAGAACGGCATCACCTGCATCAGTCCCACGGCGCCGGCGTAGGACACGGCGAAGGGGTCGAACGCGCTCTCGACGTCGATCACCGCGAGCACGAGATGCGGCCGCTCGCGCAGCATGGAGTGCTTGCGGGACTCGCAGTGCACCGCGCGCAGGATCCGTTGCGCGGTCGCCGAGATGTCCTCGCCGAGGCGCAGGTCCGGCGGGCGGCGCTTCAGGCGCTGCTCGACGCGCGGCTGCATCAGCGCGTACCAGACGACGTCGTCGTACTTGTCCTCGAAGCAGGGACCCTGCGAGAGCGCAGCCCGCAGCACCTTCTCGAGGCCGGGCTCCTGCTGGCGCTGCGCGCGGGCCTCGCCCGCGACGAGCGGCAGGAGCAGGAGGGCGAGAAGGGACAGCGCGCGTGCCATGCCGGTGGGTCCCGCCGCCTCAGCCGAGGCCCCCGAGGCGCGCGCAGAGGGCCTGTACGGCGCCCTCGATCGGCAGTTCCTCGCTATCGGCGGCGCGGCGGTGGCGGTACTCGAGCCGCCCGGCATCGAGGCCGCGTTCCGCAATCACGACCCGATGCGGGATGCCGAAGAGCTCGGCGTCCGCGAACTTCACCCCCGGGCGCGCATCGCGGTCGTCGAGCAGCACCTCGACGCCGGCGGCGGCGAGGTCGCCGTAGAGCGCCTCGGCAGCCTCGCGCACGCGCGCGGACTTGGCCCAGTTGAGGGGCACGAGCACCACCTGGAACGGCGCGATCGGCTCCGGCCAGATGATCCCGCGCTCGTCGTTGTTCTGCTCGATCGCCGCCGCGACCACGCGGGTGACGCCGATGCCGTAGCAGCCCATACGCATCGCGATGGACCTGCCCAGTTCGTCGAGCACGGTGGCGCCCATCGCCTCGCTGTACTTGCTGCCAAGCTTGAAGATGTGGCCGACCTCGATGCCGCGGGCGATGCCGAGCGTGCCGCGGCCGTCCGGCGAGGGATCGCCGGCGACCACGTTTCTGAGGTCCGCGACCTCCGGCTCGGGGCAGTCGCGGCCGAAGTTGACGCCCGCGAGGTGCCAGTCGGTCTCGTTCGCGCCGGTGACGAAGTCGGCCATCGCGGCGACGGTGCGGTCCGCGATGACGCGCCCAGCGAAGCCTACGGGCCCGAGCGAGCCCGGGTCGGCACCGAAGGCGGCGCGGATCGCGGCGGGCGCTGCCATGCGCGCGGGGCTCGCGAGGCCGGCGATCTTGCCCACCTTGACGAGGTTCACCTCGTGATCGCCGCGCACCATGAGCAGCACCGGCGCGCCGTCCTCGGCCTCGACCACGAATGCCTTCACGGTGCGCTCGACGGGCAACGCAAGGAAGGCCGCGAGCTCGGCGATCGTCTTCACGCCGGGCGTGTGCACTCGGGTCGCGGCTTGCGAGGGCGCCGGGCGGTCAGTGGCCGGCGCGAGCGCCTCGGCCATCTCGATGTTTGCAGCATAGTCGGAGCCGTCCGACCACGCGATCGCGTCCTCGCCTGAGTCGGCCAGCACGTGGAACTCCTGCGAGCCGGTGCCGCCGATCGCGCCCGGGTCCGCCTGCACCGCGCGGAAGCGCAGGCCGAGGCGCGTGAAGATGCGGTCGTAGGCCACGTACATCTGCCGGTAGCCCTCGTCGAGCGAGGCCTCGTCCGCGTGGAAGCTGTAAGCGTCCTTCATCAGGAACTCGCGCGCCCGCATCACGCCGAAGCGCGGGCGTATCTCGTCCCGGAACTTGGTCTGGACCTGGTAGAAGTTGACCGGCAGCTGGCGGTAGCTCTTCAGCTCGCGCCGCGCGAGGTCGGTGACGACCTCCTCGTGCGTGGGCCCGAGCACCATGTCGCGGTCGTGTCGGTCCTTGAATCGCAGCAGCTCGGGTCCGAACTGGTCCCAGCGTCCCGACTCGACCCAGAGCTCGCCGGGCTGGGCCACCGGCATGGACACCTCGAGGGCGCCGGCCCGGTCCATTTCCTCGCGGATGATGCGCTCCACCTTGCGCAGGACCCTGAGCCCCATGGGCAGCCAGGTGTACAGGCCGCCGGCGAGTCGCCGGATGAGTCCGGCGCGCAGCATGAGCCGGTGGCTGACCACCTCGGCGTCGGCCGGCTCTTCCTTGAGGTTCTGGATCGGGTAGTCTGTGAGGCGCATACGGCTTCCGTAAGGCGCCGGCGGCGCCCTGGCAGCCGCGTATCTTAGGCGCAGGCGGGGCCCGCCGCCACGCGCCGGTACGGCGCCCTGTGACCGGTCCGGCAGAAAACCTTATGATCCCCGCAGGCCGCCGGGCATCCGGAACCCAACCTCCATGAACCTCGAGAACAGTCCACCGCCCGTCCGCCGGGGCATCTACCTTCTGCCGAACCTGCTGACGACGGGCTGCCTGTTCTCCGGGTTCTACGCGATCATTGCCGCCACCGACGGCAACTTCGAGCGCGCCGGCCTCGCGGTCTTCGTCGCCATGCTCTTCGACGGCCTCGACGGCCGCGTCGCCCGCCTGACCGGCACGGAGACACCGTTCG
>JBBINN010000161.1:0-6977 GCA_037443885.1 Gammaproteobacteria bacterium | reverse complement strand
TCCCGTGCCGGCGAAGAGCGCCGGATCCGCCGACACCGCCACCGGCACGCCGCGCGCCTCGCGAAACGCCTGCTGCACGCGGGTCCAGTCGACCGGGACCATCCGGTCGCGCGTGACCTCGACGATCAGGCGCGTGAGGTCCGTGAGCTGCGGCGGCTCGACCACGTCTTCCTGCAGCGCGGGGTGCACCTCGACGTAGAGCACCCCGTCGAGCCAGCCGATCTTGAAGGGCTGGTTGACGATGTTCACCTTGGTGTTGACGGGCACGAGGTCGAACAGCTTCTCGATGTCCTCGGGGTAGAGGCGCATGCAGCCCGCCGTCGCCTGCATGCCGATGCCGGCGGGACGATTGGTGCCGTGGATCAGATACGCGCCGCCCGGGATCGCGAGACGCATCGCCCGGTGGCCGAGCGGGTTGTCCGGGCCAGGCGGCACGACCGGCGGCAGAATCTCGCCCTGGCGGGCACGGGCCTCGCGCACCGACTGTGGCGGGGTCCACGTCGGATTCTTCACCTTCTGGGTGATGCGCGTGACGCCGAGCGGCGTGTTCCAGTCCATCTTGCCGATCGCCACCGGGTAGCTGTAGATCAACGGCGGCTGCCCGCCCTGCGCCGGCGCGAAGTAGTACAGGCGGTGCTCGGCCAGATTGATGACGATGCCCTCGCGCGGCGCGCGCGGCAGGATGCGCTGCTTGGGCAGGTAGACGCTGACGCCGGCACCGGGCATCCACGGGTCCAGGCCAGGGTTCGACTTGGTGATCTCCTCGTAGCCGAGGCTGTGGGCACGCGCGATGTCGAGCAGCGTGTCCTCCTGGCGCGCCTCGACCGAGCGGGGCGCGCCGATGAGGTCAGCGCCCGCCGGGGGCATCGAGAAGATCTCGGCCGCCGCCGGACCGGCAGCCGCGAGCAGCAGGCAGAGCACCCAGACGGATCCCTGTCTCACGTCTTCACTCCCGCAAACGTCACCGAGGAACTAGACCGGCCCTGCCCGCCCGGGGTTCCCGCTCAGTAGCGGACCAGGGCCGAGCCCCAGGTGAAGCCGCCGCCGAAGGTCTCCATCAGCACCAGATGCCCGCGCCGGATGCGGCCGTCGCGCACCGCCGTGTCGAAGGCGAGCGGGATCGAGGCCGCGGAGGTGTTGCCATGCTCCTGCACGGTCACGACGACCTTCTCCATGGGCAGGTCCAGCTTCTCGGCGGCCGCCTGGATGATGCGCAGGTTGGCCTGGTGCGGCACCAGCCAGTCGATCTCGTGCTTGTCGATGCCGTTCTTCGCGAGCGTCTCATCCACGAGGCGCGACAGCGTCCGAACGGCGACCTTGAACACGTCGTTGCCGCGCATCGTGATGCCTTCGGGCGCGCCGGCACGAAGGCGCTCGAAGCCCTGCGACGGGCCATAAGGAAAATAGAGCAGGTCGGAGTACTGACCGTCCGAGTGCAGGTGCGTCGCGACGATGCCCGGCTCATCGGCCGGTGTCAGCACCACCGCACCCGCGCCGTCGCCGAAGAGCACGCAGGTGCCGCGGTCATTCCAGTCGACGAGGCGGCTCAGGCACTCGACGCCGACGACCAGCGCGCAGCGTGACTCGCCGAGCCGGACGAACTTGTCGGCCATCGACAGCGCGTAGACGAAGCCGCTGCAGGCGGTCTCCAGCGCGAAGGCCGGGCAGCCGTGGATGCCGAGCCGCCGCTGCAGCAGCGAGCCGGTGTTGGGAAAGACGCGGTCGGGCGTGGTGGTGCCGACGACGATGAAGTCGACGTCGGTGGCTGTCACGCCTGCGGCGCGCAGGGCGCGGCGCGCCGCGTGCTCGGCGAGTGCCGAGCTCGTTTCGTCCGGCGCCGCGATGTGACGCCGCTCGATCCCGGTGCGCGTGCGGATCCACTCATCGCTGGTCTCGACGAGCTTCTCGAGGTCGGCGTTGGTCAGCACCTTCTCGGGAAGGTAACTGCCGGTGCCGGCGATGCGCGAGTACCGCATGCCCCCTCCTCCGGCGCCGGCGCCGACGCCGCGCCGCGGGCTTGCGCCGCCTACGCCTGCTCGTCTTCGACGGCGGTCTCGATGACCTTCTTGCCGCGATAGTACCCGTCCTTGCTGATGCGGTGGCGGGCGTGGGTCTCGCCGGTGGTCGGGTCCTTCGACAGGGCCGGCGCGGCCAGCTTGTCGTGGGCGCGACGCATGCCGCGCGTGGACGGGGTCTTTCGGCTCTTCTGGACGGGCATGGTCGGTACTCCGATCCTAGTGTTTCAGCAGGTCCTTCAGGCCCGCGAACGGCTTCGTCGCCGTGCGGGAGTCTTCGCTCTCATCCGGCCCGCGCGTCGCTTCGCGCGGACCGCAGTCCTCGCCCTCGTGCCGCGGCACCAGCGGCAGCGAGAGCAGCAATTCGTCCTCGACCAGCGCGGCCAGGTCCACCGCGCGCGGATCGCAGGTCACCGCCTCGACACCTTCCGGCACCCGGGCCGCATCGGCATCGCCGGCGACGAAGCCGAGCCGACCAGCCGAGCGCACCGGCACGGCGACGACCTCGAGGCAGCGCTGGCAGCGCAGCGCCAGCGTCGCTTGAACCTCGAGCTCGCAGCCGGGCACGCCCTCGGCCGCATCGAGGAAAGACAGCCGCGCGGTGGCGTCGCCCTGCGACGTCACCAGCGAGTCTGCCAACCTCGGGAACCCGGCGAGGGGAAACCGTCGCTCGAGGCTTGCGCCGTCGGCCGCGAGGCGAACTGCGTCCAGGCGATTCGCCGGGGGCTTCGACATGGGCGCGGTATCATAGTGGCCCGCCCGGCCGCTGTCAAAGGCCGCCAGGTCTTAAACCCTTGTTTTTCAAGCCCTAACCGACCATGCCCCGGCTCATCCTGGCCTCCACCTCGAGATACCGCGCCGGGCTCCTCGGCCGCCTCGGCCTGCCCTTCGACCAGGAATCGCCGGGCGTGGACGAGTCCGGGCACCCCGGCGAGGCGCCGCGTGCCCTTGCCATCCGTCTCGCACGCGCCAAGGCGGAGGTGGTCGCCTCGCGCCACCCGGGCGCCTGGTGCCTCGGCTCCGACCAGGTCGCGGTGCTGGGCGGCGAGGTACTCGGCAAGCCGATGACGGTCGAGCGCTGCGTCGCGCAACTCATGGCGGCCAGCGGCCGCGAGGTCGTCTTCCTCACCGCCGCCTGCCTCGCGAACGTCGACGATCCATTCCTGCGCGAGCACGTGGACGAGACGCGCGTGCGCTTCCGCGAACTCGGCGAACCCGAGGTGCGCCGCTACGTCGAGATCGAGCAGCCGCTCGACTGCGCCGGTGGCTTCAAGTGCGAGGGCCTCGGCATCGCGCTGTTCGAGCGCATCGACAGCAGCGACCCGACGGCGCTGATCGGCCTGCCGCTGATCTGGGTGGCGCAGGCGCTGCGCGCGGCGGGACTCGACCCGCTCGGCGATTGGCGCAACGGCTGACAGGGCGCAGCGTCGGCGCAACGCTCTCGGGCCTGCGGGCGAGGTGGCCTGGGCCACCCAGAGCGAGCGCGTTTGTCCGCGCGAGCGACGTGGTGGCCCGGCCGGATCCCGCCCGCAGGCCGGGCAGTTCCTACGCCTTCTCAAGGGCTACTTGCTGCGCGTCTCGCGTTCGCCCAGCTGCGCCAGCACCGCCTTGAGCTCCGGCGGCAGCGCCGCCACGAAGCGGCACTTGCGTCCCGTATCGGGCCACGTGAAGCTCAGCGCGTGCGCGTGCAGGAACATGCGCTCGAGGCCGCGCGCCTGCATGCGCGCATTGAACTCGCGGTCGCCGTACTTCGGATCGCCGGCCACCGGATGTCCCGCGAAGGCGGAATGCACGCGGATCTGATGCGTCCGGCCCGTGTGGATATCGACCTCGACCAAGGTCGCCTCGGCTCCGAAATGCTCGATCGGGCGGAACGTACTGGCCGATGGCTTGCCCTCGGCATGCACCGTGACCGTGCGCTCGCCGCCCTGGCGAGTGTGCGTGGCGAGCGGCGCTTCAACCATCTTCTTCCCAAGCGTCCAGCGGCCGGCGAGCAGCGCGAGGTAGGTCTTCGAGACCTCGCCCTCGCGCAGCAGCGCATGCAGGATCCTCAGCGAACCGCGGTCCTTGGCAACGACCAGCAGCCCGCTCGTCTCCCGGTCCAGCCGGTGCGCCAGCTCGAGTTCCTGCCCGGGCCGGTCGGCTCGCAGCGCCTCGATCACCCCGAAGGAGAGGCCGGAGCCGCCGTGCACGGCCAGCCCGGACGGCTTGTCGATCACGACCACCCGCTCGTCCTCGTGGACGATGGCCTCGCGCACGGCGGCCCGCAGCCTCGCCGGCACCGTGCCCGGCGCTTCCTCGGCCGTCAGGCGAACGGGCGGCAACCGGACGGTGTCACCCTCGGCGAGCCGCTGCTCGGGCTTCGCCCGCCCGCCGTTGACGCGCACCTCGCCGCGGCGAAGCAGCCGGTAGATGTGGCTCCTCGGCACGCCCTTCAGGACGCGCAGCAGGAAATTGTCCACCCGTTGGCCCGCATCGCCGGGGCCGACCTCGACGTGCCGGACGGCCTTGGCCGGTTTTTCAGCCTGGGTCATCAATTTGAGCCTAAGGTGTTGATTTTCTGAATGCTGTGCTGCTAGATTGCAAGTCGTCGCGACGCGGCCGGCGCCCCCGGGGCCCTGCGCCGCCGAGGATTACGCAGCCCCACCGTGCGCGCGCACCGCCCACGCGGATGCCGACAGCAGGCGGGGCTGCATGTTAGTTGGTCCCGGTCTCCCGGGCCATCGCATGGCCGAAAGCTTGGACGCGCGCCCGTTCACAGGGGCGCGGTCCCTGGAAGAACGAGAATCCCCTGGCGTGTTCACGACGATGTGGCAAGGATCGAGGACAGCGCAGCGGTCACCCCACCGCGGCGCCTCTCCTGACGTCGCGCGTCCACGACAGGTGAAGACCCCCCTCCTCCTGACGCCGGTCCCCCGCCGCGTCCCAAGCTGCACGGCCCCCACCACTCCGGAAGGGGCTCATGAAGAGAATGCTCATCAACGCGACGCAGCAGGAAGAGCTGCGCGTCGCCCTGGTTGACGGCCAGAAGCTCTACGATCTCGCGATCGAACTACCGTCCAAGGAACAGAAGAAAGCCAACGTCTACAAGGCTCGCATCACCCGGATCGAGCCGAGCCTCGAGGCAGCCTTCGTCGACTACGGCTCGCAGCGCCAGGGCTTCCTGCCGCTGAAGGAAGTCGCCCGCGAGTACTTCCGCTACCAGCCCGCCCCGAACGCCCGCTACAACATCCGCGACGTCCTGCAGGAGGGCCAGGAGCTCATCGTGCAGGTCGAGAAGGAAGAGCGCGGCAACAAGGGCGCGGCGCTGACGACCTACATCAGCCTGGCGGGCCGCTTCCTCGTCCTGATGCCGAACAACCCGCGCGCCGGCGGCGTGTCGCGGCGCATCGAGGGCGAGGACCGCGACGCCACCCGCGATGCGCTCGAGCAGCTGAAGCTGCCGGACGGCATGGGCGTCATCGTCCGCACCGCGGGCCTCGGCCGTTCCGCCGAGGAGCTGCAGTGGGACATGGACAACCTGCGCGCCAACTGGGACGCGATCGTGGACGCCTCGCGGCGCCCGGCGCCGTTCCTGATCTACCAGGAGAGCGATGCCGTCACGCGCTCGATGCGCGACTATGCTTCCGACGACATCGGCGAGATCCTGATCGACGAGGCCGGCGCCCACCAGCGCGCGCTGGAGTATGCCCAGCGCTTCCTGCCGCCTGACGCGCAGCGCAAGGTCAAGCTCTACGCCGACGACGTCCCGCTGTTCACGCGCTACCAGATCGAGAGCCAGATCGAGTCGGCGTACTCGCACACGGTGCACCTGCCCTCCGGCGGCAGCATCGTGATCGACTACACCGAGGCGCTGGTCTCCATCGACATCAACTCGGCGCGGGCCACCCGCGGTGGCGACATCGAGACGACGGCCTGCAACACCAACCTCGAGGCGGCGGACGAGATCGCGCGCCAGCTGCGCCTGCGCGACCTCGGCGGCCTGATCGTCATCGACTTCATCGACATGGAGTCGAAGAAGAACCAGCAGGCGGTCGAGGATCGGCTGCGGGATGCGGTCAAGATGGACCGCGCCCGCATCCAGCTCGGGCGCATCTCGCGCTTCGGCCTGCTCGAGATGTCCCGGCAGCGCCTGCGGCCCTCACTCGGCGAGTCCACCCACACCGTCTGTCCGCGCTGCAGCGGGATGGGCACGATCCGCAGCGTCGAGTCCATGGCGCTGGCGGTGCTGCGGCTCGTCGGCGAAGAGGCCCGCAAGGACCGCACGGCGCGCGTCGTCGCGCAGCTGCCGGTGGACGTTGCGACTTTCCTGATCAACGAGAAGCGCGAGTGGCTCAACCAGCTCGAGTCGCGCAGCAGCACGGACATCATCCTCGTCCCGAATCCGAACATCGAGACGCCCAACTATTCGATCAAGCGGGTCCGCGACGACGAGGTCGGCCTGCCCGAGAACGCGGTCATCAGCTACCAGATGGCCGAGCAGGCGCCGACCGAAATCGAGTTCAAGACAAGCTCGGAGAAGAAGCCACCGTCGGCCGGGCCGGCCGTGCAAACGATCATGCCCAGCGAGCCGGCGCCCGTGACGGTACCGCGCCCGGCGCCAGTCGCCGAGGCAGCGCCTGCACCCGCGAAACCGGGGCTGCTGCAGCGCCTGCTCGGATGGCTGTCTCCAGCGCCTGCCGCAGCGCCGGCCGCTGCGGCTTCCGCAAGCGAGGAGCCGCAGCGTGACCGTGACCGCGACCGCGACCGGGACCGGGACCGGGACCGGCGCCGCCGGCGCGGCGGAGAGCGCGGCGAACGCGGCGAGCGCGGCGAGCGCGACGAGCGTCGGGAGCGGTCGGATCGCGGTGAGCGAGCGGGACGCGGTGAGCGCAGTGAACGCGGAGCTGAGCGCGGCGGCGACCGGGCTGCACGTGGCGAGCGTGGTGAACGCGGCGACCGGGCGGCCCGCGGCGAACGCGG
>JBBINN010000160.1:0-7037 GCA_037443885.1 Gammaproteobacteria bacterium | reverse complement strand
AAGCGTTTCGATGTGGTGGATTTCGCCACTCCGGTCACGACCGTGGATGCGACGCGCACGGCGACCGCCGCCAGAATCGTGGTGAGCGCCACCGGCGACTGGGAACAGCTCGCCTACCAGACCGACGACACCTACGTAGTCGAGGTCCGGGAGCGGCCGAAGCGCGCCGTCGTCACGGACGCGGAGAAGGTCTACACCGGCGAGCGCCTGACGCTCAACTTCCAGGACATCGAAGTCCGCGCGGTGCTGCAGCTTCTGGCCGACACCAGCGGGCAGAACATCGTGGTCAGCGACTCCGTCAGGGGCCGCGTCACGCTACGCCTGCAGAGTGTTCCCTGGGACCAGGCCCTCGACATCGTGCTGCGCACGAAGGGCCTCGACATGCGCCGGAAGGACAACGTGATCCTGGTCGCGCCGCAGGCCGAGATCGCCGCCCGCGAGAAGGCCGAGCTCGAGGCGCAGAGGGACATCCAGGAACTCGCGCCGCTGCGCACCGAGTTCCTGCAGGTGAACTACGCCAAGGCCTCGGATATCGCCAAGCTGCTGCGGAGCGGTGGAAGCGGTTCGCTGCTGTCCGCGCGCGGCAACGTCAGCATCGACGAGCGTACCAATACGCTGCTGGTGCAGGACACCGCCGAGCAGCTGGAGCAGATCCGCGCCATGGTGGCGACGCTCGACATCCCCGTGCGCCAGGTGCTGATCGAGTCCCGCATCGTGATCGTGAGCGACGATTTCTCGCGCGAGCTGGGCGTGCGGGCCGGCTTCAATCGTGTCTCCGATGACATCAAGGACCTGTTCTTCATGGGCGGCAGCGCCCAGGCCAGCGACTCGGTGATGGGTTCGGCTCTGGACAACGTAGCCAATACCGGCCAGCCCTTCCCGGTGCAGATCCCCTTCGGCAACTTCGACCGCTACAACGTGAACATGCCGGTCAGCAACCCGGCCGGTCGGATCGCGCTGTCGGTGCTCGACTTCGACGACTTCCTGATCGACCTCGAGCTGTCCGCGGCGCAGGCCGAGGGCAAGGGCGAGATCGTCTCCTCGCCGCGCGTCATCACGGCGAACCAGCGCGAGGCGATCATCGAGCAGGGCGTCGAGGTTCCCTACCAGGAGTCGGCGTCGAGCGGCGCCACGACCACGCAGTTCAAGAAGGCGGTGCTCTCGCTCAAGGTGACCCCGCAGATCACGCCGGACGATCGCGTGATCCTCGACCTGCAGGTCAACAAGGACAGCGTGGGCCAGCTCGTGCCGAGCGCGACCGGCGGCTTCGTGCCGTCGATCGACACGCGGTCGATCAGCACCCAGGTGCTCGTGAACGACGGCCAGACGGTCGTCCTCGGCGGCATCATGGAGACCGAGCGCCGCGACACGGAGAAGAAGGTCCCGTACCTCGGCGACGTCCCGGGTCTCGGCGCCCTGTTCCGCACCCGGGGCAAGTCCGAGCAGCGCGACGAGCTGCTGATCTTCGTCACGCCGAAGATCCTGCGCGAGGGCTCGAACATCAACTGATCCCGTCTCCCGGCTTGCGCGCCGGGCGGACCACGGGCACAGTCGCACGGCCGCTCCCGTCCGGGAGCGGCCGTGGCCTTTTTCGCGGGGCGAGGACTTGGCGGGCGGGTTGCCGGGCAGCGTGTTCCTGATCGGGCCGATGGGCGCGGGAAAGACGGCCGTCGGCCGCCGTCTCGCGCGCCTGCTCGGGCTGCGCTTCGTGGACAGCGACGAGGCGATCGTGGCGCGCACCGGCGTGGACATCGCCTACATCTTCGAGAGGGAAGGCGAGGCCGGCTTCCGGCAGAGGGAGCGGGACGCCATCGACGCGCTCACCCGCGAGCCGGGAATCGTGCTCGCGACGGGCGGTGGTGCGGTGCTGCTGCCGGAGAACCGCGAGCGGCTCGCCGCCCGCGGCGCGGTCGTTTACCTTCAGGCGTCCTTGAGCCAGCAGCTCGCGCGCACGCGGCACGGCACGCACCGGCCGCTGCTTCGGACAGCGGATCCAGGGACCCGGCTCGCGGAGCTCATGGCGGTCCGGGAGCCGCTGTACCGGGAGGTCGCGCATCACGTGGTGACGACCGACGGGCGCAAGGTCGCGGCCGTGGCTACGGAGATCGCGCGCCGGCTGGCCGCTGGCGCCCAGACGGAGCAGCCGGCATGACCGACACCGACCAGCTGATCATCGAGCTCGGGGACCGCAGCTACCCGATCCACATCGGGCCAGGCCTTCTGGGAGAGCCAGGGCTCCTCGCCGGCGACCTTCCGGGCGGCGACGTCATGCTGGTCAGCAACGAAACCGTGATGCCCCTGTGGGGTGCGCGCGCCGAGGCGGCACTCGCCGGGCGGCGAGTCGCGCGCTGCGTGCTGCCGGACGGCGAGGCGCACAAGACGATGGCGACGCTCGGCGTGGCGCTCGATGCGCTGGTCGAGGCGCGCATGAACCGTGACTGCGTCGTCGTCGCGCTCGGTGGCGGGGTTGTGGGGGACATCGCCGGCTTCGCGGCCGCCTGCTACCACCGCGGCGTCGCCTACGCGCAGCTTCCGACCACGCTGCTCGCGCAAGTGGATTCATCGGTCGGCGGCAAGACGGGCGTGAACCACCCGGGCGGCAAGAACCTGATCGGCGCCTTTCACCAGCCGGTGACCGTGATTGCCGACACGGACACGCTCGGCACGCTGCCCGACCGCGAGCTGCGGGCCGGTGTCGCGGAGGTCATCAAGTACGGCGTCCTCGGCGACGCCGCCTTCTTCGGCTGGCTCGAGCAGAACGTGGGCCGGCTGCTGGAGCGTGAGCCGAAGGCGCTCGGCTATGCCATCCGCCGCTCCTGCGAGATGAAGGCCGCGATCGTCGGCCGCGACGAGCGCGAGCAGGGCGAGCGCGCCCTCCTCAATCTCGGGCACACCTTCGGACACGCCATCGAGTCCGGCGCCGGCTATGGCGCCTGGCTGCACGGTGAGGCGGTCGCCGCAGGGATGCAGCTCGCGGCGGAGCTCTCGCGCCGCGTGCGGGGGCTGCCGGCGGGCGACGTCGATCGCCTGCGCGACCTGCTCGGACGAGCCGGGCTGCCCGTCGATCCTCCGCGCCTCGGTGCGGCGCGGGCCCTCCAGCTCATGCAGATGGACAAGAAGGTGAAGGGCGGCCGGATCCGCCTGGTGCTGCTGGACCGCATCGGCGCGGCGGTCCTCACCGACGACTACCCGCCCGAGGCGCTCGAGGGTCTGCTCGCCGAGGTGATGGGCGAGGCGGGCTGATGCGCACCGTCTCCGAACACGACCGTGGGTTGTCGCCCTGGGCGGCGCTGGAGGCCACGTCCCGGGGCCGGCGTCACCCCGAGCCTCCACCGGGCAATCGCGGCGAGTTCCAGCGTGACCGGGATCGCATCGTCCATTCCAACGCCTTCCGGCGGCTGGTCTACAAGACGCAGGTGTTCGTCAATCACGAGGGCGACCTGTTCCGCACCCGGCTCACCCACTCGCTCGAGGTGGCGCAGATCGGTCGGACCGTGGCCCGCGTGCTCGGCCTGTCGGAGCCGCTGACCGAGGCCATCTGCCTGGCGCACGACCTTGGGCACACCCCTTTCGGCCACGCCGGGCAGGACGTGCTGAACGCCTGCATGCGCGAGTTCGGCGGCTTCGAGCACAACCTGCAGTCGCTGCGGGTCGTGGACGAGCTCGAGGAGCGCTACGCCTCGTTTCCCGGCCTGAACCTGACCTTCGAGTGCCGGGAGGGGATCCTGAAGCACTGCTCGGCGGCGAACGCCCGGCAGCTCGGCGACATCGGGCGCCGGTTCCTCGAGCGGCGCCAGCCGTCGCTCGAGGCGCAGCTCGCGAATCTTGCGGACGCGATCGCCTACAACAACCACGACGTGGACGACGGCGTGCGCGCCGGCCTCATCAGCCTTGCGGAACTCGCGGACGTGCCGCTGTTCGCGCGGCAGCAGGAGGAAGTGCTGCGCCTGCACCCCGGGATACGGCCCAAGCAGCTGCTGCACGAGACGATCCGCCGCATGATCGACGACGTGGTAAGCGATCTCATCGACGAGACGCGCCGGCGCGTCGAGGCCGCCGCGCCGTCCTGCGTCGAGGACGTGCGCGCGCTGGGCGAGCCGCTGGTCGCCTTCTCCGCCGCCAAGGCGGACGAGCACTACGCGCTGAAGCGCTTCCTCCGCCGGCGAGTGTACGAGCACGAGCGGGTGCTCGCGATGCGGGAGAAAGCCGTGCGGGTCCTCCAGGAGCTGTTCGCGGCGTTCATGGAGGACGTCTCGCGCCTGCCGGAAGAGCACCGCGACACGGCGCTGCGCCTCGAGTCCGAGGCGGGCGCTGCCGGCCGCGCTCGCGCGGTGGCCGACTACATCGCGGGCATGACCGACCGCTATGCCTTCCTCGAGCACGAGCGCGTGCTGGGCTGAGCCTGCGCTGCGAGCGGTATCCGGACCAGGATTTAGCCTCGCGCGCCGGCGGGATCCGGCCGGGCCACCGCGTCGCTCGCGCGATCGGAACTTACGCGCTCGCTCTGGGTGGCCCTGGCCACCTCGCCGGCGCGCGCGTGCGGTGACGCCTGATTTGGCTCTGCCGATGCTGCGGCAACGCTTCGCGCTGCGGCCGAGGTGGCCGTGGGGGATGCCGCGCAGAGCGCGGCGCCCCCCGGCCGGATCCCGGCCGCAGCGCAGGCTAAACCGCTGGATCTGGGTCGCTGCACGGCACAGTGGGCAGTCCCCATGCTGGGACAGCCCCGTTTTCCAGTAACATTCGCGGGGCCTGAGGCCCGGAGGACCCCGTGACCCGAGTGACCATTCCCGCGCGCGAGCGCCTGATATTCGCCATGGACGTCCCGGACGCCGGCGCGGCGCGCCGAATGGCCGACGAGCTCGGCGACTCCATCGTGTTCTACAAGCTCGGGCTCGAGCTGTTCATGTCCGGCGGTTACTTCGAGCTGCTCGACTGGATGGTCGGGCGCGGCAAGAAGATCTTCGTGGACCTCAAGTTCTTCGACGTTCCCGCGACCGTCGCCTCGGCCGTGAAGAATCTCCGCAACCGCGGCGTGACCTTCGCCACGGTCCACGGCAACCAGTCCATCATGGAGGCCGCCGCCGCGGCCAAGGGCGACGTGAAGATCCTGGCGGTCACGGTGCTGACCAGCCTCGACCGCGGTGACCTGGATGACCTCGGCTTCGCCTGCGACGTCGAGCAGCTGGTGCTCTCCCGCGCGCGCCGCGCGCTCGAGGCGGGCTGCGACGGCGTCGTGTCGTCCGGCCTCGAGGCGAAGCTGCTGCGCGCCGGGGTGGACGACCGGTTGATCGTGGTGACGCCGGGCATCCGCCCCGTCGAGAACCGCCCGGTGGACGACCAGAAGCGCGTCGTCAATGTCGAGCAGGCGTTCGCCAACGGCGCGGACTACATCGTGGTCGGCCGCCCGATCCGCGATGCGGCCGATCCGCGCGCTGCCGCCGAACAGATCCAGGCCACCATCGCCCGCTGCTTCCCGGGGGCCGCATGACCGGAATGAAGAACGACCTGCTGCTGCGCGCGCTCCTGCGCCAGCCGACCGAGCGCACGCCGGTGTGGATGATGCGCCAGGCCGGCCGCTACCTGCCCGAGTACCGCGCCACGCGCGCGAAGGCCGGCAGCTTCCTCGCCATGTGCATGAACCCCGAGTACGCCTGCGAGGTCACGATCCAGCCGCTCGACCGCTACCCGCTCGACGCGGCGATCCTGTTCTCCGACATCCTCACCATCCCGCACGCGATGGACCTCGACCTCACGTTCGAGGCGGGCGAGGGCCCGAGGATCGGCAAGCCCGTGCGGACCGCCGCCGACGTGGACCGGCTGTTCGTGCCGGACCCGGCGCGGGAGCTCAAGTACGTGGTGGATGCCGTGGCGCTGATCCGCCGCGAGCTCGCCGGGCGCGTGCCGCTGATCGGCTTCGCCGGCTCGCCGTGGACAGTGGGCACCTACATGGTCGAGGGCGGCGGCAGCAAGAATTTCGCGCACATCAAGGGCATGATGTACGACGCCCCCGACACGCTGCACAGGATGCTCGACGTCGTCACGCGCGCGACCACCGCCTACCTCAACGCGCAGATCGAGGCGGGCGCGCAGGCGGTGATGGTGTTCGACACCTGGGGCGGGGCGCTGTCGCCGCGCCGCTACCTGGAGTTCTCGCTGGAGTACATGGCGCGCATCGTGGACGGCCTGGTCCGCGAGCGCGACGGCCGACGCATCCCGGTGATCCTGTTCACCAAGGGCGGCGGCGAGTGGCTCGACCACATGGCCGAGACCGGCTGCGACGCCCTCGGCGTGGACTGGACCATGGACCTCGCCGACGCGCGCGAGCTCGCCGGCGGGCGCGTCGCGCTGCAGGGCAACCTCGATCCCTGCGTGCTCTACGCCTCGCCCGAGGTGATCCGCGACGAGGTCGGCCGGGTGCTCGCGAGCTACGGCCACGGCCACGGCCACGTCTTCAACCTCGGCCATGGCATCCATCCGGACATCGACCCCGAGCGCGTCGCGGCCATGCTCGCGGCCGTGCACGAGCTTTCCCCCCAGTACCACCGGTGAGTTGACATGGACATCGACAAGATCCCGATCGGCGAGGACCCGCCCTACGACATCAACGCCCTGATCGAGATCCCGCAGGGCGGCGTGCCCGTCAAGTACGAGCTCGACAAGGAGTCGGGCGTGCTGCGCGTGGACCGCTTCCTGCACACCGCCATGTTCTACCCGGGCAACTACGGGTTCGTGCCGCACACGCTGTCCGAGGACGGCGACCCGGTGGACATCATCGTCGTCGGCGTGGTGCCGGTGGTGCCCGGCGTGATCATCCGCTGCCGCCCGGTGGGCGCGCTGCTGATGAAGGACGAGGCCGGCCCGGACGAGAAGGTCGTCGCCGTGCCGGTGGACAAGCTGCACCCCTTCTACACGGGCGTGAAGACCTGGAAGGACCTGCCGCAGATCCTCACCGAGCAGATCGCGCACTTCTTCCAGCACTACAAGGACCTGGAGAAGGGCAAGTGGGTGACCATCGCGAACTGGGTCGGCCCGCAGCA
>JBBINN010000159.1:0-7122 GCA_037443885.1 Gammaproteobacteria bacterium | reverse complement strand
GCCCGGTTCTCCGGCGTCGTGACGTCGGCGACGTAGGCGAAAGCGGCGGAGATGTTGCCCGCCATCATCCCTGACAGGGCCCGCGACGCAATCAGCATCGCAAGAGAGCCGGCGAGCCCTAGCCACACGTAGCCCGCCACAGCGCCGAGCATGCTCACGAACAGGACCGGCCGGCGCCCGAAGGCGTCGCTCGCCCGGCCCCATAGTGGCGCCGCGATCACCTGCGCCAGCGAGTAGATGCCGGCGCCGCCGAAGGTGATGAGCCAGGGATCGGCCCCCATGCGCTCGGCGACGAACGGGAACAGCGGGATGATGATTCCGAAGCCCAGCAGGTCGACGAAGACGATGAGGAAGAGCGTCAGCAGCGGCTTCACCTCGCCTCCCTTCGCAAGGCGAGGACCGGCCGGAACCGGAAGGACTCAGAACCCCTGCCTGGTCTCGATGAACACCTGGAAGCGGTCCTCGCCGGGCACGGAATCGAGCGTATAGGTGAAATCGACATGGATGACCGAACCCAGACCCGAGCGGGAGTTGCCGAGGCGCAGGCCGAGCCCGACGTTGGACTGCCAGTCCAGTGACGGCTGGCCACCCAGCGTCGGGCCCCAGGTGCGCCCGGTATCGAGGAACATGGCGCCGCCCACGTTGAACAGCCGGAAAGGATACCAGTCCGAGTAAAACCGTTGCTCGAGCGTGATCAGCGCGCTCGACGTGCCGGTGAGGTAGCGCAGCGGGAAGCCCCGCAGTCCTTCCTCCCCCCCGAGCAGCACCTGCCGGTCGGGATCGAGGTCTTCGGTCACCGTCCCTTTGACCGAGGCAAAGCTGCTCGTCCAGGACCGCCAGCGCCAGTGGTGGCGAACCTCGGCCGAGAGCGCCGCGTCCGACAGGCGTCCACTCTCCAACCGCCCGTTGCCCGCCGCGGCGACGGACCACTCCCGGTCGGCCGAGTACTGGCGGGCCGTCACGAGACTTGCCGAGAACAGCCACGCCTCGTCCTCGGCGCCGAACGTCTCGCTGCTGTAGCCGACACTGGCGCGGAACGCAGTGCCGAAATAAGCATCCTCGGTCCGGCCGATCTGGTTGCGGTTGCGCGTCTTGGTCCAGGCGTCCTGGATCCACTCGACGCCGAGCCACGGATAGACGAAGCGCTGGTCCTCGGGCAGCTCCGCGGCGCCTAGATCCCCCGGCGGTGCCGCGAAGGCCTGGTCGTCGTAGCGCAGTCCTGCGATCCAGCGCTTCGCCCAGCCGTCGCGCAGGCCCTTCGACCAGCCGTAGCGCAGCTCCGCCAACTTCCGGGTCACGCGAAACTCGTCCACGGGCTCGCCGAGGTCGTAGCGGGTCTCCACGCGGTCGTCGTCCGAGAGCGTCACGCCCGCCGACCAGCGCGTGTCGAAGGAGTAGAAGGGCCTGGTAACGTCTATGAACTGGGTCTCGCCATCGCTCAGGTCGGCGTAGACCAGCCCCAGCGCCCAGCGGCTTCCACCCACGTTGGGATCCGAGTACCGCACCTCGACCGAGGTCCGATCGACCTCGTCGGAATACTCGAGCTGGAGCCTCTGCCCACCGCCGAGCAGATTCAGCTCCTCGATCTCAACCGAAGTCTCGGAAACGCCGCCTCGATTCGAGTAGCCGACGCCGGGATTGAGGGTCCAGACGTCGCGCACCGTGACCTCGATGTCCGCGACGTTGGTCGCGGCATCGTAGCGCGCGATCCTGACGATCGCGTCGTAGAGGTAGCGGCGGCCGCGCAGGATCCGCTCGCTCTCCTCGAGTCGCTGGGCGCGCAGCGGCTGGCCGCTCCGGAACGTCAGCTGGTCGCGGACCGTGGACGGGCGGGTCTTGACGTGCAGCGTGTTGGCGGCCCGGTAGAGCCAGGTGTTCTCGCGCGGATCCTCCGGATCGAAGATGTCGTAGACGCGGACCAGAATCTCGCCCACCCTGGCGCCGCGCTCCTCCAGTTCCGCAGCCGACGGCAGTTCGGTCCCGGGCGGTAGCGGGACGAGGGGTGGAGGGTCCCAGATCTCGTCCCGGGCGCGCGGAGAGGGCAGGTCCGCCACCGCGATGACGGGCGCCAGCAGTGCGGCGGCCAGGGCGGCGAGCGCGAGCCGACTGCGACCGCCAGAGGATTTCAAGGAACCTCCCTCAGGGCACCAGCACGGTCGAGCCCGTCGTGTGGCGTGCCTCGAGCTCGCGGTGGGCAAGCGCGGCATCGGCCAGCGCGAACGTCTGGCCGATGCGGATCTTCACCGCACCGCTGCCGATAACCTCGAACAGCTCCGCCGCCGCGCGCTCGAGCTCACGACGCGTGGCGATGTAGTGGAACAGCGTCGGCCGCGTCAGGTAGAGCGAGCCGCGCTTCGAGAGCTCGAGCGGCGCGAAGGGCGGGACCGGACCGGAGGCGTTGCCGTAACTCACCATCAGGCCGCGCGGCCGCAGGCAGTCGAGCGAAGCCGTGAAAGTGTCGCGGCCGACCGAGTCGTAGACGACCGGGACGCCGCGCCCGCGCGTGATCTCGCGCACACGCGCGGCGAGGTCGGCTCGGCCGAGCAGGATCGTGTGCTGCGCGCCGTGCTCGCGCGCGAGCTCCGCCTTCTCGCCGCTGCCGGTGACCGCGATGACCTCGGCGCCGAGGTGCCGGGCCCACTGCACGGCGATCAGGCCGACGCCGCCGGAGGCCGCGTGGATAACGACCGGGTCACCACGCTTCACCCGGTAGGTGCTGCGCAGCAGGTACTGGGCAGTGAGCCCCTTCAGCATGGCGGCGGCCGCCTGCACGTCGGAGACCTCCGTCGGCAGCTTGACCATGCGGTCGGCGGGGACGACGCGCTCGTCGACGTAGGCGCCGGGCACGTGCAGGACGTAGGCCACGCGGTCCCCCTCCCGCAGCCCGCGCACGCCGCGGCCCACCCCGGTCACGATGCCGGCCGCCTCGCGGCCGAGTATCGCCGGCAGCGTCAGCGGGTAGAGACCCGTGCGGTCGTACACGTCGATGAAATTGAGGCCGATCGCCGTGTGCCGCAAGCGGACCTCGCCACGGCCCGGGGTGCCGACGTCGACCGGCTCGTACTTCAGGACCTCCGGACCGCCGTGCTGGTGGATGCGAATGCCGTGGATCATAGTGACCGGCTCCTCACTGGACCCGGTCAAAGTCTATCGGAGGCGTCTGCGCGGCAACTTACGGAGTGCCGCAAGCCCCGCCGGGCGGGCCCAGCGGGGAGGAGCCGAAGGCAAGGTCAGCCACCGGCCTGCCGCTGATGAGGTGCTCCTGCAGGATGCGCTCGAGATTCCCGGGTGTGGCGTCGCGATACCAGGTGCCCTCGGGATAGACGACGGCGATGGGGCCATCGCGACAGATGCGCAGGCAGTCCGCCCGCGTGCGCAGCACGCCGCCCTGCGCGTCCACGAGGCCGAGTTCCTTGAGGCGCCGCTTGAGGTACTTCCACGACGCCTGCGCCGCCTCGGGCGAGGCGCACTTGCCGTGCGTGCACAGCAGGACGTGGCGCCGCGCGCCGCTGAGGTGGATCGCGGCGGCGGCGGCCTCGACGCTCGGGGCGTCGAGCGTCAAAGCGCCGACTCGTCCGCCTCGCCGGTACGGATGCGCAGCACGCGATCGATGCTGGTGACGAAGATCTTGCCGTCGCCGACCTTGCCCGTCTTGGCGGCACCGACGATCGCCTCGACCACCTGGTCCACGAGGTCGCTGCGCACGGCGACTTCGATCCGGGTCTTCGGCACGAAGTCCACGACGTACTCGGCGCCGCGGTAAAGCTCGGTGTGGCCGCGCTGGCGCCCGAAGCCCTTCACCTCGGTGACGGTCATGCCCGAGATGCCGATCTCGGACAGGGCGGCGCGCACGTCGTCGAGCTTGAAAGGCTTGATGATGGCAGTGACGAGCTTCATCAGGATGCTCCTGGTCTTGGTAAACGATTGGGCATGCCAGCTGGATTGCAGATTCTATGCCGGGACCACCCTCCTGCTGAAATCAGGAACTTGCACGAGGCAGCCCGGCGGCGGCGCACCACTTTGGCGCAAGCGGATGGCGCGGTCGCGCCCTGCTGGTGCGGTAGACTCACGGCCGCGGCTGCAGGGGGTCCGACGTGGAAGGCAACGTGGTTATCGTTGGCGCGAGCCATGCAGCGGCGCAGGCCGTGGACAGCCTGCGCCGCGAGGGGTTCACAGGGCATCTGGTGCTGGTGGGCGACGAGCCGGAGCTGCCCTACCAGCGTCCGCCGCTGTCCAAGAAGTACCTCTCGGGCGAGTTCGACCCGAACCGGCTCTGGATCCGGCCCGCCTCGTTCTACGAGCAGCAGCGCTGCGAGGTCAGGCTCGGTCGGCGCGCGGTGAGAATCGACCGGGAACAGCGAGTCCTCGCGCTGGATGACGGCGCAACCCTGCCGTACGACACGCTGTTGCTGTCCACCGGGGGGCGGGTGCGCCCGGCCAGCGTGCCAGGCGCGCAGTTGGCCGGGATCCACTACCTGAGGACCCGGGCGGACGTGGACCGCATCCGCTCGGATCTCGCGCCCGGACGGAGCGTGGTGATCGTCGGCGCGGGTTACATCGGCCTCGAGTGCGCGGCATCCTGCGCGAAGCTCGGCCTCTCGGTGACGGTGCTCGAGATGGCGCCCCGGGTGATGAGCCGCGTCGTGGCCCCCGAGATGAGCGCCTTCTACCAGGCCGAGCACGCCAGCCACGGGGTGGATATCCGCCTCGACACGACGGTCGCCGCTTTCGAGGGCGGGCCACGGGTCAGCAGCGTGGTCTGTTCCGACGGCAGCCGCTTCCCGGCCGACCTCGTAATTGTCGGCATCGGCATCGTCCCGAACATGGAGCTGGCCGCCGAGGCCGGTATCGCCTGCGACAACGGGATCGCGGTGGACGAGTACTGCCGGACCTCGGACCCGCGGGTCTACGCCATCGGTGACTGCTGCAGCCACCCTAGCCCGCACTATCGCCGGCGAATACGCCTCGAATCGGTCGACAACGCCTTCGAACAGGCAAAAACGGCAGCCGCGAACATCTGTGGCCGGGAGGTCCTGCATGACAAGATTCCCTGGTTCTGGTCGGACCAGTACGACCACAAGCTGCAGATCGTGGGACTGTCCCAGGACTACGACCGGGTGGTTCTGCGTGGCGACCCGGCATCCCGCAGCTTCAGCTGCTGCTATCTGAAGGGAAACGAGCTGGTGGCCCTCGATGCCGTGAATCACCCCCGCGACTTCATGGCCGCGAAGAAGGTCATCGGGGAGCGGCTGGCGCTCGACCTGGGCCGGCTCGCCGATCCCGCCGTTCCGCTGAAGGAAGCCGGCCTGCCCGGCTAGACTTGTTTTGCACTGCAAAATAAAATCGCTTCGACTCGAACCTCAAGCAGAAACAGGGCCTTGCGCATGACAGACCCGACGCCCGCGGACCCGAACCCGGAGCAGGACCCGCTCGCGTCGATCGACCGCGAGTTCCGCGCCATGCTCGCACGCATGACCGGCGGCATCTCCCCGCAGGACTACGGCGCCGCCTGGGCCGACTGGTGGCTGCACCTGTCCTCCTCGCCCGCGAAGCAGATGGAGCTCTCGAAGAGCGCCATGGAGAAGGCCATGGACCTGTGGCTCTTCACCACGCAGGCCATGCAGGGCCAGCCGCTTCCGCCCAACGACCCGCAGCACAAGGACCGCCGTTTCAGCGCCGGCGCCTGGCAGATGTTCCCGTTCAACGTCTATGCGCGCGCCTACCAGAACGGCGCGGGCCTGATGCGGGAGATGGTCGAGGGGGTGCAGGGCGTGCAGGATCGCAACGCCCAGCTGATGGGCTTTGCGATGCAGCAGTTCGCCGAGGCGGTGTCGCCTGCCAACAGCCCGGCCACCAACCCCGAGGTGATCCAGCAGACGCTCGACGAGAAAGGCGCGAATCTCGCCCGCGGCTGGAAGCACTTCGTCGAGGACATGGAGCGCACGCTGCGCGGCGGCCAGGCAACCGGTGCCGAACACTTCCAGGTCGGCGAGCAGATCGCCGCCACGCCCGGCAAGGTCGTCTACCGCAACGAGCTGATCGAGCTGATCCAGTACTCGCCGACGACGCCGGACGTGCACGCCGAGCCGGTGCTGATCGTGCCGGCCTGGATCATGAAGTACTACATTCTCGACCTGTCGCCGAGGAACTCCATGGTCCGCTGGCTCGTCGAGCAGGGTCACACGGTCTTCATGATCTCCTGGAAGAACCCGTCGGCGCAGGATCGCGACGTCGGCATGGACGACTATGTACGCAAGGGCGTGTACGCCGCGCTCGATGCCGTGACCACCATCGTCCCCGGGCGCAAGGTACACGCCGCCGGCTACTGCATCGGCGGCACGCTGCTCGCGATCGCCGCGGCCGCACTTGGCCGCAAGGGCGACGATCGTCTCGCCGACGTGACGATGTTCGCCGCGCAGACCGACTTCTCCGAACCGGGCGAGCTGTCGCTGTTCATCAGCCCCTCCCAGCTCGCGATGCTCGAGTCGCTGATGCTCAAGGAAGGCGTGCTGGACTCCGCGAAGATGGGCGGCGCCTTTGCGCTGCTGCGCGCGCACGACCTGCTGTGGCAGCCGGCGGTGAACAACTACCTTAAGGGCCGCCGGGACGAGATGATCGACCTGATGGCCTGGAACGCCGACGGCACCCGCATGCCGGCAAAGATGCACACGCAGTATCTCTACGGGCTCTACCTCAACGACGACCTCGTCCACGACCGCTTCCAGGTCGAGGGCGAAACGGTGCACCTCTCGGACATCCGGGTGCCGATGTTCGTGGTCGGCACCGAGACCGACCACGTCGCGCCGTGGAAATCCGTCTACAAGGTCGGCCGCTACGTCCAGTCCGACGACTTCACCTTCCTGCTGACGAGCGGCGGCCACAACGCCGGCATCGTCAGCGGCCCGGTGCATCCGAAGCGCCAGCACCGCGTGCACACGCGGCGCGCCGGCGAGCCGCGTCTGTCGGCCGACGCGTGGCTGGCCGCGAACGCGAAGCAGCCCGGCTCCTGGTGGCCGGTGTGGGGCGAATGGCTCGCCGCGCACTCGACGCCCGGTCGCGTTGCGCCTCCCGCCCTCGGCGCGCCGGAAGCGGGCTACGCACCGCTCGCCGAAGCGCCGGGCG
>JBBINN010000158.1:0-7142 GCA_037443885.1 Gammaproteobacteria bacterium | reverse complement strand
CTCGCGCGCGCGGTCTTGGTGGTCGAGTAGCGCGGGATGACACGAACGCCGAGCGCCGGCGGTAGCGGGAATCGCGGGGTCTCGAGGAAGCTCATCAGCCGTTCCGCCGTGCGGCGCGCGCGAGGCCGCGGGCCGCCGCCGCCGCGATCTGCTCCTCCGTCGCCCGCGAGATGCGCCCATCAGGCGCGTTGACCTGGAAGTGGTTGTGCACCGTCATGCCGCCGACCGCCGCGGTCCTGATCGACCGTTCACCCGAGCTGCCGACGAAGCCGCCGGCGGCGTAGCGCACCGGCTTCAGCTGCATCGAGTTGATCCGCCGCAGCAGGTCGAGCATGCCGGGCTGCGCGACAGCGGCCTGGCGCACGACGAACTCGCCGTTCGACAGCCACGCCGGGATGACGTCCGAGGTCGGCCCGCCGGGCCCGGTGACCTTGCCGCCGTCGGCCATCAGCCGCCGGCCGGCAATCAGGCCGCCGGTGGCGGCCCGGACGCCGCCGAGGCCCAGGAACTGCCCCAGCGACCCGAGGATGCCGCCGCTGCCAGCACCGCCGCCGAAGATCGCCCCGGCGATGTCCTTGGCGACCGCCTCCGCCGCGATGCGCGCCAGGGACTCGATGATCGAATCGGCGAGGCTCTTGACCGCCTCTTCGAAGTTCTTCGCTTCTCTGATCCCGTCGGTGAGCCAGCTGGTCAGGTCGGCGGTGACTGCCTGCTCGGCGTCCTCGCGGAACTGCGCCATGGCGTCCCCGGCCTTGGCGACCGAGACAGCCACCTGCCCGTACTGCAGCGCCAGGCGCTCGGCCTCCGCGATCAGCGCCGGATCGCCGGAGGCGGCCGCAGCGGCACGCAGCTGCGCCACGATCTGCTCGAGCACCGGCAGGCGGGCCGCCTCGAGCTCGGCGATCTGCCGCTGCCCTTCCCGTTGCGTCGTGATCCCGAGCTCGACGTCCTGCTCGATCCGCTGGCGGGCGAGCGCCAGGTCCTCGAGCGTGCGCCGGATGCCGGCCGCCTGCTCGTTAAAGTCGAGGGCCGTGGCCGTGCGCTCCCGGATCTGCTCGAACCGGTCGAGATCGGCCTGCGTGAGCTGGCCAGCGAGCTGGAGCGTCTCGCGCCGCTTGGCGAGCTCGGCGTCCAGCGCCCGCAGCGCCGCCTCCCGGCCCTGGCCGGTCAGCTCGAGGAACTGCTGCTCGGTGATGAACCGGGCCTGGGCGGCCGCCTCCTCCCGCCTCTGCTGCTCCTGGGCGGCGCGCTCCGCCTCCCGGCGCAGCCGCTCGGCGTCACCTTCGCGGGCGGCCTTCGAGGCCCGCGACTCCTCGGTCGGCGGGGGCTGAGGATCGGCCTCGGGCCTCGCACGAACAGTCACCGGCGGAGCCTCGCGGTTGGCCTCGGCGATGACCTCGCTCAGGCCGGCCGAAAAGTCGGCCTTGAACTTGTCGAAGTCGGCCCGGCCGCGCTCACCCAGGTCACGCCAGATGCTCGCGGCCTCTGTGAATCGCCCGCTGAGGCCCGCGGAAACAAGGGCCGCGAAGCCGCCGATCTGGTCGCCGAGTCCGCGGATCACGCCGCCCACGGCTGTCCCGAACAGCCGGAACACGGCGACGACGGTCCGCAGGATGCGGCCGGTCTCCTGGCCGTACCGCTGCAGCGACTCGACGCCGTCCGTCTGGATCGAGTTCGACACCTCCTCCATGGCGGCGGCGATCGAGGGTGCGAGGCCTGACAGGAACGCGGTCGCGACACCTCTGGCCGACTGCCGGATCCGCACGAAGGAGTCGTTCGCCGCCGCTGCGGCGTTGGCCAGGTCGCTGTCGATCAGGACGCCGGCCCGGCGCGCCGCCTCGGCAACCCCGTCCAGGCCCTGGTCGGCCACGTCCTGCAGCAGCGGCAGCAGGCGCGCGCCGGACTCGCCGAACAGGTCGACCGCCAGCCGGGTCCGCTGAGTGCTGTTCTCGAGCGCCCCCAGCTTCCGGGCCACGATGTCGAACGCTTCGCCGGTAGTGCGGCCAGCGAAGTCACGGGCCGAGAGCCCAAGCCGCGCGAAGGCCTGCGTCTGGCGCTCCGTGCCGCGCTCGAGCTCGCCCAGCGAGCGGACCAGGAACACGAGCCCGGTGCGCAGCTGCTCGGCGCTCACGTCGGCGGTCTCGCTGGCGAACGCCAGCGCCGAGTACTCCTCGACCGTCGCGCCTACGGCCGCGGCGGTTTTCCCGGCTGCATCCGCGGCGTTGAGGGCCGACCGTGCGAAGGCCGCCAGACCGCCAACGGCTGCCACGGCCCCGAGGCTGCGGATCGCACCGCGTAAGTCCTCGAAACCCCGCTTGCTGGTGGCGTTGACCCGATCCGCCTGGCGCTGGGTCGCCGAAAGCGCCTGCTGCACCTCGCGGATGCCCTCGGCGGATAGGCGGACGCGGACGTCAGGGGTGCTCATCGGTGGATCAGTGCTCCGGCGGGGGCTCGGGTGGCTTGGGGTCCTGGCTGCGGGCGGCCCAGATCAGCAGCCGGGTGCGGTAGGCCTCGATCTCGAACATCCGCCGCTGATGCAGGTGTGAGAGCAGCACCTCGCGCAGGGGCCAACTGGCCACCACGCGCGCGCGGTCATAGTCGTGCCCGGCGACGGCCCGGACGATCGACGTCCACTCGCCCAGGTCTAGCGAGCCGCGCTCGGCTCTCGCTGGGCCTCCGCTGCGGCCCTCGAAGAGATGCGGGAAATCGCCAACGAGCGCAGCTCGCGCCGAAAAAAACCCAGCACGGCCTCTGCCGCGAGCTGGTGCACCTGGCGGCGATCTTCCTCGGTGTTGCAGGCCCCGAGGTGGGCCGCCGTGGCCGCCGCGAGCTCGGCCGACCACTGGTCCTCGGTCGTGCCGAGGGGCAGCAGGTAGCCGCCGAGCAGCTCGCAGACCGCGCCGCTCGCGATGATCTCGCCGTAGAGGCGCAGGCTGTACGCCTCCGGATCCTCGCCGGGCTCGGGGATGGCCCGGTCGAGGCCGGAGCGGCGCAGCACCCGCTGCAGATAGAGGTCATGGAGCACCGTCCGGCGCTCCATGTTGGCCACCGTGAAGAGCTTGCCGCCGATCTTCAGGTCCATCAGACGACCAGCTGGACCTGGAAGTACTGCGACTCGCTGGTGCCGTTGCGGGTGGTGTCCTTCAGCAGCTTGCCGGGGATCTCGAGGGCGGCGTACTCGTCGCCGATGAACGGCACGTTCTGCGCGGCGCCCAGCTTCTGGCGGAACACATGCACCGACACCGACTTGCCGCTGCGCGCCTCGTTCAGGCCGTCGAAGACGATCTCGTACTCCTGCGAGGCGTTGAGCAGCGCCTCCACCACGTCAGAGCCGAGGCGCGTGAATCCGACCTCGTACACCTGGCCGTCCGTGACGGCCGCGTCTGCGGTGATCTCGATGCCACCGCCGGTGATCAGGAAGTCGGTGTTGACGGTGAGCGCCACCCGGCCCATGCAGGTCAGTACCGCCGTGCCGTCGTTGACCGTCGCGCCGACCGTGGTGGGGAACGTCGGCGGCACAGAACCGGTGCTGCCGGCCGTGGTCACCCGGTAGTAGAAGCCGTTGGCGACCGCCGGGACCAGGAGATCGTTGAGGTCTACCGCGGTCGAGTTCGCGCGGGTGTCCGGGGTGGCAACCAGCGTCACGACCGGCGTCACCGTGGGGTCCACCGGGGCATCGAGCTTGACCAGGCCGCCGCGGTACAGGGCGTGGTTCTCGTCCGGCGCCGCGCCGGCCGCGAGTGCGGCCGAGTTGCCGAACAGCGCCATGGCGAGGTTGTCCGGCGACAGGTCGTGGAGCGTCATCGAGGCCTCCACCGACTGCACGCGCCGCACCTCGTTGTAGGTGCCGCCGCCCGGCTTGGTGTAGTCCTTCAGCTCCTTCACGTCCTCGGTCACGCTGAAGCTGAGCGCCGAGACGTTGCCGACGAAGCGCAGCGGCGCCGCGGAACCGACCGCGCGCAGGTACACCTTGCCGCTACCGATGTAGCTGTAGTCGCTCATGAAAGATTCCTCTGTGATGAACGCCGCTCACGCGCGGCCACGCCCGGCGTTCCGGGAACACCTCACCGCCGCGTGTGGGCGGTGTACCGAATGACTGCGCCGACCCACTTCAGGCCGTCGGCCTGCGGGATTCGCTCGACGCTGGCGAACTTGGGGAAGTCCGTCCCCTGCGGAAAGCGCGACCGCTGGTCCTGCATGGCCCGCTCAACGTCCTCGATGACCTCGTGGAGACGGAGCTGGGCGTTGTCCCGGTCGCTCGGGACCTTGGCGATGATCGCCACCGTGACCGCCCGGCCGATCGCCCGAAGAGCGGGATTGAGCGGCGCGGACATCCCCTCGAGGACCACCGCGAGGAACTCGTCCTGGTCGTTGCGCACCTGGCCCGGCTCGAGCTCGACGGTCGCGCCGGCGTTGGTCCGGTAGCCGTTGCCCGGGGTGATTCGGGTCAGGCAGGTGCGCACGGCCTCGAGCAGCTGCCAGCTGAGCGGGCTACTCACGCACCACCACCCAGGTCGACAGCGACTCGTCCTCGCGGATCATCTTGACCAGCTCGAACGTCTCGCCGTCGACCGTCACGCGCGCGCCGACCTCGAGCGCGCCGACCTCGGCCAGGCGGAAGGTGACGAGCGTCTGCACGCCCGTCACCTCCGCCTCATCGTCTCCGAACACCTGGGCGGCCCGGTCAACGTAGACCGAGCACGAGACGGCGCCGGAACCGCCCTCGTAGACCGCCGAGTCGGCCATGCCCGCGCCCAGCATCGCGCCCATGATCTGGTCGTCGAGCGACCGCAGGAACGCGCGCTGGGACATGGTCAACCGATTACGTGCGGGTCACGTTGCCCGGGGTCAGCTTGACCCGGGCGGTGGTCTCGCCGTTCGCGCCGGCGGCGATGGCGATCGCGGCACCCATGAGGTCGCCGGTCGCCGGGGCCGCGGCGGAGGCGTCGAACGCCGCGGCCGAGGCGTCCCACAGCAGCTTCTCGCCGGCGGCCCACACCGCGGTCGAGACCTTCGGCACCGTGAAGACGCCTTCGATCGCGACGCTGATGACCCGGCCGGCGCCCGAGGCACTGGTCAGCGCGATGCCGATCGCGTGCTGGAGGGGCACGACCGCTCCTGCCGCGACGGCGCCGGCGGTCGTGAAGCTGATCACGTTGCCGGCCTGAACCTGATTCGTGGACATGATTTCTGTCTCCTGATTCGATGAAAGGGAGCGGGAGCCGGCCTATCCGGCCCCCGCTTCAGGCCGTAGCCGATTACGAGCCGGTGCTGCGCCAGCCGGCGCGCCAGTCAATCGCCGCGACGCCGTAGTCCAGCCGCACCTTCATGTTGAGGGCGTCGGTCATGAACTCGATCTCGTCGTCGATGAACGGCTCCTGGACGCCGTCCAGGAAGGCCACCTCGAAGGCCTCGGCGTCCGCCGGATCGGCGAAAAGATACCAGGGCGCGGCGGCGAGGTACGGGGAGGCCACCACCTCGAGGTTGAGCTGCGCCTGGACGTAGTTCCGCTTCGCGGAGTTCGACTGCGCCACGTCCGTCAGGGAGTTGATCACCTCCCACGCCGTCTGCTTGCGCTCGACCGAGCAGACGAGGAACCGCGGCTGGATGGCCAGGTAGTCGTTCAGCCCCCTGTCGCGCTGCTTCATCATCGCCGCCTCGCCGACGGCGATGTTGGCGACGGTGATGACGCCCGACCCGAGGTTGGCGTGGCCGCCCGCCGTGGTGACGGCGGTGTTATTGAAGAAGTTGCCGGTGTCCGACATGGTCGGGCCGGCGCCGCTGTTGCTGGCGAGCAGCGAGTACACGTCCGCCTCGACGGTGCGCGCAGCCGCACGGCCCAGGCGGGCCGCCATGCCGGTGAACGCGGCGAGGTCGTCGTTGACGATCATCTCGCGGGAGAGCGAGATGTAGCGGCCCTTGGTGGCCGCCTGGATCGGCTCGCGCTCCTCGCTTATCGTGCCCTGCTGGTACTCGCCCGCCTCCGGCTTGGTCACCAGGCTGGAGAAGCTGCCGATGCTGTGGCGGCTGGCAACCTTGAAGTCGGAGACCGATCCGACCTTGCACCAGCGGTTCCAGGTCACCGGCGCCAGCTGGTAGGCGTTGCGCAGCACCTTGCCGGCCGTGTTGGCCAGCAGCAGCGGGAAGTCGGACGAGGTGTGCGAGGCCAGCACCTTGCGCGCGATTCCGTCCTTCGTCAGGCCGCGGGTGCTCACACCCTTCATCGCGAGCGCGGTCTCGGCCAGGTCGGCGAGCGACCGGCCGTAGAACTCGTTGCCGGCTTCGCGCTTCTCGAGGCCCGCGCGGACGAGGATCGCCTGCGAGGCGCCCGCCAGGAACTTGTCGCGGCCATCCACGACGTTGCGCGTGTTGATCGCGTTGGTGGGATCGGCGCCCTCGCCCAGCTTGGCGAGCAGCTTCGCGCCGGCAGCATCCGCCGAGCAGCTCGCGTCCTCAAGGCACGCGTCGAGCAGCTCGCGATGCGACTCGGCGAACTTGCCGAACCGGTCGCGCACCGCCCGGCGGCGCTCGGCCTCGGCCTTGACGGCCGCCTCCGCCGCTTCACGGCGGGCCTTCTCGATGTCGGCGTTCTGCACCGACGCGGTTGCCTGGTCAGGCATGGTGATGTCCTCCTGGGACTTGCTTGCGGCGTCGCTCGCCGACTTAGGGGCCGCCGCGGAACGCGGCGGGGTAACGGAAACTCGGGACTGCGCGAAGGCGCGGAACTGGGCGCTCGCCGCGATCTTGAGCGCGCCCCACGCTGCGGCCGGCTCGGCCTCGGTCGGCCCGGCCTCCGCGGCGCGGTCGGCCAGGCCGGCGGCGATCGCCTCGTCGCGGGTGAACCACGTCTCTCCCTGCATCCACTGCTCGACCGTGTCGCGGGACTGGCCGGTGCGCAGCACGTAGGCGTCAACGAGGCCGACCTCGGTCTTGTCGAGCATGTCGGCCACGCTGCGCATGTCGTCGGAGTCGCCGATCGCGATCGTCCAGGGGCTGTGGACCATGAACATCGCGCCCGTGCCGACCACGATCTCATCGCCGGCCATGGCGATCACCGAGGCGATGCTGGCTGCCAGCCCATCCACGTGTACGACGACGCGCGCCTTGTGCTCCCGCAGCGCGGTGTAGATCGCGAAGCCGTC
>JBBINN010000157.1:0-7153 GCA_037443885.1 Gammaproteobacteria bacterium | reverse complement strand
ACGGCGAGGTCTTCGTCACCGCCGACGGCACCGAGACCGACCTCGACCTCGGCCACTACGAGCGCTTCGTGCGCACGACGACCGGCCGCAACAGCAACTTCACCACGGGGCGCATCTACGAGCGCGTGATCGCCAAGGAGCGTCGCGGCGACTACCTCGGCGCCACGGTGCAGGTGATCCCGCACATCACCGACGAGATCCGCCGCTCGATCAAGCTCGGCGCGGGCGATGCCGACGTGTGCATGGTCGAGATCGGCGGCACCGTGGGCGACATCGAGTCGCTGCCGTTCCTGGAGGCGATCCGCCAGATGGGCGTGGAGCTCGGCCGCAACCGCTGCGTCTACCTGCACCTGACGCTGGTGCCGATCGTCGGCGGCTCGGGCGAGATCAAGACCAAGCCGACCCAGCACTCGGTCAAGGAACTGCGCGGCATCGGCATCCAGCCGGACATCCTGCTGTGCCGCTGCAAGGATCCGCTGCCGGACGAGCAGCGCCGCAAGATCGCGCTCTTTACCAACGTCGAGGAACGCGCGGTGATCTCGGCGGTGGACGCGGACGACATCTACCGCATCCCGGCGCTGCTGCACGAGCAGCGCCTCGACGACATCGTCTGCGACAAGCTCGGCATCGAGGCGCCGCCCGCCGACCTGCACGAATGGGAGGAGGTCGTCGCCGCGCGCCACGCCTACGAGGCAACCGTCAACATCGCCATGGTCGGCAAGTACGTCCAGATCCGCGATTCCTACATCTCGCTGAACGAGGCGCTGCAGCACGCCGGGCTCAAGACCCGCACGCGGGTGCGGGTGCACTACCTCGAGTCGGCCGACCTGGAGAACACGGGCACGGGCTGCCTCGCGGACATGGACGCGGTCCTCGTTCCGGGCGGCTTCGGCGAGCGCGGCATCGAGGGCAAGATCGCCGCCGTGCGCTACGCACGCGAGCACGGCATTCCCTACCTCGGCATCTGCCTCGGCATGCAGGTGGCGGCCATCGAGTTCGCCCGCGACGTGCTGGGCCTCGAGGCGGCGCATTCCACCGAGTTCAGCCGCAAGACGCCCGACCCGGTGATCGCGCTCATCACCGAGTGGCGCGACCGGACCGGCGCGGTCGAGACCCGCGACGAGTCCTCCCACCTCGGCGGCACCATGCGCCTCGGCGCCCAGGAGGTGCACCTGCAGCCGGACACGCGCATGCGCGCCCTGTACGGCCGCGACACGATCCTGGAGCGTCACCGGCACCGCTTCGAGTTCAACAATGGCTACCTCGACCGGATGCGCGCGGTCGGGCTCGTGTTCTCGGCCTTTTCCGCCGACGAGCTGGTCGAGGCCGTTGAACTGCCCTCGCACCCCTGGTTCGTGGCCGTGCAGTTCCACCCCGAGTTCACCTCGAACCCGCGCGACGGCCACCCGCTGTTCGCCGGGTTCGTCCGCGCGGCGCGCCAGTGCGCAGCGAGCCGCCTGCCGCGGGCGGCGAGCGCATGAGGCTCGCGGGCTTCGAGGTCGGGGCGTCCGAGCCGCTGTTCCTGATCGCCGGACCCTGCGTGGTCGAGGGCGAGGGGATCACGCTCGAGATCGCGGGGCGGCTGAAGGAGATCACTTCGGCGCTGGGCGTGCCGTTCATTTTCAAGGCCTCGTACGACAAGGCCAACCGTTCCTCGCGCAGCTCCTACCGCGGGCCGGGACTCGACGAGGGACTTCGCGTCCTCGCCGAGGTGCGCCGCCAGCTCGGCGTGCCGGTGCTGACGGACGTGCACGAGGACACGCCGCTGGCCGAGGTCGCCTCGGTGGTGGACGTGCTGCAGACCCCGGCCTTCCTCTGCCGCCAGACCAACTTCATCGTCGCGGCCTGCTCGCAGGGCAAGCCGGTCAACATCAAGAAGGGGCAGTTCCTGAGCCCCTGGGAGATGGCGAACGTGGTCGAGAAGGCGCGCTCGACCGGCAACGACCAGGTGATGGTCTGCGAGCGCGGCTTCACCTTCGGCTATAACAACCTCGTCTCCGACATGCGCGCGCTCGCGGTGATGCGCGGTTTCGGCGTTCCCGTCGTGTTCGACGCGACGCATTCGGTGCAGCTGCCGGGCGGCAAGGGCACCGCCTCGGGTGGCCAGCGCGAGTTCGTGCCGGTGCTGGCGCGCGCGGCTGTGGCGGCCGGCGTGGCGGGCGTGTTCATGGAAACCCATCCCCGGCCGGAGGAGGCGCTCTCCGACGGCCCGAACGCGTGGCCGCTGCCGCGCATGCATTCCCTGCTGTCGACGCTCGCGGAGCTCGACCGCGCCGTGAAGTCGAGACCCTTCGAGGAGGACACGCCGTGAGCCGTATCGCCGATATCCGGGGCCGTGAGGTCATCGATTCCCGTGGCAACCCCACCGTCGAGGCCGACGTCGTGCTGGAGTCGGGCGCGACGGGCCGCGCGGCGGTGCCCTCGGGCGCTTCCACCGGCACGCGCGAGGCCGTCGAGCTGCGCGACGGCGACAAGGCGCGTTACCTGGGCAAGGGCGTGCGCAAGGCGGTCGGCCACGTGAACGACGAGATTCGCCAGGCCATCGTCGGCCTCGAGGCCGCGGACCAGCCGGCCCTGGATGCGAAGCTGTGCAGCCTCGACGGGACGGACAACAAGTCGCGCCTCGGCGCGAATGCGATCCTGGCCGCCTCGCTGGCCGCGGCGCACGCGGCGGCGCGCGAGGCCGGAGTCGGGCTCTACCGCTACCTAGGCGGCCCGGACGCCTGCGTCATGCCGGTGCCGATGATGAACATCATCAACGGCGGTGCGCACGCGGACAACAGCCTCGACATCCAGGAGTTCATGATCCTGCCGGTCGGCGCGCCGACCTTCGCCGAGGCGCTGCGCCACGGCGCCGAGGTGTTCCACACGCTGAAGAAGATCCTGCACTCGCGCGGGCTCGCGACCGCGGTCGGCGACGAGGGCGGCTTCGCCCCGAACCTGGACTCGAACGAGGCCGCGCTCGGCGTCATCCTCGAGGCGATCGAGACGGCGGGCTACAGGCCGGGCAGGGACATCTACCTTGGCCTCGACGTGGCGAGCAGCGAGTTCTTCAAGGACGGCAAGTACCACCTCGAGTCGGAGGGGCGGCATTTCACGCCGGAGGAATTCGGCGCCTACCTGCAGGGACTCGCCGACCGCTACCCGATCGTCACGATCGAGGACGGCATGGCCGAGGGCGACTGGGGCGGCTGGGCCGGCCTGACGGCGCGCATCGGCGCTCGTGTTCAGCTGGTGGGGGACGACCTATTCGTCACCAACACCGCGATCCTCGCCGAGGGCATCCGCCGCAAGGTCGCGAACTCCATCCTCATCAAGCCGAACCAGATCGGTACGCTGACCGAGACGCTGGCGGCGATCGACATGGCGACCAAGGCGGGCTACACGTCGGTGATCTCGCACCGCTCGGGCGAGACCGAGGACAGCACCATCGCCGACATCGCGGTCGCGACGCCCGCGACACAGATCAAGACCGGCTCGATGTCGCGATCGGACCGCATCGCCAAGTACAACCAGCTGCTGCGCATCGAGGCCGAGCTCGGCGCGAAGGCGCGCTACGCCGGCCGCGAGGCCTTCCCGAAGGGCACAGCACTCTGATTCGCGCATAGCCCGCGGCCAATCTCGGGCCAACGCAGCGGTGGGGATCCGCGAGAGTCGTGCCTGCGCCGCGACCGGGACTGGAACCGGGATCAGGACCAGGACATTGCCTCGCGCGCGGGCGGGATCCGGCCGGGCCCCGTTTCGCTCGCTCGGGAAGAACTTACGAGCTCGCTCCAGGGGGCCACTGGCCACCTCGCCCGCGCGCGCGTGAGGTGACGCCTGATTGGGCACTGCCGAAGCTGCCGCAACGCAGGCTCAACCGCCGGATCCCGGTCGCGGCGCAGGCACAGGTCACGGGCTGCGCCCGCGCGCGAGGCACAACGCTGCCCGTGCCCGGCGGCACGTTGCGGGGCAAACTCCAAGTGAATGTCCCCCGGGATTTTGTTAACCTCCGGCGCTCATGAGAGTCCTCGCGATCTGCCTCCTCGCCGCGCTGGTGCTGCTGCAGTACCGCCTCTGGGTGTCGGACGAGGGCATGCGCGAGGTGATGCAGCTGCGCTCTGCCGTGGACGCTCAGCGCGAAGAGAACGGCGGGCTGGTCGAGCGCAATGGCCAGTTCAAGGCCGAGGTCGCGGACCTCAAGGGCGGACTGACGGCGCTGGAAGAGCGTGCCCGCCACGACCTCGGCATGGTCGCCCCTGGCGAGACGTTCTACCAGGTCGTCAATCCCGAGGACCTGCCGCCCGCGAAGCCCGCCGCGGCGCCGGCGACCCGCCAGGCCGCGGCCGCTCCCGCGGCGCCCTGAGGCGATGACCCCGAGGCTGTGGTACGTCGTGCCGGCGGCCGGCGCGGCCCGGCGCATGGGCGGCGATACCCCCAAGCAATACCTGAGTTGCGGCGGGCGGACCCTCCTCGAGTGGTCGCTCGCGCCCTTCGTGCGTGACCCGCGTTTCGCGGGCGGCGTCGTCGCGCTCGCGGCGGATGACGCGGGCTGGCGCGCGTTGCCAGCGACGCTGCGGCAGCGCGTCGCGACCACCACGGGCGGTCGCGAACGGGCCGACTCGGTGCTGGCCGGGCTCGCGGCGCTGCCGGCAATCGATGACGACTGGGTGCTGGTGCACGATGCGGCCCGGCCCTGTCTGCCGCGGAAAGACCTCGACCGGCTGATCGAGGCCTGTCTCGCCGATCCCGTCGGCGGACTGCTGGCGCTGCCGGTGGCAGACACGCTCAAGCGCTCGGACGGGGCCCGGGTGGCCGTCACCGTGCCGCGCGAGGGCCTCTGGCGCGCGCTGACGCCGCAGATGTTCCGCGCGGGCCTGCTGCGCCGCGCGCTGCTGGCGGCCGACGCGGCCGGCGCGGCGCCGGGGGACGAGGCGGCGGCCGTGGAGGCGCTCGGCGAGCATCCGCTGCTCGTCGAGGGCTCGGCGCTCAACATCAAAGTCACGCGGCCGTCGGACCTTGCGCTCGTCTCGGCGTGCCTGGCGCAGATCGGGGAGGACGCATGAGGATCGGCAGCGGCTTCGACGTGCATCGCTTCGGGGCGGGCGACCACGTGGTGCTCGGCGGTGTGCGCATTCCGCACTCGGCGGGCCTGGTGGCGCACTCCGACGGCGACGTGGTGCTGCACGCGCTCGCGGATGCGCTCCTTGGCGCCATCGCCGCTGGCGACATCGGCCAGCACTTCCCGGACAGCGACCCGGCCTGGCGCGGCGCCGACAGCCGCGGCCTGCTGCGCTCGGTGCGCGAGTTGGTCGGTGCGCGGGGCTGGCGGGTCGTCAACTGCGACGTCACGGTCATTGCCCAGGCGCCCCGGGTCGGGCCGCACCGCGACGCCATGCGCGCCAACATCGCCGCCGACCTCGGGGTCGACCTCGGCGCCGTGAGCGTCAAGGCGACGACGACCGAGGGCCTCGGCTTCACCGGCCGCGGCGAGGGTATCGCCGCGCAGGCGACGGTGCTGCTCGAGCCAGCCGCGGGCCGCGCGTGAGCGACAGCGGGATCCCACCCGGCTGGCGACAGACGGCGCTTGCGCCGCCGCGCGTTTTCGGCGCGCCTGCCGCCCGCGCCCTGCTCAAGGCGCAGCCCGGCGACTTCTGCGTCGAGGAGAGACTCTCCTTCACGCCCGATGGCGGCCAGGCGCACCGGCTGCTGCGCGTCGAGAAGACGGATGCCAACACGCTGTTCGTGGCGCGGGTGCTGGCCCGCGAGGCAGGGCTCAGGCCCCACGACGTGGGTTTCGCGGGCCTCAAGGACCGGCGCGCCGTCGCGATCCAGTGGTTCTCGCTGCCCGCAGGCCGGGACACCGAGCGGCTCGCGGGCTTCGAGGGCCCCGGCTTTCGCGTCCTCGGCGTCGAGGCCCATTCGCGCAAGCTGCGCCGCGGCGCGCTCGCGGGCAATCGCTTTCGCATCGTGCTGAGGGATGCCCAGGGCGACCTCGACGACGTGGAGCGCCGGCTGGCCGGCATCGAGACCCGCGGCGTGCCGAACTACTTCGGGCCGCAGCGCTTCGGCCGCGAGGGCGCCAACCTCGAGGCCGTGCAGGACTGGCTGGCCGGCGGCCGCCTGCCGGCCGGGCGCGAGGAGCGCGCCTTCGTGCTCTCTGCCGCCCGTTCACTCGCATTCAACACGCTGCTCGCCGCGCGCGTCGAGGCGGGCAGCTGGGACCGCCTGCTGCATGGCGAGGTGGTGAGCCTCGACGGCTCCAGCAGCGTGTTCCTCGCGTCCGACGTCGACACGGTCCTCGAGCAGCGCTGCCGGGCGTTCGACGTCCACCCCACCGGCCCGCTGCCGGGCTGCGGCGGCGTGCAGCCGACGGGGGAGGCCGGCCGGACGGAAGCAGCGGCGCTCGAGCCCTTCGCCGCGCTCATTGCCGCACTCGGGCAGGCCGGCGCCGAGGCGGCGCGCCGGCCGCTGCGGTCGCGGCCGGGATCGCTGGAGTATCGCTTCGGGGACACAGGCCTGGAGCTGGCCTTCGACCTGCCGCGCGGCGCTTTCGCGACGGCGCTGCTCGCCGAGCTCGTGAGCTTCGAGGGGGACGCGGCCGGCGACGACGGGTCAGGCTGAGCGCCTGAGCAACACGTACAGCGCGCCGGTGCCGCCTTGGGCGGGCCGGGCCGAGCTGAAGGCGAGCACTTCGTCGTGCTTGCGCAGCCACAGGTTGACTGACTTCTTGAGCACGGGCCCACGGGGTCCGGAGCCGCGGCCCTTGCCGTGCACGATGCGCACGCAGGCGAGCCGGCGGGACGTGGCGGACGCAAGGAAGGCGCGCAGGGCCTCACGCGCCTCGACGGCCGTGAGGCCGTGCAGGTCGAGCTCGTCCTCGATCGCGTAGCGGCCGCGGCGCAGGCCTTTGAGCACGGCCGGCGGGACGTGCTCGCGCCCGAAATGGAGCTCGTCGCCGATTTCCACGCCGAGTTCCTCGGCGCGGTGCAGCAGCGATTCGTCGAGCGCGGCGCGCTCGTCCGCCCGGCGGAAGGCCGCCGCGGGCCGGGGCGGGGGCGGGCGCAGGTCGTGGCGCTCCTGCGCGAGGGGGCGAGCGCCGGCCACGGCCTTGCGGAAGAGTTCCTGTTCGTCGTCGCCCATGCCTGCCCCGGGGTCGCCTGAGCGGGACGCC
>JBBINN010000156.1:0-7170 GCA_037443885.1 Gammaproteobacteria bacterium | reverse complement strand
CGGGGCGCGGCTCGTCGCCGGGCTGGAGCTCCATCACCGACCAGTCCAGCGTGCGGCCGTCGAGACGCGGCGGCGTGCCGGTCTTGAGGCGGCCCACGCGAAGCAGCAGCTCCCGCAGTCGCGCCGCGAGACGGTTCGAGGGCGGATCGCCCGCGCGGCCGCCCTCGTGGGAATCCAGGCCGACGTGGATCCTCCCGGCGAGGAAGGTCCCCGCGGTCAGCACCACGCTCGGGGCCGCGATGGCCACACGGGAACGCGTGACGACCCGGCGTACACGCCCGGCCTCCACCTCGATGTCTGCGACCTCCTGCTGGAACAGGTCGAGGCCCGGCTGCGCCTCGAGCAACGCGCGGATCGCGCGGCGGTACAGGACCCGGTCCGCCTGCGCCCGGGTCGCGCGCACGGCCGGGCCCTTGCTGGCATTGAGAGTGCGGAACTGGATGCCGGCGAGGTCCGCGGCGCGCGCCATGGCGCCGCCGAGCGCATCGATCTCGCGCACGAGGTGGCCCTTGCCGATGCCGCCGATGGCCGGGTTGCAGCTCATCTGGCCGAGCGCCTCGAGGCTCTGGGTGACGAGCAGCGTGCGCGCGCCCATCCGGGCCGCGGCGAGCGCCGCCTCGGTGCCGGCGTGGCCGCCGCCGATGACGATGACGTCGTAATTCCGCACTGGACAACCCCCGCGCCCGGCTTCTCGAACCCGGCGGACGTGCATTCTACCCTGCCCGTCCGCCCGAACCGGTCGAGCCAGGATGTAAGGAATTCCGGCCTGGCGGGACTATTGTCGGGAGACTGCGGAGAAGCGAAGACCCGTGGACCGAAGCCAGCGCAATCGACAACTCGAGGACGTGCTCGCCGAACACGGGCCGGCGCTCGCGCGACTCGCCGCGGCGTACGAACGCCGGCCGGCCGTCCGCGAGGAACTGCTGCAGGACATCGCGGTGGCCGTCTGGCAGGCGCTGCCGTCCTTCCGCGGAGATGCGTCGATCAGGACCTTCGTGCTGCGGGTGGCGACCAACGGCGCGATGACCCACCTCGCGCGGCGGCCGCCGGCGGCGGCTAGCCTCGAGGAGGCCGCGGAACTGCCCGACGCCGCTCCCACGCCCGAGGCGGCGGCCGAGGCCGCGGGTCGCAGCGCGCGGCTGTTCTCCGCCGTGGCCGCGCTGCCGCTGCCGCTCAAGCAGGTGGTCTCCCTGGCGCTCGAGGGCCTGAACACCGCCGAGATCGGCGCCGTGCTGGGCCTCGGTGAATCCAACGTATCGGTGCGCCTGCACCGGGGCAAGGCAAAGCTTCGCGAATTGATGGTGAACGATCATGACTGAAGACGAACTGGCCGCCTGGTCGAGCGCCTGGCGGTCGCATATCCCGGATCTCGCTCCGCTGCACCGCCGCGCGGCCCGGGAGGGACTGTGGCTGCGCGTGATCGTCGCGAGCGACGCGCTGGGCTCGCTCGGCTGCCTCGCGGTCGCCGCGTGGTTCGTGCTCGACGAGCCGGACCTGCTGCGCCTCGTGATCGCCGGCGGCTTGGCCGCGCTCGGTGCGCTGGGCTGCATGTTCACGCTGCAGAACTGGCGCGGCCTGTGGCAGGACAGCGCGGCGTCGGTGCGCGACTATCTCGCCCAGGCCCGCGCCCGAAGCGCGGCGCGGCTGCGCTGGATCCGCCTCGGCGGCTGGCTGCTCGCGGCCGAGATCGTGTTCTTCGGCGCGGTGATCGCCTGGCGCTGGCAGGCCGGCGTGGATCCGGCCAAGGCAGGCAAGGCAGTGGTGCTGTTGCTGGCGCTGGGCGCCGCGGCTGGCATCTTCATCGGCTGGCTGTGGCGGCGCGAGCGAGGCAACGCCTCGACGCTCGACCGCATGGCGGCCGACATGGAACAGGAGGTCTGACCGACATGAGTTCCCTCGTCACCCGCGGCGCCGAGCTTGCCACGGCGGCGGCCTTCGGGGCGCTGCTCGCAGGCTCCTCGGCCGCCGGTTCGGCGCCGTCGGCGCCTGCCCTGGAGCCCTGCCGCCTCGAGAGCCCCCTGGGCGCGGGCACGGTGGCCGCACGCTGCGGCAGCCTCGAGGTTCCGGAGAATCCGGCGGAGCCGGGCGGACGCCGTCTGTCGCTCGCGGTTGCGGTGCTGCCCGCCGTCAGCACGCGCGGCAGGCAGGACCCGCTGTTCCTGCTGGCGGGCGGGCCCGGGCAGGGCGCGCGCGAAGCGTTCCTGCCGCAGCTCGGGGCGCTCGCGGGCGTTCGCCGCGACCGGGACCTCGTGCTGGTCGACCAGCGCGGCACCGGTGCATCCAACCGGCTGTCCTGCGACTTTCCCGAGGAAGCCTGGTCCGACGCCGACATCCGGCCCGAGGACTTCGCCGCGTTGGCCCGCGATTGCCTGGCCGGGCTGCCCGGCGACCCGCGCTTCTACACCACGAGCATCGCGGTGCGCGACCTGGACGCCGTGCGCGAGGCACTGGGCTACGACCGCATCAACCTCTACGGCGGCTCCTATGGCACGCGGGTCGCCCAGCACTACGCGCGGCGCTACCCGGAGCGTACGCGCAGCGTGATCCTGGACGCGGTGGTGCCGCCAGGCCTGGCCTTCGGCCCGTCCATGGCGCTCGACGCGGAATCGGCGCTGCGCGGAAGCTTCGCGCGCTGCGCTGCCGACGCGCGCTGCAACGAGCGCTTCGGCGACCTCGACGCCGCCTTCGATGCGCTGCACGCGCGACTCGGGCGTGGACCGGTCCGGGTTGCCTTCACTGACCCGGTCACCGGCCAGCCTCGCGAGATCGACTTCACGGCCGCCCACCTCTCCCTGGCCGTGCGCATGCTGTCCTACTCCGGCCTGACCGTGGGCCTGCTTCCGCTCTTCATCCACGAGGCGCAGGCCAACGGCAACTTCGCGCCGCTCGCCGCGCAGGCGGAGATGATAGGCGACCAGTTGGGCGCCATGCTCGCCTACGGCATGCACAACGCCGTCGTGTGCACCGAGGACCTGCCGTTCGTGGACCGCGCGGCCATCGACTTCGACGCGCTGCGCCGCTCCTACATGGGCGACACGATGCTCGAGGGCCTCGACGCCATGTGCTCGGTGTGGCCGCGGGGCGTGCTCGACGAGGACCTCCGCGCGCCGCTCGATTCGCAGGTCCCTGCGCTGCTGCTGTCGGGAAGCGTCGATCCGGTCACCCCGCCGGCCCATGGCGCCGCGGCTGCCGCGGGTTTCCGCGACCACCTGCACCTGGTCTTCGACGGCCAGGGGCACATCCAGCTCGGGCTGCGCTGCGCGCAGACGCTGCTGCGGCGTTTCCTCGACGCCGGCACGGCGCAGGGCCTCGACACCGCCTGCGTGGAGGACGTCCGTCCCGCAGCCTTCTTTCTGAGCTTCAACGGGGGTGCGCCGTGATCGAAGTGGAGTCGCTCGCGAAGCGCTTCGGCGCGGTCGCAGCGGTGCGCGACGTCAGCTTCACGGCGCGCGACGGGCGCATAACCGGGCTGCTGGGGCCCAACGGCGCCGGCAAGTCCACCACGCTCAGGATCCTCTACACGGCGCTCGGCGCGGACGCGGGCCATGCACGCGTGGACGGCATCGACGTCGCCGCCGACCCTCTCGGCGCCCGCCGGCGCATGGGGGTGCTGCCCCACGGTGCCGGCATCTACCCGCAGCTGACCGCACGCGAGAACGTCCGTTACTACGGCGAGCTCCATGGCCTGCACGGCGCGGCGCTCGACCGGCGCGTGGCGGAACTCGTCGAGCAGCTCGGCATGGGCGAATTCGCCGACCGTCGCGCCAAGGGCTTCTCGCAGGGCCAGAAGACCAAGGTCGCCCTGGCGCGCGCGCTGGTCCATTCCCCGCCCAACGTGATCCTCGACGAGCCCACCAACGGCCTCGACGTGATGGCGACCCGCGCGTTGCGCGAGCTCATCCGCGGCCTGCGTGCATCCGGCCACTGCGTGCTGTTCTCCAGCCACGTCATGCAGGAGGTCGCCGCGCTCTGCGACGAGATCGTGATCATCGACCATGGCCGGGTCGCCGGGGCCGGCACACCGGTCGAGCTGCAGTCACGCTTCGGCGGCGCGACGCTGGAGGAGGCCTTCGTCAACGTCCTCGGCGTCCAGGAGGGCCTGGCATGATCGCGACGCTGCTGACGGTTCTGCGCAAGGAGCTGCTCGAAACCGTGCGGGACCGGCGTTCCCTGACCTCGAGCCTGCTGATGGGCCCGGTACTCGGCCCGCTGCTGTTCATCTTCGCGATGAGCCTGTCGCTCAAGCAGTCCGTGACCGCGCTCGACGATGCCGTGCCGGTCACGGTGTCTGGCGCCGAGCACGCGCCGCACCTCGTGCAGCACCTGCGCCAGCGCGGCCTCACCCTGACTCTGCGCGACGGATCCGCCGAGGAGATCCCCGCATGGATCGAGGCCGACAGCGAGCTCGTCGTGCTCGCCATCCCGGCTGATCTCGGTCGGCGCGTGCTCGACGGCCTGCCGGCCGCGGTGACGCTCTACGCCGACGGCTCCAAGACGAAAGCCGAGCGCCGGGCGCGGCGCGTGCGTGCCGAAGTTGGCGGCTACGCCGGCACGCTCGCCGCGCTGAGGCTGCAGGTGCGCGGCGTATCGCCGACGCTGGTCCAGCCCATCGTCGTGGACGACGTGGACCTTTCAACGCCGACCTCGCGGGCGACGCTGGTACTCGGCATGCTCTCCTACATCATGCTCGTCGTCATGCTCGTCGGCGGGCTGTCGCTCGCTATCGACGCCACGGCCGGCGAGCGCGAGCGCGGCTCGCTGGAGCCACTGCTGACCGCGCCAGTGCCGCGCGAGCACCTCATCTACGGCAAGGTGCTCGCCTCCGCCGCGTTCATGGCCGTGGCACTCGGCCTCGTGATGCTGACGCTGACAGGCTCGATCCACCGCCTGCCGCTCGAGGAGATCGGCATGTCGGCGAACTTCGATGCCAAAGTTGCCGTGAAGCTGTTCGCGGTGACGCTGCCGTTCGTCGCGGTAGGCGCCTCGCTGCTGACGGTGGTCGCCTCGTTCACGCGCAGCTACAAGGAAGCGCAGACCTGGCTCGGCATCGTGCTGCTCGTGCCGACCCTGCCGATCGCGATCGCCGGCCTGCTTGACGTGCGCGCCAGCGCGCCGCTGATGGCGGTGCCCAGCCTGTCGCAGCACCTGCTCATCCAGGGCCTGCTGCGCGACGAGCCGCTGCCGATGACTTACGCCACAGTCTCGGTGGTGAGCACGCTGGCTCTCGGCGCCGCGCTGACGTGGCTGGCCGGGCGGCTGTACCGGCGCGAGAAGATACTGGGCTAAGGACGGTCCTCATTTTCCGCCCCAGCGTATAGGCATCCTCGAACGCCGGATGGAAAATGGGGACTGTGCCTCTGGTGACTACCTCACCTCGAGCCTGATCGGCCGCGGCGGGCCCTCGCGCGGCACCGTGACCTCCGCCCACAGCTCCTGGCCCGGCTCGAGGCGAGTCGGATCGGTCGCGTCCTCGGGCAGAAAGAATGCGACCGGCCTGGCCAGCGTCCAGACCGGGCCTGCGGGCGTTTGCACGAGCCGGATCGCTTCGCCGCGCCAACCCATCATGGCTTCGACCTCGGCGGGCGGCAGTGCGGTGGCGATGACCCTGCCGTCCTCGACGGTGAGGGTCGTCTCCACGATCGGGCCGTGTTCGCGTACGGACTCCGGCGGCAGCTCGCCGCGAGGCTCGACCATCAGGTTCAGCGACACGTAGCGCCCGCGGATCGGCAGCACCGGGTCCAGGCCCGTCGTCAGCACCCAGGCGCTCGGCAGCGTGCGCCGCTCGTACAGCAGGACGCCGGCAACGGCGGTGACGAGCAGCACGTGGACCGCCGCGATGACGACCCCGCGCGCGAGCGGTGTCATGGCAATCCTCCCTCGAGGCGGGCCAGCAGGCGGCGGCGCACGCGCTCGGCGAGCCAGCCGCCGGCGATGAACAGCACACCCATGCCGATGAGCCCCGCGGCGCGGCCGAGCATGTCGAACAGGCTGGAGAAGTAGAAGGCGAACACCGTGAGCGTGAAGCCGAGGACGCCGAGGTTCACGCGCCCGCGGTCACGGTCCCTGAAGCCCCAGGCCACGAGCCCTGCTGAGCCCACGGCATACACGAAGTAGATGAGCAGCCGCTGCGCCGTCACCGAAGCATCGAGCGCCACCACGATGCCGGCGAGCGCGGCGGCCACCGCGACCGGCCAGGCTTCGCGGCGGCGCAGCAGAAATGCCAGGCCGAGCGGCAGCGCGAGCGCGACACCCCAACCCAGCGCGAGGAGCGCGACCGGCACGTCATCGGGTTTCGCGTCGCCGCCGAGCTCCCGGACCAGCGCATCGCCGCTGCCGGCGAGCGAGAGCGCCGCCACGATGAGGCCGACCGCGCCGAGCCGCGCCAGCGCGCGCCGCCAGGCCGAGTCGAGGCCAGGACCGGTCGCCGCCACGTAGGCCGCGCTCAGCACGACCAGCCCGAAGGACAGCACCGTCTCGGCAACGCCGGGCGAGACCAGCCGGTACCACGGGAACAGCGAACCCCACTCAGCCGCGAGCCAGGCCGGACCCAGCACCGCCACCCACAGCACCTGCGGCCAGTCCCTCAGCAGCAGCGCTGCGAACCCCGCACCGGGAGCCCACAGCAGCAGCGCCTCCGGCCAGTGCTCCTGCAGGTGGAAGACCTGCCCGGACAGGAAGATGCCCGCGCCGAGCGCGGCGGTGCCGGCCGCGTGCAGCGAGGTCGCGAGCGCAGGGCTGAACCGGCCGCCCACCGCACCACCCAGGTGCAGCACGGCGACCACCGCCACCAGGATCCCGAAGCGTGACCAGGGCGACAGCAGGTCCCAGTTGGCGGCGACGAACAGCAGGACGCCGGCCGCGAGCAGCAGCCCGCCGAAGCCGAACGCGAGCCGGGCGGTGCGCCCGGTATGCTCCGGCGCTCGGGTCCGCTCGTGCGACCGCAGGCGCTCCGCGGTCGCTGCATCGATGAGACCGGCCGCAAGCCAGCGGCCGATGGCCTCGTCCACTCCCTGCTGGTGTCGCGACATCCTGCTGGCTTCACCGTTTCGCACACGGCGGGTGCAGAGTCATCATCCGCCGCACCGTGCTGGTGCGCAATGTGGGAAATGGGAAATGGGGACATTCCCTTTCCTGATTACCCACGAGGCTCAGCCAGGGTTGCGAGTCGAT
>JBBINN010000155.1:0-7261 GCA_037443885.1 Gammaproteobacteria bacterium | reverse complement strand
TGTAGCCGATCTGGCTGATGATGTGGAAGGCGAGGATGCGCCGGATGTCCCAGTGGTACGCGGCGCCGAGCACGCCGATCAGCATCGTCGCCGCCGCGATCCAGCCGAGCGCCTCGGTCAGCACCTCGGGTGCCGGCGCGAACACGTCGCCGAGCATCCGCAGCACGGCGTAGGCACCGACCTTGGTCAGGAGGCCCGCGAACAGCGCCAGCAGCGGCGCCGGCAGGGTGTGGTAGCTGGCCGGCAGCCACGCGAACAGCGGGAAGGCCCCGGCCTTGATCAGGAACGCGAGCCCGAGCACGGTCAGCAGCAGCACCGTCGTCGCCGGTGGCAGCGCACCAGCCGCCTCCGACAGCGCGCCGTAATTGAGATGACCCGTGACCGCGTAGATCGCGCCGATGCCGATCAGCAGCAGCAGGGTGCCGAGCAGGTTCAGGGCCAGGTACTTGAAGCTGGCGTCGAGCTGGTCGCGCCGCCCGCCGATCGCGAACACGCCGAGTGCGGCGATCAGCATCACCTCGAACCAGACGTAGAGGTTGAACAGGTCGGCGGTGGCGAAGGCCCCGCCGACGCCGGCGAGCAGGCCGTGCAGCAGCGGCAGCAGCAGCGGATGCTGCGGCGCCGCGTCGGCGTCGCTCTCCAGGAACAGCAGCGAGGCCGCGCCCATCAGCGCGGTGACGAGCACGAGCACCGCGCCGGTGCGGTCCACGACGAACTCGATGCCGAAAGGCGCCGGCCAGCCACCGAAGGCGGCGCGCGCCGGCGCGTCCTCCCCGGCGTGGGCGACCAGCAGTGCCGCGCACAGCCCGAAGGCCAGCACGCCGGCGAAGCTGAACGCGCGCTGCAGCGCCGGGCGGCTGCCCGCGAGCACGGTCGCGAGCGCCGTCGCGAGCGGCACGAGCACGGGCGAGACCGCGAGCAGGGCCGCGCTCATCGGCCGGTCTCCGCTGGAGGCGGGTCATCCGCCAGCGGCGGCTTCACCGGGTCGGTTGCGATCGGCTCGGCGGCGCGGAGCTCGAGCGCATCGTCGGTGCCGGCCCGCTGGATCAGCCGCAGCACCAGCACCAGCGAGAAGCACAGCAGCGCGAAGCCGATCACGATGGCCGTGAGCACGAGCGCCTGCGGCAGCGGGTTGGCGGCGCCGGCGAGCGCTGCCTCGCCGAGCGGCACGACCGGCGGCTGGTCCGGTCCGAGCCGGCCCGCGGCGAACAGCGCGAGGTTCGCGCCGTTGCCGAGCAGCGCCAGCCCAAGCACGCAGCGCAGCAGGTCCCGCGACAGCAGCAGGTAGGTGCCGGAGGCGAGGCTCGCGAACACGGCGAGCGCGACCGCCCAGGTCATGGCCGCATCTCCCCGCCGGTGCCGGGGTCGGCCTCGAGCAGCGCGATCGCGTAGCCCGCGAGCGCGCCCCACACGCCGAGGTACACGCCGATGTCGAACAGCAGCACCGTGGAGAGCTTGACCTGCGTGATGCCGAGGTCGAGCGTCCACCACAGGTGGGTGAGGAACGTGCCGCCGGCCAGCACACCGGGCAGCCCCGACAGCGCGGCGAGCAGCACGCCGGCGGCGCCCAGGAGCCGCGGCGAACCGAGCGGCAGGCGCCGCGACGCGTCCTCGGGCGTGCGCGCGATGGCCCAGAGCACCGTCGCGCTGACGGCGACGAGCGCGCCGATGAACCCGCCGCCCGGCTCGTTGTGGCCGCGCAGCAGCACCCAGACCGAGGCCGCGAGAATGACCCAGTACAGGCCCCGCGCCGCGACTTCGAGCATGACGACGCGCCGGTTCACGGGCGCTCCTCCCCGCCGCGGGCCCGTGTCCGCAGCCGCTCCAGCAGCGGCAGCGCCGCGAGCAGCGACAGCAGTACCACCGCGATCTCGCCCAGCGTGTCGAGCGCGCGGAAATCCACGAGGATGACGTTCACCACGTTGCGGCCATAGGCGTCGGGCACGGCCCGGCTGCCGAAGAACTCTGCCAGGGCGCCGTCGATCGGGCCGGCGGTGGCCACGAGCAGCAGCGCCGTGATCACGGCGGCGAAGGCGACGGCGAGCAGCGCCGCCAGCGGCCGGAAGGCCGGCTCGGGAAAGCTCGTCGCGCGGCCGAGGCGCCTGAGCTTGAGCAGCACCGAGGCGACCACGATGACGAAAACCGTCTCGACGGTGAACTGCGTGAAGGCGAGGTCGGGCGCACCGGTGAACAGGAACAGCAGCGCGCTGCCGTAGCCCACCAGGCCCGCGGCCAGCAGCAGCACCAGCCGGTCACGCAGCACCGTCGCGAGCGCCGACCCGGCGACGACCAGCAGGCAGGCGCCGGCCAGGCCCGCCGTTGGAAGGGCAAACGCCGGCCATGCGAGACCGTCGAGGGCCGCGAGGAGCACGATCGAGAGTGCAAGCGTGACGCTGCCCACGATCAGCGCGCCATAGCCGGGCAGCCGGCCGTGCTGCACCGCGCGGGTCAGGCTTGCGGCCAGCACAGGCAGCCATTGCAGGGAGCGCTCGTACTGCGACGCCATGCCGATGCGCCCCGTACGCGCACCGGCGCGCTCGAAGAGGTTGTGAAGCTGGTCCCAGAAGGCGTAGACCGCCACGCCAGTCGCGAGCGAGACGCCGAGCGAGCCGAGCGACGGGCCCACCTGCAGCGCGAGCCCCGCGACGACCGCCTCGGTCCCCGGCGTCATGGCGACCGAGGCGCTGGAGATCAGGCCCTCGGCGAAGAACGGGAACAGCCCGAGCAGGATGCCGGTGAGCGCCAGCGCGATCGGCGGGACCACGAGCGCCGGCCCGCCCTCGTGCGCCTCGCAGGACTCGGTCACGCCCGGATGGCGCCAGAAAACGCGGATGGCCGCGACGCCGGCGACCGCCACGGCGATGGCGCCGAAGATCGTGTAGGCCGTGGTCGCGAAGGCGAACACGGCGGTGGCGCTCTTCGCGCCGACGATCGCATCCTTCACGACGTAGCCGAAGGACAGCGGGATGCCCGCCATGGACATGCCGGCGAGCAGCGCCGCCGCCGCGGTGAAGGGCATCATGTGTCGCAGGTTGCCGAGCCGGTCGATGACGCGCGTGCCGGCGCCGTGGTCCACGTTGCCCGCCACGAAGAAGAGCGGCGCCTTGTACAGCCCGTGGGCCAGCAGCAGCGCGCCCACGGCGATCGCGGCGCCCTCGCCGCGCAGGCCGATCAGCATCACGAGCGTGCCGAGCGTGGCGACCGTGGACCAGGCCAGGATGCGCTTGAGGTCCCGCTCGCGCAGCGCGAGCACCATGCCCCAGGCGGCCGTGACCGAGCCCACGGCCTTGAGCAGCCATTCCCACAGCGCCCACTCGCCGAAAGCCGGGTCGAGGCGTGCGAGCAGGTATACGCCGAGCTTCACCATCGTCGCCGAGTGCAGGTAGGCGGACACCGGCGTCGGCGCCGACATCGCGTTCGGCAGCCAGAAGTGGAACGGGAACTGCGCGCTCTTGGTGAAGCAGCCGACCAGGATCAGCAGGAGTGCCGCGGTGAGCGCCGGCGTCTGTGGCATGTCGGCGACGCGCTCCACCACGCCGGCAATCGAGAACGTGCCGGCGAGCTGGCCGAGCAGGATCACGCCGGCGAGCAGGAAGAGCCCGCCCGTCCCGGTGACCAGGAAGGCCTGCTGGGCCGACTTGCGGCTGCCCGCCTGGTAGTGCTTGAAGCCGACCAGCAGGAAGGACGTGAGGCTCGTCAGTTCCCAGAAGACGAACAGCAGTACGAGGTTGTCGGCCACGACGCAGCCGACCATCGCGAGCATGAACAGCGTGAGCAGGACGTAGAGCCGCCCTTGCTGCGGGTCGCCGGCGAGGTATCCGCCCGTGTAGACGAACACCGCCGTGCCGATGCCGCTGATCATGAGCAGCATCAGGGCCGACAGGCCGTCGATGCGCCAGGCGAATTCGACGCCGAGCGCCGGCACCCAGGCGACGCTGCCGGCCAGCGGCAGGTCGAAGCTGCTGACCAGCCACAGGACGAAGGCGAAGACGACCGCGGGCAGCGCCACGAAGCCGGCCCTCGCGGGCAGGCTCAGGGGTGCAGTCGTGGAGCCGGGCGGCGGCTGCGCCCCGGCGGGTGTGTCGGTCATCGGTGCAGCGGTCCTGTGCCCGTGGGCGGGCTTCTTCATCAATTCTACGGTGGTCCGGCCCGCGCCGGAGCCTGGGAGACTGACCCCCGCTGGCGGCAAGGGTTCCCGGGTCGGGGAAGGATGTCGTCGCGCGACCGCCCGGTCGATTTCGGGATGCCCGTCACGAACCCGGGTCAACGGCTGCCAGCTCTGCGGGATCGCCTTAAGGCCACGCTAAGACGACGGCCGAACACTGGCGCAGTACCAGCATGACGGTGAACCCATGTACGCCACGATTCCGAGCGAGCCGATGCCCGCTCAAGGCAGCAGCCCGCCGCCGGTCCGGCCGGCCGCCGGCCGCGACGTGCGCCTGCTGACGCGGTCGAGCCCGGGGCGCGGGGAGGCGGAGCGCTTCATCGCCGAGCGCTACCGGCGCGAGTACGGGGCAACGCTCAGCCACTTCCTGCCGACGCTCGTGGCCCTGACGGCTGCGGGCGGCGGCCTGCTCGCGGCGGCCGGGATCGCGCGGGCCAACGGCGGCCCGCTGTTCCTCGAGCATTACCTCGATGCTCCCGTCGAGCAGCTGGTCACCCGCAGGCTCGGCACGCCGGCCGAGCGCACGGCCATCCTCGAGGTCGGCAACCTCGCCTCCGCCACGCCCGGCGGCGGGCGCGCGATGATCGCCGCGCTGGTGCGCCTGATCGAGGGACGCGGGATCGACTGGTTCACCTTCACGGCGACCCGGACGCTGCGCAACAGCCTTGCCCGGCTCGGGATCGTGGCGCACGAGCTCGCCGTCGCCGATCGCTCGACGATGGGCGCGGCCGCCGAGGCCTGGGGGCGCTACTACGACCATGATCCCCGGGTGGTCGCCTGCTCGCAGCAGGCGGCGTGGGCGCTCCTCTACGGGTCCGGCGGCGTCGCGTGACCAGCCGCGGCTTCGCGTGCGTCATCCCGGCGGCGCGGGGATCCGGCCGTATCATCGGCGACGGCGTCGACCTGTCCCATGCGGCCCTGGAGGCGCGCGCCTGGCGCCTGGCGGATGCGCTCTCGTCCTTGCGCGTCTCCGTGCTCGGCCTGCTCGCGGACAACGGCCCCCACTGGCTCGCGGCGGACCTCGCCGCCCAGCGCGCCGGGGTTCCGCTCGTGCCGCTGCCGCTCTTCTTCACCACGGAGCAGATGCGCGCTGCGCTGGCGGAAGCCGGCGCGGACCTGCTCCTGACGGACCGCGCCGACCTCGCCGCGCAACTCGGCTTCGTGCGGGCGCAGGCGCTGGCCGCCGGCGCGCTCGGCGCCTTCGCGCCGATACGCGAGCCTGGCCGCGTGGCGCTGCCTGCCGGCACGGGCAAGGTCACGTTCACCTCCGGGACCACCGGCAAGCCGAAGGGCGTGTGCCTGTCGAACGCGCACACCTGGCGTGTCGCCGGCGGACTGGCGCAGGCCCTGGCGGGCGTCGGCATGACGCGCCATCTGTGCGCGCTGCCGCTGCCGGTGCTGCTGGAGAACATCGCCGGCGCCCAGCTCGCGTGGATTACCGGCGGCGACCTCATCGCCCCGCCGCTCGAGTCGATGGGCATGGCCGGCTCCACCGGCTTCGACGTGCGCGCGTTCGCTGCGGCGATCGAGCGCTGGCAGCCGCACAGCCTCATCCTGCTGCCGCAGATGCTGAAGGCCTGGGTCGCGGCGCTCGACTCCGGACTTGCCGCACCGGTGAGCCTGAGGCTCGTCGCCGTCGGCGGCGGCAAGGTCGCCACCGCGACGCTGCTGCGCGCGCGCGAGCTCGGCCTGCCCGTGTACGAGGGCTATGGGCTCTCCGAGTGCGCCTCGGTTGTCGCACTGAACGTGCCCGGCGCCGACCGGCCCGGCAGCGTCGGCCGGCCGCTGCCGCATGTCCGGCTCGGGCTGTCCGATGACGGCGAGATCCTCGTCGAGGGCGAGCGCTTCCTCGGCTATCTCGGCGACCGCCTGCCGCCGCCGGAACCGCTCGCGACCGGCGACCTCGGCTCGATCGACGACGAGGGGTTCATCGTGATCACCGGACGGCGCAAGAACATCTACATCACCAGCTACGGCCGCAACGTCTCGCCGGAGTGGCCCGAGGCCGAGCTGGCCGCCGAGCCGGCGATCGCGCAGGCCGCGGTCTTCGGCGAGGCCGAGCCGCAGGCGCGCGCCGTGCTGGTGCCGGCCGCGGCCGGTGTCGAGGACGCGGTCCTCTCGGCGGCGGTGTGCCGCGCGAACCGGCGGCTGCCCGACTACGCGCGCATCGCGCGCTGGGTTCGGGCGGCGGCGCCCTTCACGCCGGCCAATGGTCTCGCGACGCCGAACGGCCGTCCGCGCCGCGACGCCATCCAGACCCTTCATGCCGCCCAGCTCGCGGCGGCCATCCCCGTCCCATCCGAAGGAGCGGAAGCATGAATTTCTTCGACCGCCTGCAGGCCGAGACCGCAGCGGAGCGCGCCACCCTCGTGGCTGCGCCCGTGATCACGGACGCGCTGGAGGGGCGCATGACGCTTGGCCAGTACACGGCCTTCCTCGGGCAGGCCTACCACCACGTGAAGCACACGCTGCCGCTGCTGATGGCCTGCGGCGGCCGCCTGCCCGAGCGGCTGGAGTGGCTGCGCACGGCGACCGCGCACTACATCGAGGAGGAAACCGGCCACCAGGAGTGGATCCTCGACGACCTGCGGGCCTGCGGCGCGGACGCCGAGGCGGTCCGCCGCGGCCGGCCCGGCCTTGCAACCGAGCTGATGGTCAGCTACGCCTACGACACCATCCAGCGCGGCAACCCGGTGGGCTTCTTCGGCATGGTGCAGGTGCTCGAGGGCACGAGCATCGACCTCGCCTCGCGCGCGGCCGATGCCATCCAGAAGGGTCTCGGCCTTCCCGACGCCGCCTTCACCTACCTGCGTTCGCACGGGGCACTCGACATCGGCCACGTGCAGTTCTTCGAGAAGCTCATGAACCGGCTCGACCGCGAGGAGGATCGCGACGCGGTGCTGCACTGCGCGAGGGTGATGTACCGGCTCTACGGCGACATGTTCCGCAGCCTGCCGCCGGGCGCGGAGGTGGCCCGTGCAGCTTGAGGGCGCACGGGTCCTGGTCACCGGCGCGACCGGCGGCATCGGCCAGGCGATCGCCGCGCGTCTCGCGGGCCGCGGCGCCGCGCTGCTCCTGACCGCGCGCGGCGAAGCC
>JBBINN010000154.1:0-7263 GCA_037443885.1 Gammaproteobacteria bacterium | reverse complement strand
CTGCAGCGCCGACTCGTCCCGGGCGGCCGCGCCGGCCGCGGCGGTCATCCGGTCGCGCAGCCGGGCGACGTCGCCGTCGGCGACCACGGCGGCCGGCAACGGTGCCTCGAGGGGCGCGTTGCGCAGCAGGTTCACGTAGCGGCGGGCGATGCGCTCGGCGCCCTCGACGGCGAGGCGCTGCTGCTCGAGCTCCAGCATGTCCGCCTCCGCGCGCAGCACGAGGTCGCGGGTCACCTTGCCGTTCCGGTGCAGGCTCTCGTTGACGCGGCGGTTCTCCTCGGCCGTCTCGATGGCCGCGTCGAGGATCAGGCGCGTCTCGGCGGTGCCGAGCCAGCGCAGGTAGGCCTGCTGCATGTCGCGCCGCACGCGGGAACGCAGCGCCGCATGGCCCTGGCGGGCGGCGTCGTACTCCGCGCCGGCGGCGCGCGCCGCGGCCGGGATGCGCGCGTCGTAGACCGGCTGCACCAGCGTGACCTGGGTCTGCTGCTCTTTGTCGCGCAGGAAGGGAATGGACTGGTTCTGGATCGGCGCGAACGGCGCCGGCTGGCCGCTCGCCTCGAGCAGCGAATTCAGCGTCGCGTAGACCGGGTTCAGCAGGTCGCCGACCGGGATGTCGATCTCGCGGCCGCCGTCGGCCTGCGAGTAACGCATGGCGAAGTCCACCGCGGGCAGGAATCGGGCGCGCGCCTGGTCGAGGATCGCGAGGCGTGCCGCGACGTTGGCCTCGAACCCGGCGAGCTCGAGGTTGGCCTGCTCGGCCTCGGCGACCAGGGTCGCCAGGACCTCATCGATGGGTGCTGGCGGGGGCTCTGCCCGGGCCGTCGCCGCGGCGAGCAGGGTCACGGCGAGGAACCCGATTCTGGCAAGCGTCGAATGCTTGGACATGTGTCAATCCATGACGCAAAAAAATCAGGCTCAGGCGCGCGGCGCCAGCATTTCGCGCAGTTTCGCGCGGCCATCTTCCATGAAATTTCCCGCCTCGATTCCGTGGCGCGCGATCTCCTGGGCCTTGTTGGTCGCAATCTGGATCAGGCCGTGCGTGAAGGCCCACAGCATGACGCAGACCTTGATGGGCTCGCCGATGTCCCGCCGGATCGAGCCGTCCTCGATGCCGCGCTGCAGCGAGCGCACCATGACCGCCATCACGGCGTCGCCGCCGGCATTGCAGGCGACCTCGTTGGGCGCACCCTGGTGGGCGAGGTGGGCGTGGTAGCGGCTGCAGGCGTCGAACTGGAATGGCCTTTCCTGCTGGAACAGCGTGTAGGCGAGTCCCATCGCGGAGACCTGGTCGATGCCGAGTTCGTGGTTGGCGGAGGCGGCCTCGAAGCGCCGGCGCAGCTCGTCGAGCGCGCGCTCGGTGATCGCGAACAGCAGGTCTTCCTTGTCCCGGAAGTAGACGTAGAGCAGCGCGCGCGACAGGCGGGCCCGGCGGGCGACCTGGTCCATGGTCACCGCGTCCCAGCCATGCTCGGCGTAGAGTTGCTCCGCCGCCTCGATGATCTCGAGCCGGCGGCGCTCCTTTTCTTCCTCGCGGCGGGCGGCGATGTAAGACATATTTTAACTCTACGTCAATCATTGACGATTCGTCAACAAGAGGAGGCACGCGCCGAAGATCCCGGTCTTTCCGCCTGCCTGCATGTGCACGATTTCCGGATGGTGGCGGGCCCCGGATGGGGACATCCTGCAGTCGAGCGACAAGCGGGCATGGAGGCGGCCGCGATGGATAGAAGCCTTCCGTGTTTCTGCGCCATTCTGGCTCTGGCGGGCAGCAATGCCTGGGGCGCGCCGGACCTGCCGACATATTCGGTCACGGATCTGAAGGCACTCGGCATCTGGCCCGTGGCGATGAACCAGAGGGGCGAAGTCGTCGGGCAGCCGTGCTGCGGCAGCCCTTCCGCGGGTGTCCTGCTGTACACGTCGTCAGCGGTGCAGGACCTCGGCCTGCCGGCTGGCGGCTATTCGAGCTTCGTGGTCAAGGCGATCAACGAGTCGGCTTGGATCGTGGGCAACGCCAGGAAGCCGTCCCCGCCGGGTCCGTACTACGAAGACCCTTACGAGGTGGCCTTCCACGACGGCAGCGGATGGACGGTCATCGATACATCGTCCCTTGGACGCACCTCGAACGCCATCGGCATCAACAACGCGGGCCAGGTCATCGGCAATTCGGGGCCCGAGCTCTTCATGCCCAACACGCCCTGGCTCTACGAGCGCGGCAACGTCGTGCAGCTCGGGCCGTCATCGTCTTCATTTTCCACCGCCGTCGACATCAGCGATGCCGGGGCGATCGTGGGATATCTGGGACCGGACTATTCGCCGATTTCGATGTGGTTGTATCGGGACGGTGAATGGCAAGAGCTCGGGACCCAAGGGGTCGTAGCGACCGCCGTTAACGAGTCAGGAACGATTCTGGCCTTTCGCCCGCGCATCCCCGGCGTGGGAAGGTCGGCGGTCCTCTGGCGGGACGGCGTTACTTCCGGGGTTCCCACGAGCGGCTGCTGGCCGTCGCGTCCCATCCCCCTGGCCGTGGATTTCTATGCGGTTGCACTCAACGATCGGGATGAGGTCGCCGGATACGGGGCTTCCGGGGCTGTATATGCGTGCCTGTACAGCTCCGGTGCTTCGATCGACCTCGGAACCCTGGGCGGAAACTCGAGCCGGGCCCAGTCTCTCAACAACCGGGGGCAGGTTGCGGGTTCGTCTTTCGATTCGCAGGGGCAGATTCGCCCATTCGTCCATGCGGACGGCGCGATGCTGGACGTGGCCGACCTCGAGGGCGTCGGATCGACCCTGCAACTCGGGAACGCGAATGAGTTACAGGTGACTATCAACGACGGTCCGTACCTGCTCGTCGTTGCGACAGACACGGCGGCGGAGCCGGACACGCTGGCGGCAGCCTATCTGTTGACGCCGGTTGCGCCGACCGTGACGTTGACCGCTGGCTCGGTAGAGGCACCGGTGCGTACGCCGGTCACCCTGACGTGGAACAGCCAGAGCGCGAACAGCTGCGTCGCCACCGGTGGCGTCTCGGGCGACGGCTGGGCGGGAACGCGATCAGCATCGGGGCAGTTCGCCGTGACATCCGGGCTGCCGGGTGGCGTGGAATACGTGATTCGCTGCAGCGCCGGACCGCTCTCGGCCGATTCCAGGGTGCTGGTCACGTATGCAGCGGCGCCACCGTCGCTACGGATCACGGCGACGCCGTCGGTGAGTCCAGTCGGCAAGGCCGTCGTCATCGTATGGTCGGCCGATGGGGCGGATGGCTGCACGGCGACCGGCGGGCAGCCGGGCGATGGCTGGGCGGGAGTCCTCCCCACCAGCGGCCGCCGGGAGGTCATCGGCAATAAGCCCGGCGTGGTCGGCTACGGACTCAAATGCGCAGCGGGTGAGCTGACGAGCGAAGCGAAGGTCTCGGTGACGTTCGAGAGGAAATCGGGCGGTGGAGGGTGCGTCGACCTGCTTGGTCTGCTCGGTCTCCTCGGCCTGGGCCTGACTCGCCGATTCATCTCCTGCTGAGCAATCACCCAACTGCCTCGGCCTCGCGCGGCGCCCCCGCTACCCTCCCGTCAGCCGGCACTTGCGCGTTCGACTTGGATTGCGAGAGCCGCTGCGCCAGACTGTCGGCGTGAACATGGCAAGCCTGAGGCGGGTAGGGCTGCGCGAGCGGGTGCTGCTTTGGCTGCTCCCGGCGCTGGTCTTTCGCGCGCTGATTCCCGTCGGCTTCATGCCCGGCGCCGGCTCGGCCTTCGCGCTCGAGCTGTGTTCATCCGCGGGTTTCGGCAGCACGTTCGTCGCCTACGACGGCGACGGCACACCGGTGGGCCACGAGCGTAGCCTCGGTCATGAACCATGCGCCTTCGCGGCGGGGGCAGGCATTGGCCCCGCGCCCGAGATTGCCTCGCCGGCGGCTCCAGCGCCCGCCGTCGTCAGCACCGCCGGCCGTACGGCGCCGATACTCTCCGCCCTGCAGGCGTCTCTTCGCCCGCCGCCCCGCGCGCCTCCGGCCGGTTCCCTAGTCAGCTAAGCAATCCGACGCACGGTGCATGCCGCTGCCCCCCGGGGGATCGCGGCTTCGTGCCGCCCCAGGGCCGCAAGTTCGCGCCCCTGGGCGCCGCGCCTTGACGGAGGGGCGTCCCGCGTCGGTCGAACTGACCCTCTTTTCGGAACCCGCAACATGAAATCCAGCACCGTCGCTCTGGCCGTCGTCATCGCCCTGCATGCCGCTCCCGGCATGGCGGCCGACGACGCCGCAGCACTCGAAGAGTTGATCGTCACTGCCCGGCGCATCCTCAGCCCGGGCCTCGGCTCGGAGTCCCTCGATGCGACCGAGATCGCGCGTCGCCGCGCCCGCACCAGCGACACGGCAAGCCTCCTGAAGGGAATCCCCGGCGTCGCGGTGCAAGGCGCCGGCGGCGCGTCGGGCCTCCCCGTCATCCGTGGCCTCGCCGACGACCGCCTGCGCACGCAGGTCGACGGCGCCGACATCGCCGCGGCCTGCCCGAACCACATGAATCCGCCGCTTTCCTACATCGACCCGACAGCCGTCGCGGCCATCGAGGTGTACGCAGGGGTCACGCCGGTCAGCGTCGGCGGCGACAGCATCGGCGGCACCATTCTCGTGCGCTCCGCCGATCCCGCGTTCGCGACGGCCGACGGCAGCCTGCTCGAGGGCCAGACCGGGAGCTTCTACAGGAGCATTGACGGCAGCTGGGGCGGGAATCTCGCGGGCACCTACGCTACCGAGCGATTCAGCGCCGGTTACACCGGCGCCTATGCGAAGTCGGGCAACTACACGGCCGGCGGCGACTTCAAGGGCTACACCTTCACCGGGCGCGAAGGCCACGCCCTCTCCACCGATGACGTCGGCTCGACGGCCTACGAGACGACGAACCACGCGGTGCGACTCGCCTGGCGCAGCGGCAGCCACCTGTTCGACTTCAGCTACAGCTACCAGGACGTCCCCGGGCAGCTGTACCCGAACCAGCGGATGGACATGACGGGCAACACCGCCAGCAAGTTCAATCTCGCCTACACCGGACGACTCGAGTGGGGCACGCTGCAGGCGCGCGCCTACTACCAGAGCACCGAGCACGAGATGGACTTCGGTCCCGACAAGCGCTTCTGGTACGGCCCCGGTGCCCCGCCTGCCGGCTCGGGCGGGGACATGGCCGTGAACGGCTCGCCGTGCACGCCGATCTCGGGCACGAGGATGGTGAACGGCTAGATGGTCGGCTGCGCCGCCGGCATGCCGATGAAGGCCGACGGCGATACGACGGGAGCCTCGATGACTGCCGTGATACAGCTCGCCGAGCGTGCGGTGCTGCGCGTAGGCGGCGAGTACGTCGGCTTCCGCCTCGACGACTGGTGGCCCCCCTCGGGCGCCGGCATGTGGCCCTACGAGTTCCTGAACATCAACGACGGCGAACGCGACCGCTACGCTGCCTTCGCCGAGTGGGAGTTTCGCCGCGAACGCTGGTCGCATGTCCTCGGCCTGCGTTACGAGCACGTCACCACGGACGCGGGCCCGGTGCACGGCTACAACACCGACACGTTTCCAGTCAGCGGCAGCGGCGGCATGGGGAACCAGACGCGCGACGCGGCACTGTTCAATACGCAGTCGCGCAGCAGGAGCGACGGCAACTGGGACGCCTCCTGGATTGCCGGTTTCACGCCCTCGGCAACGCAAACCTACGAACTCGGCCTGGCGCAGAAGACGCGCTCGCCGAACCTGTACGAGCGCTACACCTGGTCGAGCTGGCAGATGGCAGCGCTCATGAACAACTTCGTGGGCGACGGCAACGGCTACTTCGGCGACGTGGAACTGAAGCCCGAAGTGGCGCGGACCCTGAGCGTCACGGCCGACTGGCATGATGCCGACGGCGAGTCGTGGAGCGTGCGAATCACCCCGTACTACACCAGGGTGGACGACTACGTCGACGCCGTGCAGTGGGATTCCATTGCCAACGCGCCGCGTGCGGTGCCGGTGGTCGACAACTTCACCGTGCTGCGATACGTGAACCAGGACGCCACTCTCTATGGCGTGGACTTCTCGGCCGCGGGCCGGATCGCGCGCAGCGAGCGTCTTGGCGTGTTTGCGGCAGGTCTGGTCGGAAGCTACACGCGTGGCAAGAACGACGACACCGATGACAACCTGTACAACATCATGCCGCTCAACGCCACGCTGTCCGTGAGCCACGAACTCGGGCGATGGCGCAATACCGTCGAGGGCGAATTCGTTGCGGCAAAGGACGACGTTTCGCAGGTCCGCAACGAGATGCAGACCGCGGGTTACGGCCTGATGCACCTGCGCAGCCGCTATGAACAGGACCGCTGGAGCGTGGAAGTCGGCGTGGAGAACCTCTTCGACCGCTACTACGAGCACCCGCTCGGCGGCGCGTACGTCGGCCAGGGTACGACCATGACCATCCCGCCTGCGCCCAACCAGCCGCGCTGGGGCGCGCCCGTGCCGGGCACGGGTCGGTCGTTCTACGGAGCCGTGAACCTGAAGTTCTGAGCCCTGATCCTGGGTCGCGTCGTCCGGTGCAAGGAGGTCAGCGGCGGCGGAACTCGAGATCGAAGACCTCGTGTCCGAGCCGCTGGCCGCGGCGCTCGAACCTGGTCTCGGGACGGCTCCCGGGGCGCGGCACGAAACCGCCAGCGGGATCCGCGTTGACGAAGTCGGGCGCCGCCGCGAGCACCTCGAGCATGTGCTGGGCATAGGGCGCCCAGTCGGTCGCGAGCCGCCACGCCCCGCCGGGGACGAGCTTGCGCGCGATGAGCGTGGCGAACTCCGGCTGGACGATGCGGCGCTTGTGATGGCGCTTCTTGGGCCAGGGGTCCGGGAAGTAGAGCAGCAACTCGTCCAGCGAGGCGTCGGGGATCATGTGCGTCAACACCTCGACCGCATCGTGGGCGATGACGCGCACATTGGCGAGCGCCTGAGCCTCGATGCCGAGCAGGCAGCGGCCGACGCCGGGCGAGTGCACCTCGATGCCGATGAAGTCGGCCTCGGGCCGGCGTGCCGCAAGCTCGACGAGCGTGTCGCCGTTGCCGAAGCCGATCTCGAGGATCCGTGGGGCGCGGCGGCCGAAAAGGGCGTCCAGGTCGAGCGGTTGCGGCGCATACTCCACGCCGAAGCGCGGCCAGGATTCGGCCAGGGCGCGCTGCTGCGCGCCGGTCACGCGCCCGCCGCGGCGCACGAAGCTGCGGATTGGGGACATTCCTGTTCCTGATTACGCAGCTGGGTCAGCCAGTGAACCAGGGGGT
>JBBINN010000153.1:0-7291 GCA_037443885.1 Gammaproteobacteria bacterium | reverse complement strand
ACCCCCTGGTTCACTGGCTGACCCAGCTGCGTAATCAGGAACAGGAATGTCCCCACGCTCGGTTCCCCACGCTCCGGTCAATCCTTGAGGAAATACTCCGCGCTGCAGTACGGGCACTTGGCCCAGCCGGTCTTCTCAATGGCCAGGTACACCCGCGGGTGGCTGTTCCACAGCTGCATGCCGGGCATGGGACAGGACAGCGGCAGGTCGGAGCGGCTGACCTCGTAGCGGTTCTCGGCGTTCGGCTGGATGAGCCCGAACTCGCGGGCGGTTGCGCTGGCCACGGTCGCTCCTCGGGACGGGACCTGGGGACGGTCAGGACGGGTCCGGATTATACGGCCGCGCCCGCCTCTCCCGCGACCATGACCTCGTCCCAGATGCGGGCGACCTTGCCGCGCTCCACGGCGAAGCGGGACGCCTCCACGATGCCCCGCCGCTCCTCCAGCGCCAGCCGGTGGGACGCTTCGCGCAGCGCCCGATAGGCGTCCACCAGGGTATCCACCACCGCGTGGTCCACGAGGGCGGCCGACCCCACCGACTCGAGCTGGCGGATGGTGTCCGAGTACATCGCCACTGGCGGATAGTCACGCGCCCACAGCAGCGCCCAGTACTGCGCCAGGAACTCGATGTCGGCGATACCGCCCCGGTCCTGCTTGAGATCGAACTCGCCTTCGCCGGCACGGGCGAGCTCGCCGCGCATCCGCTCGCGCATGCTGCGGATGTCCTCGCGCAGCGTCTCGCGGCGGACATGGTTGACCAGGATATCGAGCCGCACCTGTTCGAACCGCGCCCTCAGCCCCGCATGCCCTGCCACCGAGCGCGAGTGCAGCAACGCCTGGTGTTCCCAGGTCCACGCCTCGCTGCGCTGGTAATCGGCGAACGCCTCGACGTGCGTGACGGTGAGTCCCCCCTTGCCGCTGGGGCGCAGCCGCATGTCCACCTCGTACAGCCGCCCCGCCGCCGTGTGGACGGTCAGCAGGTGCACGAGGCGCTGCCCGAACCGGTTGAGGAACACAGCGTTGTCCACGACCTTCGGTCCCGCAGTCTGCTGCTCGCCGTCCGCCGAGTCGTGCAGGAACACGAGGTCGAGGTCGGACGCGTAGCCGAGTTCCAGGCCGCCGAGCTTGCCGTAGCCGATCGCGGCCAGGCCGACCACGCGCCGGGCGCCTGGCGGCCCGCACATCGGCTCGCCGTGCACCGCCACGAGCTGCCGCCAGGCCATGCGCATGGCCTCCGCCAGGATCAGCTCGGCGACGTCGGTCAGGCGGTCGCTGACCTGCATCAGCGGCAGGCGGCCGGCGAGGTCCAGCAGCGCCACTCGGAAGCGCGCCGCGCGGCGGAAGTGCCGCAGCGCATCCACCTGGCGTTCCTCGTCGTCGCCAGCCTGCTCCAGGCGCGCAGCGAGCTCCGTGGCGAACTGTCCACGGTCCGGCAGCTCCTCGAGCACGCGGGCGTCGATCAGCTCGTCGAGGAGGATCGGGAACGAGGCCACCTGCCGGCCCAGGAAGTCGCCGTGCCGGCACACCTCGACCAGGCGCGCGAGCGCCGCGGGATTCTCATAGAGAAGCGAGAGGTAAGCCGTGCGCCCGCCGATGGCCTCGAGGATGCTCGCGAGGCGTTGCAGCAGCGAGGCTTCCTGCGGATCGCCAACTGGCGACGATCGCCGCAGCGCCGCAAGCACGCGCGGCAGCAGGCGCTCGAGACGCCGGCGCCCGTGCTCGTCCAGCCGGCGCAGGTAGGCAGAGCCGCGCAGCGCCACGAGCGCCTGCGCAACGCCGGCCGTATCCTCGATGCCGAAGCGCGCGACCTCCCCGGCAACCCGACCCTCGTCCGGCTCGGGCACCCAGAGCGCGTCGAGCGTCGCCTCGGCGGGCGCAGCTTCGCGCTCGGGGCCGAAAACGACGCTGCGGAAGTGACCCGCCACGCCGCGTCGCGCCTTCTCGAAGGCATTCTCGAAGGCACCCCATCCCGTGAGACCCATCGATACCGCGAGGCGCAGGCGGTCCTCCGCCGAGTCGGGCAAGGCGTGCACCTGTGCGTCGTCTACCATCTGCAGCCGGTTCTCGGTGCGCCGCAGGAAGCCGTAGCACCCGGCGAGTTCCCGCACCGCATCGGCAGGCAGGAGCTTCGTACCCTCGAGACGCGGCAGTACCGTCAGCAGCGACGGCGATTGCAGCCGCCGGTCGCTGCCGCCGCGGATCAGCTGCATCGCCTGCACGATGAACTCGATCTCGCGGATGCCGCCGGGGCCGAGCTTGACGTTGCCCTGCAGTTCCCGCCGCTCCACCTCGCGCTCGATCATGGCCTTCATCGAGCGCAGCGAGTCGAACACGCCGAAGTCCAGGTAACGGCGATACACGAACGGGCGAACCACCTCCTCGAACAGCTCCGCATAACGCGCGGCGCCGGTGATGGCCCGCGCCTTGATCCAGGCGTAGCGCTCCCAGTCCCGGCCGTGCTGCTGCAGGTAGTCCTCCAGCGCACCGAAGCTCGCGACCAAGGGCCCCGACTCGCCGAAGGGCCTCAGGCGCATGTCCACGCGGTAGACGAAACCCTCCACGGTGGGCGCGTCGAGCAACCGGATCAGCATCTGCCCAAGGCGTGTGAAGTACTCCTCGTTCGCCACCGGGCGGCGGCCGTCCGTCTCGCCGCCCTCGGGGAAGAGGAATATCAGGTCGATGTCGGAGGAGAAGTTGAGCTCGCCGCCGCCGAGCTTGCCCATGCCCAGCACCACGAGTTCCTGGGGCTCACCGGAAACCGACCGCGGTGTACCGAAGCGCAGCGCGAGCGCGCGCAGGGCGAAGTCGTGGGCGGCGCGGATGGCCGCGTCGGCGAGCGCCGACAGCTCGCCCAGCGTCTCGGGCAGGGCCGCGCGGCCGGCCAGGTCGCGCCAGGCGATACGCACCAGCTCGCGGCGGCGCAGGCGCCGCAGCGCGGCCATGAATCCCGCCTCGTCTTCGTGTATCGCGACGAGCGCCTGCGCACGCGCATCGTACTCCCCCGCCGCGCGCGGCCAGCCCAGGTCGCCTTCCTCGAACATCGTGGCGAGAAGCCCGGGCTCACGCGCGAGGCTCTTTGCGACGAAATCGCTGCAGGCGCAGACGAGCCGCGCCTCCGGCTCCAGGCCCTCCGGCAGCGCCGACGCACCGGCGGCGAAGATACGTTCGAGCGCCTCATCGGCACGCTGCGAGAGTACGGGATCGGGAAGGTCGGAGGCTTGGGCGGGCACGATCCAAGGTTACCGGAAGGCCCGGCGGTGGCCTACCGCGAGCGCCGCAGCCAGCCGATCTCCTCGGCGGTCCGTGCGCCGATCACGGCCTGGTCGAGGCTTGCCGGGATCTCCGCCTCCCGCGGGGACAGCGCGATGCGCCCTGCCATGATTTCGGCGAAGGCCTGGGGGTAACGCGGCTCGGCATCCGGCTCACCGTAGCCGTGGGGGAAGACGGGCAGGTTCGTCGCCGGATCGTACTTGTCCGAGGCCCCGAGCGTGTGCAGCGCCTCGTGGGCGATCACCAGGCTGTTGGTCGGATCCGCGGCTGGATCGGCGTAGGCATACACGACACCCAGCAGCCCTTTCTGGAGGCCGAGTGAGTGCGGCACGGCCTCGACCTGCTCCGGGTCGTGGCAGAGCACGAACATCCGGATGTCGGCGAGCGCATCACCGGCATGCCGCCAGCTGAAGTAGCGCATCCTGAGGCTCCAGGCGACGCGGCCGGGCAAGCCGGTGCCAGGCTCGAGCAGCGGCGGCTTCGCGTCGAGCGGTGGATGGAGCTCCACATGCAAGGGTCGCTCGAGCGGCAGCCCGTGAGCCCCCGCCTCGCGCGCGAAGAACCGCTCGATCCCGGTGAACCGCTCACGGGTCAGCCCGGCGATGTATTCATCGGTCCGCGCCGCGCCGTCTCCATTGATGGGGAAGACGGCGATCCACACCGTCTGGTCCCACTCGGCCATGCGCCGCCGGTCGGCCCAGGTGTAGAGCGCGACGACGGCCAGCACCAGCAGCAGGACGGCAATCCGGACCGACTTCCACACCTCAGGGATCGCCTGCGAGCGCCTTGTGCACCGCTGCGAGCGCCGTGGCCCGCTGCGTGCGGGTCTGGACGAGCCGGTCGGCGAGCTCGAGCCAGCTGCGCTCCGCGTCGAGCACGGCGAGGTAGTCGGTCGCCCCCGCCGAGTAGCGCAGCTGCGCGAGGCCGGCGGCCTCGCCGGCCGCCTCCACCGCGCGCTCGAGCTCCGTGGCGCTTCGGTTCGCGGTGCGCAAGCCGGCAAGCGCGTTCTCCGTCTCCTCCAGCGCCCGCAGCACGGTCTCCTGATGGCGGGCCAGCGCGGCGTCCCGGCGCGCCTCGGCCGCCTTTACTCCCTGCCTCACGCGGCCGATGTCGAGGAAACGCCAGCTCAGCACCGGGCCGTAGTACCAGCGCTCGGCCTGCGAGCTGCCGATGCCGCTCCTCGAATCCGCGGCCCAGCCGAAGCTGCCCTGCAGCTCGAGCTTCGGGAAATACTCAGCCACCTCGACGCCGACGTCGGCCGTGGCAGCCGCGAGACGGCGCTCGGCCTCGCGGATGTCGGGGCGGCGGCGGAGCCATGCCTCGGGCGTGCCGGTGCTGACGGACGCCGGCAGGTCGGGCATCGCGGCGCCGGGATCCAGCTGCGCGCGCAGGTCATCCAGCGGCCATGCGGTCAGCACGGCGAGCCGCTGCTCCTGGCGAACCCGCTCGGCCTCGGCCTCCGGCACCGCCGCGGCCACGGACCGGGCCTGCGCCTCGGCGCGCGCGACATCGAAGGCCGTCGCGCGGCCGGCGCCGAGCTGGGCCTGCAGGATGCGCACGCTCTCCTCGAGATTCGCCTGCTGCTGCTGCAGGAGCGCCAGGCGTTCGCGCGCACCGAGCAGCGCGAACCAGGCCTGCGCCGTCTCGGCCACCACGGACTGGCGCACCGCCCGGAGCGCCGCGGTGTCGGCGTCCACGCGCCGGTAGATCGCCCTCGACTGGTTGCGCAGGCTGCCGAACAGGTCGATCTCCCAGACCGCGTCGAATCCCGCGCTCCATGTCTCGGTTTCGCCGATCCGCTCGAGGATGCTCGGGTCGCGCAGGCTGTCCTGCTGGCGCAGCACGTCGGCGCCGGCAGTGATCGTGGGGACGAAGGCATAGGGCACGAGGCCGGCCAGGGCCCGTGTCTCGGCGAGGCGCGCGGCCACCTCGGCCAGCCCCTGGTTCGCCTCGACCGCGCGCGCGAGCAGGGCGTCCAGCTCGGCGCTGCCGAAGGCCGACCAGAGCGTCGAGGCCGGCGCGGCGGGCTCCACGGGCTGCTCGTCGGCCTGGTCGAAACGCGACGGCACCTCCGGTTTCGGTTCGACATGGCGCGGCCCCACGGTGCAGCCGGCGAGCCCGAGCGCCACCAGCAGCGCGAGGACGGCGCTACGCATGGCCGCCTCCCGCCGCCACGCGCGCGGCGCGGCGCTGCCTGCGTCCCTCCACCAGCCGGCGGATCACGACATAGAACACCGGGGTGAAGAACAGGCCGAAGAAGGTCACCCCCAGCATGCCGGAGATGACCGTGACGCCCATGACGTGGCGCACCTCGGCGCCTGCCCCGGACGCGAACACCAGCGGCACGACGCCGGCGATGAAGGCGAAGCTCGTCATCATGATGGGCCGGAGCCTGAGGCGCGCTGCCTCGACGGCCGCCTCGACGATGCCGCGGCCCTGCTCCTCGAGGTCGCGCGCGAACTCGACGATCAGGATGGCGTTCTTGCAGGCGAGCCCGATCAGCACCACGAAGCCGATCTTGGTGAAGATGTTGTTGTCCAGGAAACTGGGCGGGTAGGCCGGTGGCGAGACCGCGAGCCACAGGCCGTGCACGAGGTTCACCAGCCAGATCCCGCCGATGGCGGAGAGCAGGCACAGCGGCACGATCAGGATGATCGCGAGCGGCAGCGACCAGCTCTCGTACAGTCCGGCGAGCACCAGGAACACGAGCAGCACGCACAGCGGGAACACCAGGATGGCGGCATTGCCCTGCGTCGCCTGCTGATAGGTCAGCCCGGTCCACTCGAGGCCGAGGCCGCGCGGCAGCAACTGCGCCGCGAGCTCACGCACGCGCTCGAGCGCCTGGGTGGACGACAGCTCGGCCGGATTGACGCCGGCCGCGATGTCTGCCGCGGGATAGGCGTTGTAGCGGATCACGGGGTCGGGGCCGAAGCCCGGCCTCAGCTCGACGACGCTCGACAGCGGAACCATCTCGCCGCCCGATCCGCGCAGCTTCAGCCGGGACAGGTCGGACACCTCGCTGCGAAACGGCGCGTCCGCCTGCGCATACACGCCGTAGGTGCGCCCGAACAGGTTGAAGTCGTTCACGTAGGCCGACCCGAGGTACACCTGAAGCGTCTCGTACACGTCCGTGAGCGCCAGGCCCTGCTCCTTGGCGCGCACGCGGTCCACCTTCGCGTCGAGCTGCGGCACGTTCGACTGGAAGGCGCTGAAGGTGCCGAAGGGATCGAAGCCCGGCTCGCCGCGGATCGCGCCGACCAGGGCCTGCGTCTGCCGGTCGAGCTCTGCGAAGCCGACGCCGGCGCGGTCCTGCACGTAGAGCTCCACGCCGCTCGCATTACCGAGCCCGAGCACCGGCGGCGGCAGCAGGGCGAAGGCGAGCCCTTCCTGGATGCCCGCGAACTGCATGTTGAGCCGCGTGGCGATGTCGGCCGCCTCGGGCCTGCCTGCGCCCGGGGGTTCGAGACCGATGAAGGCCAGGCCCGCATTCGGCGTGTTCGTGAAGTGCACCGCGTTGAGGCCCGGCAGCTGCACGATGCTCGCGACCCCCGGCGTCGCCATCACGATCTCGCCCATCTTGCGGATCGCCGCCTCGGTCCGGTCGATGGTCGCGCCCTCCGGCAGCTGCAGCGCCGCGAACAGGTACTGCTTGTCCTGCGTCGGGATGAAGCCGCCCGGCACCGCCCGGAAGCCGACGACCGTGACGAGTGTCAGCACGCCATAGACGACCAGCAGGCACGGTGCGCGTCCGATCACGCCGCCGATGCTGCGCGAGTAGCGCTCGGCGTTGCGGTTGAAGAAGGCATTGAAGCGCCGGAACACGGGGCCGAAGACCCGCTCGATGCCGCGGCCGAGGGCATCCGGCGGTGCGTCGCGGGGCTTGAGCAGCACCGCGGCCAGCGCCGGCGAGAGCGTCAGCGAATTGAAGGCCGAGATCAGCACCGAGGCGGCGATGGTCACCGCGAACTGGCTGTAGAACTGGCCGGTGACTCCACCGAGGAAGGCGAGCGGCACGAACACCG
>JBBINN010000152.1:0-7308 GCA_037443885.1 Gammaproteobacteria bacterium | reverse complement strand
GCCGCCCGCCCCCAGCGGCGCGGCGCCGGCCCCGGCCGCCGCCGCCGCCAGCGCGGACAACGTCGTGACCGCGCCGATGGTCGGCACCTTCTACGCGTCACCGGCGCCCGGCGCGAAGCCTTTCGTCGAGGTGGGTGACGAGGTCAAGCAGGGCGACGTCCTGTGCATCATCGAGGCGATGAAGATGATGAACCAGATCGAGTCGGACAAGGCGGGCCGGGTCGCGTCGATGCTCGCGCGCAACGGCGAGCCGGTCGAGTTCGGCCAGCCGCTGTTCGTGATCGAGTAAGGCGATGTTCGAGAAGCTCGTCATCGCGAACCGCGGCGAGATCGCGCTGCGCATCCTGCGCGCCTGCCGCGAGCTCGGCATCAGGACCGTCGCGGTCCACTCCACTGCCGACCAGAGCCTCAAGCATGTCCTGCTGGCCGACGAGACCGTCTGCATCGGCCCGCCGCAATCCAAGGACAGCTACCTGAACATGCCGGCCATCATCAGCGCGGCCGAGGTCACCGACTCAGTGGCCATCCACCCCGGCTACGGCTTCCTGTCCGAGAACGCGGACTTCGCCGAGCGCGTGGAGCAGAGCGGCTTCATCTTCGTCGGCCCGCGCAGCGAGTCCATCCGGCTGCTCGGTGACAAGGTATCGGCGATCTCGGTCATGAAGGAGCACGGCGTTCCCTGCGTGCCGGGCTCGGGAGGCCCGCTGCCGGAGGACCTCGACGAGTGCTTCCGGATCGGGCGGGACATCGGCTACCCGGTCATCATCAAGGCCTCCGGCGGCGGCGGCGGCCGCGGCATGCGCGTGGTGCACAGCGAGGCCACGCTCGCGAGCTCCATCAACGTCGCCAAGGCCGAGGCCCTCGCGGCCTTCGGGAACGATACCGTCTACATGGAGAAGTTCCTCGAGAAGCCGCGGCACATCGAGTTCCAGGTGATCGGCGACCAGTACGGCAACGTCGTCTCGCTCGGCGAGCGCGACTGCTCCCTGCAGCGCCGTCGCCAGAAGATCATCGAGGAAGCGCCCGCGCCGGGCATCACGCCCGCGCAGCGCCTCGAGATGTCCGAGCGCGTCTGCGCGGCCTGCGCGGCCGTGGGCTACCGCAGCGCCGGTACGCTCGAGTTCCTCTATCAGGACGGCGAGTTCTACTTCATCGAGATGAACACGCGCGTGCAGGTGGAGCACCCGGTGACGGAGATCGTCTCCGGCGTGGATATCGTCAAGCTCCAGCTGCTGATCGCGGCCGGCGAGCCGCTGCCCTTCGGACAGGGCGACGTCGAGATCCGCGGCCACGCCATCGAGTGCCGCATCAACGCCGAGGACCCCAAGACCTTCGCCCCGTCGCCCGGCCCGATCAAGCGCTGGCACGCGCCCGGCGGGCCGGGCGTGCGCGTCGACAGCCACGTCTACAGCGGCTACAACGTGCCGCCCTTCTACGACTCGCTGATCGCCAAGGTGATCGCCTACGGCGCGACCCGGCAGGAGGCGATCGCCCGCATGCGCAATGCGCTCTCCGAGATGGTGGTCGAGGGCATCAGGACCAACACCGCCCTGCACCATGAGATCTTCAACCACGCGGCCTTCGGCCAGGGTGGCCTGGACATCCACTACCTGGAGCGCCGGCTCGGCCTCAAGTAGCCCGCCGATGCCCGTCCGACAGCTGGTAGTCGCCCTCGGCAGCCGCGATCCGGAGGCCGCGCAGGACGCGTGCTTCGAGTGCGGGGCGCTCGCCGTCACTCTGGCGGATGCGGCCGACGATCCTGTCCTCGAGCCCGCGCCGGGCGAGACACCGCTGTGGCCGAGCGTGCGCCTGACTGCGCTGCTGCCCGACGGGCCGGCCGGCGCGGAAGTGGCCCGGTCGATCGCCGCCGCGCTCGGGCTGTCGCCCGGTGACGCAGCGCTCGAACAGCTCGAGGACCGGCCCTGGGAACGGGAGTGGCTACGGGACTTCCGTCCGATGCGTTTCGGGCGCCGCCTGTGGATCTGCCCGGGCGGGCAGGCCGCCCCCGATCCCGACGCCGTCGTGATCGAGCTCGACCCGGGCCTCGCCTTCGGCACCGGCACCCACCCCACCACCGCCCTCTGCCTGGAATGGCTGGACGGGGCCGGGCTTGCCGGCGAGTCGCTGCTCGACTACGGCTGCGGGTCCGGCATCCTCGCGCTCGCCGGGCTCGCGCTCGGCGCCGGCCCCGTCACCGCCGTGGACATCGATCCGCAGGCGCTCATCGCCACGCGCGAGAACGCGACGCGGAACGGGCTCGCGGCCGCGCTGACGGTGCTGCCCGCCGACGAGCTCGCACAGACCGGATTCGATGTGGTGGTCGCAAACATCCTGTCGGGGCCGCTGATCGAACTCGCCCCGCGACTGGCGCAGCTCACGCGCGCCGGCGGCCGCATCGTTCTTGCCGGCCTGCTGGACGAGCAGGCCGCGGACGTGGCGCAGGCCTATCAGCCATGGTTTGATATCGGCGCGCACGGCACCCGCAGCGGCTGGGCCCTGCTGGCCGGGCGCAGGCGCGCGGGGTAGGACCTTGTACACCCAATGCCCGGACTGCGGGACGGTCTTCCGTGTCACGGCGGACGTGCTGCGCGTCGCGCAGGGCGCCGTCCGCTGCGGAATCTGCTCCACCGGCTTCAATGCGCTGGAGTCGCTGCGCGACGAGCCGCGCGCCCTGCTCGCGGACCAGCCGCCCGAGGACACGATCACCGTCGAGGAGCTGCCGGGCAACGAGCTGATCGAACTCTCGTCGCCGGAGGCCGAGACGGAAGTCGTCGCCGCCTCGACGCCGCCGGCCGGCGAAGAGCCGGGGCCAGCCGAGGACGAGCCTCGCGAGGCGCCGCCCGCGCAGGGCCTGGACGAGCCAGCGCACGATGCCGAATCCTCCGACGAGCCTGCCCCGGAGGCGCTCGAGTTCCATGGCAGCGCCGAGGACCTCGACCGCGTCTTCGTCCTCGCCGGGCCGGCGCATGCCGATGCCGGCGGCGACGGCGCGCCGGTTGACGAGTCGGCGGATGAGCGGCTGCTGCAGGGCTTCGAGCGAGCCTCGCTCGAGGACCTGAGCGGGATCGAAGTGCACGAGGAGCGTCCGGATGTCGAGGCGCCCACCCTGCGGGACGACCTCGAGCCGACGGATGAATTCCCGATCCTCCTGCTGGAGGAGCCGCGCGACGGCGAGCCGTCCGGCGACGAGCCGCAGATCCTGCGGCCGGACGAGGGCGGGTTGCGCCCCGTGCCAGACACGCCAGATCGAGCCCACGAAGCGGCCGCCTCCCGCGCGATTGCCGAGCCTGCTGCGGCATCCGAAACCGCCGGGCAGCCCCGCATCCTCATTCCCGAGGAGCTGCGCCGGGATCTCGCCGCCCGCTCGGCCCCGAAGGACGAGGCAGCGCTCGGCCTCGAGGCCCGCGACGCCCTCGGCCTGCCGCCGGCCGACCGCGAGGAGGACGACGCGCGCCGCTGGCCCTGGGCGATCGCCGCGACGCTGCTCGTCGTCGCCCTCGCCGCACAGGCGGTGCACTTCTGGCGCGAAGACCTCGCACGGCATCCGCTGGCGGGACCGTGGGTCCTCGGCGCCTATCAGTCGTTCGGCCTGCCGCTGGATCCACCGGCCGACCTCACCGCCTTCGAGCTGCGTCAGTGGGGCGCGACCAGCGACGCGACCCGGCCGGACCGCCTGCGGTTGCGTGCGAGCATCGTCAACCGCGCGGCATTCGCCCAGCCCTACCCGCTGTTGCGCCTGTCGCTGCAGGACCGCTTCGGCAACACCATTGGCGTCCGCGACGTCGAGGCCGCCGACTACCTGCCCGGAGGCGCGGCTTCCACGGCCCGCCTGCTCGGCGCAGGGCAACGCGCGGACGCCGAGATCGTGTTCGTCGACCCCGGCCGCGATGCGGTCGGCTACGAGCTCGACCTGTGCCTGGCCACCGCCGATGGCGTCCGCTGCGCCAGTCCCGCGGCGGCCGTCCGATGAGGATCGGCAGCTGGACGGTCGACCCGGCGCTCGCGCTGGCACCCATGGCCGGCGTGACGGACCGGCCCTTCCGCATGCTGTGCCGCCGCCTCGGCGCAGGCATCGCCGCCTCGGAAATGGTCACCGCCGATACGCGGCTATGGAACAGCCCCAAGTCGCGCTTGCGGCTCGACCATGCCGGCGAGCCTCGACCCCGCGTGGTGCAGATCGCCGGCGCCGACCCGCGCATGCTCGCCGAGGCCGCGCGACTCAATGCCGAGCTCGGCGCGGATGTCATCGACATCAACATGGGCTGCCCGGCGAAGAAGGTCTGCAGCCGCGCCGCCGGCTCGGCGCTGATGCGCGACGAAACGCTGGTCCGGGAAATCCTGGAGACGGTCGTGTCCGCGGTGGACGTGCCCGTGACTCTCAAGATCCGGACCGGCTGGGACGCCGGCCGGCGCAATGCAGTGGCTATCGCCCGCATGGCGGAGGACATCGGCGTTGCCGCGCTCGCGATTCACGGCCGCACGCGCGAGCAGATGTTCGAGGGCGAGGCCGAACACGAGACGGCGCGCGCGGTGGTCGAGTCCGTCCGGATCCCCGTGCTGGCCAACGGTGACATAAACTGCGCGCAGCAGGCCGAGGCCGTGCTCGCCGCCACCGGGGCCGCCGGCATCATGATCGGCCGCGGCGCCCTCGGCCGGCCGTGGATCTTCCGCGAGATCAGGTCCCAGCTCGCCACCGGGCGCGCGTCCGGACCGCCGTCGCCCGCGGAGGTCCGTGCTATCATTCTCGGGCACCTGGAGGCGCTGCACGGTTTCTACGGCGCGGACCAGGGCGTGCGCATGGCCCGCAAGCACGTCGCGTGGTACGCGAAGCAGCTTCCGGGCGCACCCCGCCCGCCGGTGGAACTCATGACCACGCCCGATGCCGCGCTCCAGCTGTCGTTGGCGGACCGCTTCCTGGGCGAGGCCGAGGCGCGCATGACGCGCGCGGCCTGAAAAATACACGCGCAAAGCGGCTCGGGGACCGTACAGACATGACCGCCAGCAAGAAGGCGCCGTCGAAGCGCCGCCCACCCCTCCCGCGCGGCGGCTCGCAGCAGGCCATCCCGTTGCGGAGCCATGCCGAGGAGGCGCTGGGCGCCTATTTCAGCAGCCTGAACGGCCATCGCCCGGCGCGGCTGTACGAGCTCGTCCTGCGCGAGGTCGAGCTGCCGCTGTTCAAGTCTGTGATGGACTACGCCGACGGCAACCAGAGCCGCGCTGCCACGATCCTCGGCATCAACCGCGGCACGCTGCGGAAGAAGCTGCGCGAATACGGCCTGTCGGACTGACGGCGGTACCCTGCAGCCAGGCATCCTCCCGGGGAATCCGAATGACGACCATCCGGCGGGCGCTGATCAGCGTCTCCGACAAGCAGGGCATCGAGGGACTGGCCCGCGCGCTGCACGGCCTCGGCGTCGAGATCCTCTCCACCGGCGGCACGGCGCGGACGCTGTCCGGGGCCGGCATCCCGGTGCGGGAAGTGGCCGACTACACGGGCTTTCCCGAGATCATGGACGGACGTGTGAAGACGCTGCATCCGCGTATCCACGGCGGCCTGCTCGGCCGCCGCGGAACGGACGATGCGGTCATGGTCGAGCACGGCATCGCGCCGATCGACCTGCTGGTGATCAACCTCTACCCCTTCGCAGCGACCATCGCGCGGCCGGGCTGCGGCTACGAGGACGCGATCGAGAACATCGACATCGGCGGCCCTGCGATGCTGCGCGCCGCCGCGAAGAACCATGCGCACGTCGCCGTGCTCACGGACCCTGCCGACTACGCGGCCGCGCTCGACGAGATCGCCACGGGCGGCGGGCTGTCCTTCGCGACGCGACAGCGGCTCGCGGCCAAAGCCTATGCCCACACCGCACGCTACGACACCATGGTCGCGGAGTACCTCGCGGCAAGATCGGCCGCGGCGGACGAGCCCGCCTTCCCGCCCGCGCTGCACCTCGGGTTCGTCAAGAAACTCGACCTGCGCTACGGCGAGAACCCGCACCAGCGCGCAGCGTTCTACGCCGACGCGACGCCGCGGGCCGCGAGCGTGGCGAGCGCGGCCCAGCTGCAGGGCAAGGAGCTCTCCTACAACAACATCGCCGATGCAGACACCGCCTACGAGTGCGTGCGGCAGTTCGATGCGCCCGCCTGCGTCATCGTCAAGCACGCCAATCCCTGCGGCGTCGCCCTGGGCGTGACGCCGCTCGAGGCCTACGATCGGGCGCACCGCACGGACCCTACCTCGGCCTTCGGCGGCATCATAGCCCTCAACCGCCCGCTCGACGCGGCGACGGCGACGGAGATCGTGCGGCGCCAGTTCGTCGAGGTGATCGTCGCGCCGGCCGTGGAGCCCGACGCCCTCGAGGTGACGCGCAGCAAGCAGAACCTGCGCGTACTCGCCACGGGGACCGCCGACCCCGGCACGGGCCCGGGGCTCGAGCTCAGGAGCGTCGCCGGCGGCCTGCTGGTCCAGACGCGCGACGACGGCATGGCAGGCCCGTCCGATCTCCGGGTCGTCACGCGGCGGGCGCCCACGGGGGCCGAGACCGCCGACCTCGCCTTCGCGTGGCGCGTGTGCAAGTTCGTCAAGTCGAACGCCATCGTCTTCGTGCGCGAAGGGCAGACGCTCGGCGTCGGGGCCGGACAGATGAGCCGCGTCGTGTCGAGCCGCATCGCCGCCATGAAGGCCCGCGAGGAGGGGCTCGAGGTCGAGGGCGCCGTGATGGCCTCCGACGCCTTCTTTCCGTTCCGCGACGGCCTCGACGTTGCGGCCGGCTTCGGCATCCGCGCGGTCATACAGCCGGGCGGCTCGGTGCGCGACGCCGAGGTCATCGCCGCGGCGGACGAGCACGGCATGGCGATGGTATTCACCGGCATGCGGCATTTCAGGCACTGAACGTGAAGGTACTGGTCATCGGCGGCGGCGGCCGCGAGCATGCGCTGGCGTGGAAGCTGGCGCAGTCGCCGCGCGTGGACGAGGTGCTGGTCGCGCCCGGCAACGCCGGCACCGCGCTCGAGCCGCGCTGCCGCAACGTCGCGGTGCCGGCCGAGGACGTCGACGCGCTGGTCGCGCTCGCGCGGCGCGAGGGCGTCGGGCTCACGATCGTGGGACCCGAGGCGCCGCTCGTGCTGGGAGTGGTCGATGCCTTCGCCGCGGCGGGGCTGCGCTGCTTCGGGCCGCGCAAGGCCGCCGCGCAGCTCGAGGGCAGCAAGGCGTTCACGAAGGAGTTCCTGGCGCGCCACGGCATCCCCACGGCCGCCTATGCGAAGTTCACCGGCGCGAACTTCGACCCGGCCTGGGTGCGCGCGCAG